>DAIDAE010000001.1 GCA_027310755.1 Candidatus Micrarchaeaceae archaeon | reverse complement strand
ATAAGGAATAGGGAATACTATATGTTAACATTTGCTTAAATAACTTTTTGTGCGAAAGGTTCTTTCTTCTCCAACCGCAAAACTATATATATCACAGTTTTTTATTTGAATCATGGCTGTGGGTGTAAGGTCAATATCTTCTCCTAGCGAAAGCAATTTCTATACTTGGCAGGACAGGAACGGAGTTACTTGTGGCATAAAGCTTAGAGAGGGGCATAGGAGAAGGGCGCATGGTGCAAGCATTGTGGACTTCTCAATGGACCAGTACCTTAGGCACGAGTTTGAATTGCAAGGAAAAAGCGAGGATATGCATTGTGGCCATGATTATCATTCCTATGGTGAAAAGACGATAGCAAAGGCGCTTGCAAATGCCTCAATATCATTTGTCCCTGAGCCTTTCTTCCTAGTAACAAAGACAGATGGGGGAAGGAGGCCCTACATATATCTCCCGGACCTTGTACCAGAGCTAAAAATAGACGGGAAACAGGTGGTGATAGAGGACAAGGGAGTGCCGAAAAACCCGGACAACTCTTACATGGTAGACCCAGAAATAATTTTTAGAAAGATGGTGAGGAAGTACTCCGCGTTCAAACTCGCTTATCCTGACATACATCTGGTCTTATTTGTGGACGACGCTCTCGCTGAGCTTTTGTCGCAATATGGTAAGGGCAAATTTGCTGAGAAAGTTGCGGATGAGATTCATCATGTACCGGACAGGCTCAAAAATGGTGAAAAGAGCGCGGCCGTGATGGAGATTGTGGTTGACTTGAAGCGGAGATCCGAGAAGGGCGCGAAATACGATCTAGAAACGCCGATGCTACGCACTTGGAGCACTACCAGGATCAGTTAAGCATTCCCCTTTCCCTTAACTTCGATATGTCTAGGATGCTGTACCTCCAGACTATGTCGCCCCTTTCATTTGTTTGGACGACCCATGGCCTGACTATGACGACATCATTCTCCTTTATCCAGAACCTCCTTCTTAGCCTGCCGGGGATTATGCATAGCCTTTCATGCCCGTCCATGCACTTGACCATGAATTTTGTTGCCCCTGCGATTTTTATCACTGTGCCCAGTATCTCTCCCTGTTCTGGGAGCTTGAGCCTGTACTCGACCGGCGCGCCGCGCCTTTCATCGTGACCTTTGTTGAATCTTGCCATTATATCAATAGCTCTTTATGCCGTACCTTGCGCCGCACGCCTCGCAAACGAAATTGAACATGCCCCTCCCGGCAACATCGAGGTGCGAATCGGGTTTGTGGCACTCCCTGCATATTACATATACCTCGAAGTATTTTTCTATCCTCTTGTTAAGGTCGTCATCCCTGAATTTCCCGCTGATGATCAGCCTCTGCTCCTCTATGTTCACCGGCACGGCCAGCTCCTTGCTCACGTACCTGGCGATGTCGCCGGGGTTCCTCCTCGCCCTGTCGGCTATGACTGAAAGGTTCCTGATTATCGACTTGTTGCCCTGCTGGATCATGTCTATCTTCGGGATCTTGAAGTCGGAGACCTCTGCGGCGCGGTCGGGAGCCTTCTCGAATGCCCTGTTGAGTAGCTTATTGTATTCTTCGTCGCTCATGCTAAACCAGCTTATGATGATACTATTCGCCTGTTGGAATATTAATATCTTTGCTGCTCGGCATAAATGTGTCAAAATACAGGCGTGAGTAATGGCACTGTAAGACCAACTTATTTATAGCACATTATCCAGAAGCATACTGGCAGATAGGCGGGAAGCTAGGGGTTTCCCATCCGCAAATCCCCTTCAGGCGGGCCAATGCCAGCCAAGTATAATATGCGTGTATCGAGCCCCCGTGGAAGCGACGACGCTTTGCCCCAGGTGGTGGCTTGCTGCGTGAACCAGGCCAGGCCGGAAGGAGCAACCTTAAACGCATCGTAGCCATGCTTCTGGGATACAGAGCCGAGCAGAAACGAGGTTCACTTGCTGCATGTTTATAGTGCAAGGCTGACTTCTGCCATTAATAAAAGAGTTGTGGGCAAAACATATCTGTGCCGGGTTCGCCTAGTGGTAGGGCGGCAGCCTGCTAAGCTGTTTAGTCAGAAATGGCTTCCGCGAGTTCGAATCTCGCACCCGGCGTCACATTTGAGTGGGAAAATGAAGGAGATAGAAACGAAGATAGTCGATTTTGACGAAAAGAGTCTCCGCGCCAACCTGAAGAAGGCCGGTGCAAAGTATCTCGGAAAGGTTTTCTATAGGAGGCACGTATTCGATATGCACCCGAATGTGATTGCCAAGAGCTATGATGAATTCATAAGAATAAGGACCGATGGCAGAAAGAGCACGCTTACCTACAAATACAGAAGGGGAAAGGGTCTGGCAAATACGGAGGAGATAGAACTGGAAGTGGCTGATTTTGACAATGCGGAGAAGATAATATCGAAGCTTTGGGGGAAGGGCAGACCAAGATATTACCAGGAGAATATAGTGGAAAAATGGGCGTATCGCGGCGCAGAGATAGACATTATTAGATGGCCAGGGGTCAAGCCCTATATAGAAATTGAGGCGGGCACGGCAAAGAAGATAAAGTCGGTGATAAAGATCCTGGAGATTGATGGCACTGAGTTGGGTAACACCAACCTTGTTGAGATATTTGACAGGTCGGGGCAGCACGGGAGGGATGTGACAGACCTGAAGTTTAATAAGACTTCTTTTTGAGTTATTCACGGTGTTCCTATGTTACCCGTGATGGAACTTAACTGGTGGGCGATACTTGCAGCTGCCATGGTTTATTTTGCGATAGGAGCCTTCTGGTTCTCGCCGTCGCTCTTTGGAAGGCGGTGGGCGCGGTCCATCGGAATGGACATGGACAAGATGAAAAGGCCAAAACCGTCGGTTATGGCTAGGACATACGCAATCGCCTTCATCACCTCCTTCATAATGATCTTTGTGCTATCCATATTCATCCATGTGTTCAATACTGCTAGCATTGGGGACGCAATGCAGATAGGCCTCCTGATGTGGCTGGGATTCGTGGTCACGGACAAGATGACCGGCGTGCTCTTTGAAGGCAGGAATGCAAAGTACTTCATGATAACCAGCATGCACTCCTTCGTCGGAATACTGGCCGCGGCCGCAATACTTGCTGCGTGGTTCTAGGGCAATCCATGCATGGTTAATAAATACTCAGAAATCTCATCTATGGAATTGATGGAAGGAGAGGTAAGGGAAAGGGATCCGGGCGCGCATGCGGATTCAGCCAGGAAGGAGAAAATGAATCATAATAAGATAGCGGCGCGCCTCTACGTGCCAAAAGACTATGAAATGATGGAAGGGAAGTCAAAGGAAAAATTTGATGAGATTAGGGGTATGTTGGAAAAGGCGCCGGAGGAATGGTACTCCGTCCGCGTGCTTGACAAGCACCTTGAGGGAGATCCTGAGGGGGCATTCCTGTTTTTCGGGGGCATGTGGTGCTACGACATGGATCTGACACTGGCATACCTGAAAAGGTTGCTGGACACGCCGAGCTTCCATCTCAGAAAATGAGTTATTTTTTGACCTTTATCTCGTGCCTTATTATGTTCTTGTTTGTCTCGTCGAAGTAGAAGTCGGCATCGAACTTCTTTCCCTGCAACAGCAGCGGCATCCAATACTCATCGTCCTTCCACATGCTCTCCATGGGTAATTTATCTATCGGGAACCATTGAAGCTCTCCGCCATCATCGCTTTTCAGGCTCATCTCGCCCAAGAAATCTTTTGTTGAGAAAAGATGGACTGCAAAATCGACATCATCCTTGCCGTAGTTGTGGAAATTTATAAGTCCATGATAAAACAGGTTGCTTGCAGTCAATCCAGTCTCTTCCAGCGTCTCTCGCACAGCATTCTGCTCTGGGGTTTCGCCCTGGTCCAGCTTGCCTCCAACGCCGTTCCACTTGCTCTTGCTGATTCCCCTAGTCGCTCTTTTCAGGAGGAGCTTGCCGTCGCTTATTATCTCTACCAGTGTGGCTACTGTTGCCATGGCATCAATACCAGCCCTTTGCCTTCATCGCCTTTGCCACTCTATCCAGCGCAATGATGTAGGCCGCCATCCTCGGATTTATCTTCTTGCCCTTGGCGGCGTAAGCAGCCTGGACGTCCATCGTATCATGGAAGGACTTTGATATTATCTTGTCTAGCTTTGCGTAGAAGAGATCCGTCTCCCAGTAATCGCCGGTCTGGTTCTGCACCCATTCGAAGTATGATCCGATAACTCCACCGCTGTTGACCAGAAAGTCCGGGAGATCTATTATGCCCTTTTTGAATAGTATATCTGTTGCCTCCGGCGTTACGGGCCCGTTTGCGAGTTCGAGCAGAAGCTTGCACTTTATCCTGTCTGCATTTTCTCCTGTAATCTGGTTTTCTATTGCAGCAGGAATCAGGATATCGACCTTGAGCTCGAGTAGTTCCTCGTTTGATACCTTCTTTGCATTCTTGCTCTTGTAACCCTGGACGCTGCCTGTCTTCTCCTTTGCCTCTTCCAGTTTTGCAAGGTCGAGACCATCTGGATCGTAGACTCCTCCTTCAGAATCGCTTATTGCCACCACCTTTGATCCAATTATTTTCTTTGAAAGGGTATATGCATACTTTCCTGCATTTCCGAACCCCTGGACCGCTATTGTGGCCTTCTTGGGATCCATCTTCAACATTTTTGCGGCTTCCCTAAGCACGAATATTCCTCCCATGGCTGTTGAATCCATTCTTCCCTGGCTCCCCCAGACCTCAACAGGTTTTCCGGTTATTGCACCGAATTCGTTATGCCTTACTATGTTATTGTACTCATCAAGCATCCATGCCATTATCTGTGGTGTAGTATACACGTCAGGGGCGGGAATGTCTACTTCTGGACCCATGTCCCTGCCCAGATGCCTTACATATGCCCTGGAAAGGAGCTCGAGATCTCTCTCGTTCATCTTCTTCGTATCGCAGATTATGCCCCCTTTTCCTCCCCCAAAGGGTATGTTTGCAAGCGCGCATTTCCATGTCATCCATGCAGAAAGCGCCTTGACTGTATCCAAAGTCTCCTCCGGATGGAACCTTATGCCGCCTTTTGCGGGCCCCCTGGCGTCATTGTACTGCACCCTGAAACCGGTGAAGACCCGTGTCTTGCCGCTGCTGAGTTTTACAGGTATGCTCATTATCAATATCCTTTTAGGCTCCCTGAGTATTGCGTGGGCTGCCGGGTCAAGATCCATTATTTGAGCGGCGTTGTCCAACTGCTGCTGCGCTATTTTAAACGGATTGAGATCTTCCTTCATAGAAACACGGATGGAAAGTGGCAGTTAAGGTATTTATTATTTCTCAATCCGTGCCGCACGGGCCACTACTGGTTTTGCGTTGGAAACTTCCGTTTATCATGTACTACCGCCGATTAGTAAAGGTTTATATATATTGCTTTTTTAGTATTATTCGAGAATTCGGTGAAATCATGTTAGGAAGAAAAAACCCAAAAGCGCAGAGCGCTATGGAATACTTGATGACCTACGGATGGGCTATATTGATTATAGCTGTGGTTCTGGGAGCATTGTTTTCCCTAGGAGTCTTCGGCGGAGGTTCCCTCGTGGGAACAGCCTGCGTCGCCTCTCCAGGGTATCTATGTTCTGGTCCTGCGTTGAACTCGAACGGTGAGCTTTCATTCCAATTCGGTCAGAATACAGGGAGCTCGATATATGATATTGAGATGGCATGTGCCGCAACGTCCGGATCAACAGGATTGCCGGCAAACATGGCTGCATTTTCGCCAATATCTACGGCTGGAGTAGCACAGGCGAACACAGTAGGCCTGAGCTACAACGCAATCGTGAGCGGACAGACGCTTAGCATATCCACTTTGCCATGCTACACCTCGACTGGAGTGGCTTTGGGAAGCGCGCTCAGCCCGGCATTGTCAGGGACGGCGACAATAGGCCAGTCGTTCAGCGGATACCTATGGCTTAACTACACCACGCAGGGCTCTGCCCCGGGCGGGTCAAACCCATGGTACACGGTGAAGATGGCAACGCTGTCATTGAAGGTAGTATAAGCATATTGAAAGCGGTATCTTTCGGTACCGCTTCATTTTCTTTTTTATCTTGGTTCCCCATAGTGCCTACTGGCAGGGTTTTTAGCTTTAACGATATTAAAGATTAACTATATGCCGATAATCAGGGCGCAGAGCGCCATGGAATACCTTATGACCTACGGATGGGCCATACTAATTATTGCGGTTGTGCTTGGAGCGCTCTTCCAGCTCGGCGTTTTCAGCGGAGGAAGCTTGATAGGCTCGGCGTGCATCGCCGCCCCTGGTTTCTATTGCCAAAACGCCGCCCTGCAGAACACGGCGACCAACAACGGGTTGGCCTTCACATTCGGGCAAAATCTTGGAATACCGATATATAACATAGCCATGGCGTGCGCTGCCACATCCAATAGCCAGGGTTATCCGAGCGGCGCTGCGTTTAATGACATAACCTCAGGCGGATCATGGATGCCGACGCTGGGAACCGGGGGGGCTTCGCTTGCGAGCGGGGCAACATTGAGCATAGGCGCTGCTGCAGGCGCAAACGATCTCCCATGCATTGGCAACAATGGAAAATTTGTAGGGTTCGGATCCCCGATAAGCACCGCGTTCTCCGGATACATATGGATGAATTATACGACGGGGAGCACGGCCCCGGCTGCCGTTTCAAACCCATGGTACACGGTAAAGGTCGCCACCCTTAATACGAAAGTGACCTGAAGGGGCTGCCGCGTTACTTTTATCGCTTTCCGTGCAAGGCCACCATCTCGGCCTTCATCCTCAGCACTTCCATAAGCTCATTTGCGCTGAGCAGCGGCGCCCTGGTCCTATCAGTATCGTCTATGGATATCCTGGGGCATGCGGTGTTGACGAATGCGTCGAACTGGAGCATGTTGTTCAGCGACATGAAGTCGAAGGTGTTTGCAACAAGAACCTGCGCATCCATCCCCGCCTTCCTGGCCTTGTCCTTGATTATGTTGGCTAGACCCATGTTGTGCTGCCCGTTCTTCGTGCTCACGAGTATGCCAATGCTCCTTGCATTCAGCGCGCGCATTATCTTGCCGCGGCTCCTCTTCCTGTATATCTCCCTGTATTTGTCTACGTTCTCTATTTTGTTTTCGAAGGGCTCTATGACAAAAAAGGGCTTTGATGTGTTGAGCAATGCTCCCAATGGATGGAACATCCCGCCACCGAAATAGACATGCGCGTCCACCTGCTTGTCGACGTTCGCCGCGCTCCCGATGTCGCAGCCGAGCACCTGTCCGGGATGCTTTGCAAAACCGTATGGTTTGCCTATTATGACTTTCTTGCCGTTGTCCTCGTAGAAGCGTTTTATGGCCTCCAGCTGGTGGATGTGCTGGATAGTAGTGATTAGTGAAATTGTGTTGTACGCCTTTAGGATATCCAAGGACTCTGGAAGCAATGCCGTTGGGGCGTCAATGTAATACGGTATGTACTCGACGTTCGCGTCGACGTGGTGGAATTCGGCGTGGCCGAAGTGGACGAGCTTGTCGGCCTTTATGTTCCTCATCTCGTCAAGGGCAAGGTCGCACGCCCCGAAAGTGGGGGATGCGGATATGAATACTTCGTTTCCCTCTTTCTCGAGCTCCTTCGCGTATTCAGACGCCTTCTGCTTCAACCCTTCAGGGAACTGCAATAAAATTCGCATAAGCAACACTGTGGAATGCTGGATTGATAATTGGGCTTAATAATTAAGCCGCTGCCTCCAACCTTACCTTGTAGGTTCCGGATAGCTTTGCCGAGGCGCGCTTCAATGCATTTATGGCCGCATCCTTGTTCTCCGTTTTTGTCTTTACCATGAGCACGGCCTGGTTCCTCCTCAGCCTCGCCGCAACAGATATCGGCCTCCCGAATGCAAGGCTCATTCCCCTGGATACCCTGTCCGCTCCGGCTCCTGCCGCCATCTTGTGCTCCCTTATCACGTTGTGGGGATACACGAGGAGCTTCAGGTAATAACCAAGCGGTATGTCGGCCTCCAGGTGCTGGTTTGCCACCCTTCTCGCGGCCTCGAGCGCATTCGATCGCAGCTGAATTGGCTGCATTGTCTCCAGCATGAGCTTTGTGGTGTATTCGGCATTGTCCTTACCCATGTCGAATATCTGTATGCTGGTGTGCGGCAGCGCCCTTATGTAGTTCTTCCTCGGCTTGCTCTGCGAGTACCTCGCCCAAGCCTGCGAGTTTGGCGTCCTGCACGTCCTTCCGGGTCTAAGTCTTGCCATGATTAACACTGTGATGAATGCTCTAAAAAGAGATTCCGCAATACTGGTTTAGTAGGAATACCTATAAAAAGATAGCGATGGCGATTAATGGCATTTTTCATCAATTTTTTATATCTTCCGAGTGTATTAGCTATCACGGTGACCGAATGGACCTTGTTGATAGCGCGTTGAGTTCGCATGATTCCAATGATTCTGAAATGTTCCAGGCAAAGATAGCCGTGGTTGGATGCGGAGGGGGAGGCAGCAATACCATACAGAGGCTGGCCAACATGGGCATACGCGGAGCCATGCTCGCGGCGGTCAACACGGACGGCAACCATCTCAGGACACTGAATCCGGCAATAAAAAGGATACTCATAGGGGCGCAGCTCACAAGGGGGCTGGGCGCGGGAGGATTCCCGGAAATAGGAGAGAAGGCCGCGCAGTTCTCAAGGTCGGAGATAGAGGACCTGCTAAGGGACTCCAATCTTGTATTTGTCACTGCCGGAATGGGGGGCGGCACCGGAACAGGCGCAGCGCCCGTTGTCGCGGACGTGGCGAAGAAGGCCGGCGCGATAGTGATAGGCATAGTAACTATACCGTTCGCGCTCGAGAGGGTTAGATTAGAGACAGCAAGGAAGGGGATAGAGCAGCTGCGCAGGTATGTTGACACGCTTATAGTGATAGACAATCAGAGGCTGTACCAGCTTTACGCCAATCTGACGATGGACCAGGCCTTCAAGGTAGCCGACGAGGTCACATCAAGGGCCGCCCGCGGCATAACCGAAATGATAAACACTCCCAGCCTGATAAACCTCGATTTTGCCGACGTAAAAACCATAATGAACGGGGGTGGGCTCGCGTTCATAAGCGTAGGGGAGGGATCCGGCACGGATAAGGTCAATGCCGTATGCAGGGATGTCTTCAAGAACAAGTTGCTGGATGTGGACTATGAGGGCTCAAGCTCCGTACTGCTGCAGATAATAGGGGGCGAGGACCTGACGCTGGGTGATGCGAACGAAATAGGCAGGAGGGTCACCGAGATGACCTCGGCGAATGCCAACGTCATATGGGGCGCCAGGATAGACCCGAATTACAACGGCAAAGTTTCCGTCATAGCCATATTCACAGGATTGAAGGGCGGTGAGGGTGTATTGGGCAGGTCCCCGAAACCGGAAGAGCTTGGAATAGATGTGCTCTAGAGAATAGGACAAGAATAAGATAAATAAATGGAAATCGGCGTAAAATCAGATTAACTTTAGTGGCTATCTACTTCTCCTCCTTCGTGCCCTTGCCCCGGTTCCGGTCCTAGCCCTGGTCCTTGTGCTGCGTTTCCTTGTGGAAGAAGGCTTTTTCCTCGTCGGGCGTAGCCTTCTGCCGCCTGCCCTTCCTCTCTTCGCCGCGCTTATCTCTGCCTGGAGCTTTGCCTTCTGCTTCCTCAGCCTGTCTATCTCCCTTGTTATGCTCTCCCTGCTTTCCGGCTCCCCTTCTTCCTCCTTCTCCTCCTTCCTTGCTCGCCTGCCTGGTGCCTTCCTGCCTTTTGGCCTGCGCGCGCTGTAGTAATACGCTATGGCAATGATTATTATGAGGATTATTACCGCTATGGGCAGAGCCGCGCCGGAGAGTGGACCTACCCCTGCTCCTGCCGATTGTGCTATTGTGGTAGGTATTGTAGAGGTGGTGGTGGTCGAAGGTATTGCGCCAACAGAGATTATCTTTGCAACACCTTGGAGTATGAGCGCTCCTCCAGGATTTGTGGCGTTGGTCGCTTCCTGTGCAGAAATAATGTCTTCCCACGACGCAAGATATGGTGTATCACCGAGCGGCATGGACACTGTTATGTTGATGGCCGATGTGCCATAAGCCGGCACGGTCAGGTTCTCGGGACTGATAAATATAGTAGGTGTTGGCTGGTTCGCTGACAGGACCCGGTTCGAAGTGAGCTGGAGCGCCTGGGCAGTCACATGCACGCCTATGGACGTATTCCCTTCATTGAGCAGATGGAGCTGGATGGTTTGATTGTGGCCTATTTGGACCTGGAAGTTCAGCTGGCCTGCAATTTCCCCGAGCTGGGCGCTGGCGAAGGGCGCATACATAAGAGATATCGCCAAAATAAATGGCAATATCCTTATTAACTTGAAGCCGTGCGAACTTTCTCCATTCATGAATTTTACCTACGTTAGCAGGAGTTCTCTAGCAATATATTCTGTGTGTAAACGCCTGCAGGTTGCCCAGGAGGTACCGCAACGCCGAAGTATATGTTATTGCTGCTGCTTGTTGGCGGATATGGTATCTCGATGTTCGTGTTGATGAGATTGCCTGGATAAAGTTGTAGTGGATTTTCAGTTGATGACGGCGTTTGGGTGTATGCGACATTCGTGGTCGCCCATACGGTATTTGATACAAAGAAGTTACCGCTTCCGGATATCCATGATGAGCCCTCCACAAGGATGTTAGATGGAACATTATTATCAAGACCATTATCAACAACCAGATTGCTTGTGTAAGGCGTATTTGAGCCAGGATTGATGTTGCCGAATGCTATTGCAGTATTGCTTAATTGTATGAAGCACTGTCCCGGAACTGTCAAAGTCGCTGTTATGGAAAATGTGTTGGCAGAGCCGCTACACGAATTTTGCAATGTTATGGTCTGTGTGTATGTATCTGGCGCCTGTCCTAAAGGCACGTTAACTCCAAAGTATATGTTGTTTGTCCCTGTTGCATCGTCCACTGGAACCAAGGTTATAAGCGTATTCACTGGAGATGCAGTGAGCGCATTACCTCCATTCGAATTCAGGCTGGTGGGGTTCCATAGCGTATTGGTTATATCGAAGGAGTTGCTGCTCAAATATGCCCATGTTGTACCATATACAAGAATATTGCCATTCGCATTGCCGATGGTATTCGCAGTTATAAGCGAGTTAGTGTCATGACTTTGGCCGTTGGTTATGCTGCCGAAGTTTATTGTGTTCGGCACTCCGCCAATTTCACAATATGATAGCACGTTTACAGACGCTGCAACATTGCTTGATGTGGAGTTTGCAGCGGCTATCCTGATATTTGTAATAGACAAAAATGTGAACGCCAATGCTAATACGACCAGCATTGCCACGGAAACCGTGGCAAAATCCCTGACTTTATTGCCCTTATGGGCCCTATTACCGCTTAAACGTGCCATGTGTATCGCCTTTCAGCTAAAAATATAAACGTTAGTATTTAAATCCTTCGGTTTTTGAAAATTAGCGGAATAAATATCGAATTACAGTATCATATCATCGAAGGCCGAGCAGCCTCCTCAGGAACGCCAGTAGGCCACCGCCTTCGGCATCCCTGCCCTGCTTTTCCGCCACGCTGCCGGCGGCCTTGCCGCTATAGATCCTGGACATCGAGCCTATCGCCCTCGAAAACTGTGCTCTCCTGTTCATCGAATATGCGGGTATGTGGTCAGCCACGCTCAGCGGCACTATCTCATCCTCGGGCAGCACGCTCACAACCCTGTTCTCGTATATCTCCTCTATTTCGCTTATGCTGAGCTCGTATTTCCTGTTCCTCACCCTGTTTACGACCAGGTTGTGCCTGAGCTGCTCCTTATTGTAAACGTGCGCCAGCTTTATCGCAGCCAGAAGGCTTGACATCTCCGGTGTCGTCACTATCAGCGCCTCGCCATACATCTTTAGCACCTCGGGGGCGAGGTAGCCCGGCTGTGTGTCAACTATTATGAAGTCGTAGTTGAGTCTTTTTATCTTCGGGATCAGCGCATCCACCTCCCTCCTGTTCGGCACGAACTGCCTTGCGCTTATCGTGCCGGGCAGAATGCTCAGGCCGGTGGCAGAGTGAGGTATTATCGCCCTGACCGGGTCCACCCTCCCCATAAAGACCTCCTTGTAGCCTATATTGGCGTCTTCAAGTCCGAGATACACGCTTATAGACGGATTTGAGAAGTCTGAGTCTATCAACAGCACCTTGTGCCCCAGCGCCTTGAGGGAGGTTGCAAAATTTATCGCCACTATGCTTTTCCCCACGCCCCCTTTTTGGGAAGATATCCGTATTATGTATGGTTCTGCCATGTAACGCCACTGCTAGTCGAAGGTCGTCGCTGTCCGATTGCCTAATCGCCGATTACCTATTTGCCGCTGATAGGACTAGGAAGGATAGTATTAATAATTTTAGCGTTCCGAGGGGATTTCATCATCTGGCACCCTCCTATTAGTGTCGGATTTTGACTCGTTGTCCAGATCGCGCCTCACCCTCTGCTTCACCTTGGAGAGCTCCTCTGCCCTACGCACGTTGTACCTAGAACCTCTGGCCCTCCCGTAGGCCGATATTAATAGTATTGCTACCAACAGCGCTATGACCGCGCCGGCCGCGATATATGGAATATAGTCGCCGAGCCCCTGCGACACGGATCCGGTGCCAGTCTGGTTACTTGCCGGGGGCAGGAGCTGGTTCTGCTGGAGCACCACCACTGGTATGGAGTACGTTCCATTCACGCCGCCTCCCTTTATCGTGAGCTGGAATAGGTAGGTGCCAGACTCGGATATGGGATACACGTAGAAGTTGGTCTGCATCATTGTGTTTGGGAACACCCTGTAGACCTGCGCCTGGTTCCTGACTGCCACGCCAAGAGGAGGCTGGAGAGATATAGTCAGGTTGGTCTGATTCGTTCCTGTGTATAACGAGCTTAGGGTTATATTGTATTGCTGGCCTACATAGAATGTTGGAACGTGGAGGTCAAATATCCTAACATTGGATGCGTTGTTCACCACAAGTACGGAAAACGTGGTTATGGGGCTGAAGAAGTATTCCGGAGTCGATACGTTGCTGACCGCAAAAGAAAATATCGAAGTCCCATGCGGCTGTAGGACCGGGATTCGCCACCCGAGTATGTACTGGCTATTTATGGTTGTTATGTTGCCCACCGGGCCGCTGAGCAGTATCTTGTTGGTGCTGTTTGTTATGCTGGCGGGCAGGAGGGCGGTGAGCCTGGCGTTGTATATCGGGGCATTGGTCGGGTTGTATATGCTGTACTGGGTAAGTATCTGGTGGCCTGATTCAATAAATGAGGTGCTTCGAAGCACGTCGGGGGCCTTTGACTGTGGTTGCACTATTGTGAAGCCGATGTAGAATTTGCTGGACGCCGGACTCTCTCCCTGGGCGGTCACCGTTATATTTACAGGAGTTATGTAGGAGCCACTCGTGTCGTTAAAGGCGTGGAACAGCATTTGTACAAGCAGTGTCTGGCCGGGAAGCATGTATATCGAATTTGCAGAAAGACTGATTGTCCCGTATGGAAGTCTGGGGATGGTTATGTTGGCCCACAGGGGGGTTATGCCGGCGTTGCGCAATCCTATCGATGCTACAGTGCTGTTGCCTGCAATTACCGATGTTACCAATGGCATCGACGTATATGCAAGAGATGATATTCCGGTTGGAACGGGCGAAGACTGGCATATATCAATGGTGACCGTATGCAGCACTGGTATGTACGACACATTTTTCAGGAATAATGTTATTCCAGTGGTGCCATTGACATAGAACTTTAATCCCGGGTATAGCTCCAGGAAGTTGCCGTTCGCCGTCACCCCGGTATAATTGGGGGTTATGAAATTGTCTGTGACCCTTACCGTCTGTCCCAGTATCGTCACGCTGAACGTGTTCAGCTGGGCTATGTTTGATACTTGGAAGCAGGTGCTATTGATTGGGTTTATGATGGGCCTCTGCTGGCCGCTTCCGCCTCCGCCGCCCCCTCCTCCGCTTCCGCCGCCTGATGGAGACGGCACTGTGTATGTGTTTATGGCATTGCTGGAAATCTCATTGACGGTAACGCTGTTCACCGTTGTCTGGTAGCTCACATTTGAGATGACGGTGTATAGCCCTGAGGTGCTTGTGACCCCGCTGATCGAGAAGCTTGATACCTCGTTGGCGCCTGGCGAGAGCCCGGAAAGTCCAGGGGTATTTGTCACGTAGGTGAATCCGCTCGGGCCGTCTATCTTTACGTTCCATATCATGTTGCTAGATGCCAGGCTGCCGTCGTTCACAACATTGATAGTGAGGGTTATATCGGAGCCGACGCTTGGGGATGATGGGGAGACGTTTAACGATTGTATAAGTATGTTTGCAGCGCTAAACACCGGGAACGAGGCGGAAGTGGAGTTGCTGGTGTTGAGGGAATTCTCCGTGAATGTTGCCTTGCTGGTGCCAAGCTGTAGCACGCTCGGGCTTATGGTGAAGAATCCGTTTGTCGGCGTCTGGCCCACATTGGCAAAGTTTGCGTTTATGGTATCATAGACATTGCTTGTGAGCGTGTTTTCCACGATCAGGTTGCCTGTCACGGATGTGGTGCATTGGGTCAGGGCCTTTATGGAGTATGGTATGGATGCGCCCGCCTGCTTCACATACAGTGACGAAGGCGAAAGCGTGAGGCTGAAAGGGCAGATCACGCCAACGTCTGCGCTGACCACTACGACGTTGCTGTTCCCATACATCATATACATGAAGGACGTGTTAATGACTATTAATAACAGGATGAGCCTTAGCACCGCGTTTCCTTTTTGATGATGCATCTATTTCACTAATTAAGCAGCCCAAGCTAGCAGATAATGCATGGCTAGTTATTAATAAATCCCTTTTGAGGCAAGCAGTAAGAAGTATGATGGTATTTAGGAGGTGCAGCGTCATACAACCGACACGGAGGTAGGGGCGTTCACGCCCTTGTCGCGCTCGAACTGGTAAACCCTGGCAGAGGCTATCTGCTTGAGGTTGTCGTCGTGGGTTATTATGAATATCTGCTCCACAACGCCAGGGAGGCTATCGCCTAGTATCTCGATAAGCTTGGATATGCCTGTACTGTCGAGGTTGTGGGTCGGTTCGTCAAGTATGAGCCATTTCAGGTTTGGCACCACCACCATGGCCAGCGCTATCCTCATCGCAAGGCACCCTATGCTCCTTTCGCCCCCGCTCGCGATACCGTCCACTGTTATCCAGGGCTCCTCTCCGGAGCCGGTGTCGACCTCCAGAAGATAGTCGTCCTTCTTCGCATTGAGCCTTATGCCCTGGTAATCGCCGTATGGATAAAGCTTTGGCCACAGCTCCTGCATGGTCCCGTTTATCGAAGAGACAAGGCGGTTCCTGAGGAACGCCTCGGTGTCCAGCAACGCTAGCTTGAACTTGTTGAGATTGTTTATCTGCGCCCTTTTCCTTTCTATTCCCTTCTCTATTTTCATGTATTCGGCAGCCTGTTTCTCCTTCTCCCTTATCTGGGACTCCAGGCTGGCAATGTATTTTTGCCCGCTTTCCAGCCTAGATGAGACTTCGGAGAGCAGCGAGCTCTGCCCGGTAAGCCTTTCCTGCATGCTGTAGAGCGATTTCTCATCCGCCTTAATCCCGTCTATCTCTTTCCTCTTCAGGGCGAGCCTCTCGGATGCCTCTTTCACCTCGGCTTCGTAGCTTTTCTTCCTCTCAGCCGTTTGGACGTCCGCACGGGCCTTGGCGAGCGCGTCTTTCAACGAATTGTAATCCTTGCTAATGTTTTCAGAATCCTTTTGCAGCGCGTCGGCCTGCCCCTTCAGCTCCGCGCACGCCTTCCTGCCCAATTCCAGCAGCCCGTCAAGATCCTTGAATTCTGAAAGCTTTTTGCTTGCCAAAACAAGCGCGTTGTGCTCCTCCGTCATCTTCTTTATCGCGCTTGCCATTTCGGATGCCTCCTGCTCAGACCTCTTTATCTCCTTTGCAAGCGCCTCGGTCATCGACCTCTTCCCCCCGACCAATCTGTTCTTTGTATCCTCATCGAGCTCCCGGTCGCAGATCGGGCACTTGCTTATGTGCTTCTCAAGCTCCCTGAGCTGGCTCTCAAGCTCCGAGCTCTTGCCCTTTTTCAGCCCGATCTCCCTTGTCAGGATCTGCAGTTCGGCTTGCGCCCTGTCCAGCTCCTTCTTTGTCCCCGATTCATCCTTGTCCCTTATCTCCCTTGCCAGCCTGTCACGCTCCTTCTCCCTCTTCAGGTTTGATTCGAGGTCTGATTCTGCGTCGGATAATTTCTTGTTCACCTCCCTCTCCTTCTTCCTGAACTCCTCTATGCGCTTGAGCGCCTGTTTTTCCAGCGCCTCCTGCTTTTTCAGATTGTCGCTGGCTTTTTCCGCATCGATCTTCATTGACTCTATCTTCTTTATCTCGTCACTGATTGTGCTTATCCTGCTCTCGAGCTTTGTGGCCTCCTCTGATAGCGCCTTTTTCTGCGAGAGCTGTTTTTTCACGAGCTCGTACTCCTTTCTTGTCAGCTCCACCCCTGATTTCAGTTCGGTCTCCTGCTTTGCAAGTCTCACTTTCTCCGCAAGAGCCGCATCCCTGTCCCCGATGGATTTTTCCAGCTGCGCCTTGATCTCCTTGGGGTCGAACTGCTGCATGCTTGACTCGTCGGAACTTATCGTGCTTTTTATGCTGTTGATCAGCGTTGTCGTGTTCTCCTCTGCCGTAGCAAAGGTATCCAGGCCTAGCATGTGGTCTATCTGGCGCTTCCTCTCCCCTTTTGGAAGATCGAGGAAATAATCCAGCCTGTTCTGCTCGGCGTACACCACCCTTGAAAATG
The DNA here is from genome assembly GCA_027310755.1 of Candidatus Micrarchaeaceae archaeon. Lineage (GTDB taxonomy): Archaea > Micrarchaeota > Micrarchaeia > Micrarchaeales > Micrarchaeaceae > JAJZYD01. Next base: position 75,491 of record DAIDAE010000001.1, on the reverse strand, counting down.
TGTCGTAATCTATCTTCAGCGCACCCTCTATCTCCTCCGTGACCTTGGTCGGCTGCGTCTGCACGTGGCTGCCGTTCCTGTCCAGCCTTGCACTGTTCCCGCCCTCCCCTATCCTCCTGGTCACCGTATAATTGTCGTTGTCTACCATGAATCCGAGCTTGACCTCGGCGTCAGTCTCGCGGCTCGGCCTGTTTGTTATCAATCCCGAAATGGTTATCTTTTTGCTGGTCAGCGCTGGGAACGTGCCGAAGAGCCCGAAGGTTATCGCATCGACAACCGAGCTCTTGCCGGCGCCCATTATCCCTATAAGCACGTTGACGCCTTTCTGAAACCTGAGCGTTGTCTTCTTGTGCGTCTTCCAGTTCGTTATCTCCAGGGAATCTATCATAGGGTGACATCCTCTCCTAACTAAAGGTTAGGAGCTTCCTCTGCACTTACATGGACTGCATTTGCAGAGTATGTTTTCAGTTCCTCGACGACAGCCTCCCTTTGAGGTCTTACATTATCTCCCCGAACGTGACTTCCCGTGTGTCCCACGGTAGCTTTTTCAAGTATATTTATTGACGCGTTTATGTCCCTGTCTTCCTGCATTCCACATCCTTCGCAGAAGTAGATTCGTTTTGATAGTGGCATACTCTGTATATTGCCACAATTACTGCACGTCTTTGATGTGTTTCTTGGATCTACTTCTGCCACTTTCATACCAGCACTTTCAGCCTTGTATGAAAGCAATTGGAAAAACCTGTTCCATGAAGCATAATTGATTGACTTTGCAAGTGTGTGATTCTTTGTCATGTTCTGAATCTGCAATTTTTCGACTGCGAATGATGTATATCCTGATTTGATTAGTTTACCTGTAACCTTGTGCAAATAGTCATTTGTCTGATTATTTGCAATTTCATATTCCCTGTTCATCCTCTCCTTTGCGATTTGCCTCCTCCTTGAACCCTTCTTTCTCCTTGCGACTATCTTCTGCCATCTTGCAATATGTTTTTCTTGGTTCTTCCTAAAGTTTGGTTTAATTATCTTTGTTCCATCTGAAAGAACTGCAAATTTTTTCAAACCCATATCTATGCCAACTGGATTGGTATCCTTTACTTTTGGAATCTCGATGTCCTTTATTGCAGTGAAAATAGCATAGTATTTTCCCGCCTCCTTTTTTATCGTCATCGTCTTTATCTTTCCTTCGATCTTCCTATGTTGGATTATCTTCATCGTTCCTATCTTTGAAACTCTGAGCCTATCCTTATCTATTGAAAATGAACCGTTATTTTCTATGTGCATTATCGAATTGTATTTGTCCCTTGTTTTGAAACGTGGAAACCCCTTCTTCCCCGACTTGTTTGCCTTGCATCTCCTGAAGAAATTTTGATAGGTCTTCAACATTCTGTTTCTTATATCTACACGGACATGGGAATACAAATCGTAGAATCTTTCATCCTCGTTCAGTATTTCACGCATAAACAAATTGATTGTATTCTGGGATAATTTAGATTTTGGGTCTTTCTTTCTTGCATTTATGATTTTTTCCAAGAGTTTGTTGTAGAGTTGCCGTGAAAGAATAAGCGAGTTATCTATAATGTCCTGCCTCTTTTTGTCAGGGGCAAGCCTAAACTTGTATGCCCTTATGCAGTCCATGCCTTTGATATCGCATTTCATTTTTATATACCTTACTACACGCCCTTACTCCTATCTGAAGGATAGGAGTTTGCGGGCTTCTTCATTTCTTATCAGTGGGTAGCTGCTGATTAATAGTGACATCCTCCCACTGCTAGAGCATGTGGGATTTCCCGCTATGAAATATTAATACAGGTTTTGTTTTATAATGATTTCTTTTGGCGCGGTTGCCGCATGAATATGGCCGCACCCGTATAAAGAATCACTGAAGCCGCAAAGCAGATATTTTGGTTATGTCCTTGAAGTCGCCATCATTTGTAATGAGCTCTTCCTTGTTTCTTATGCATATGGTTGCGATGATCAGGTCGGAGGCACCCTTTGTCATGCCGAATTTCCTAAGCCTGCGTTGCAGCTCTATGGCTTCGCTAAAATCTTCTGGGGCAGGATAAAGTACGTCTCCGGTAAATTTGGAGTACTCAAAAAGCGGGGGGTATTCTATTAGGGTAATCACCGTAGTATTCTCCGATATCGGCTCGCTGCCCTTGACGCGTTCTATCACTGTGCTTGTATCCAATACGGTCATGCGATGCTGGCCCGTGCGCGTTCTTTAGCTCTTATGGAGTAAATGTGTTTCTCGTCACTCCTGGTTACTTTTATTTTTGATTTAAGTTTTGACATTCCGAGTCTCTTCCTTAATATCGCTATGTTAACTCTGTACCTATCTGTCTTATGCACTGCAATCCGCTTAGCGTTTAACATTCTTTGTCTGTCCCAATATGGACTGTGACACGAGGGGCATGCTCGCGGGAGCGCAGTTTTGTTGGGAAACCATTCATGTCCGCACCTGAGGCATGCCAATTTTTTTATTACAACGGATTTTGTCTCCATGTTCATCTGTAGTATATATTACTACAATAACATATTTAAATATATTGCTGTGTTGGACGGGGCGTTGCGCTGTTCTTGTTGGAATGCCACAAGATTTTCAATTGAGAATATAGAAACTGGTGGTTGTCGGGCAGGGATCTGGCATTGATTGGGGCATGATTTGCGGAGGTCAGACCAGGCTTTCTTCTTCCACTTCGACTTCACCCACTCCTGCAAGAGCCTTTAGGCTCTCCTCTATCTTCGACGAGCTCGTCTGCGAATCATCGAATGTGAAGAGGACCTTGATGACCTTTATGCCGAAGCCTATGTCCTCCGTCTGCATGCCTTTCGGGTTGAGCTTGCTCTTTATCTCAGATGCCACGGAGTCCGCCTTGTCGTCCTTTGGATACACCTTGAACAGGGTGGCTACATTCGCCATTATGGTCCCTCAAACTCGCACACTGTGCACTTGTAAGAATTGGTTATTTCCCTGCAGTGCTCGCACCTTATTATCGTGCCCTTGCCGCACTTAGGGCACTTGAACTCCGTATACTGGTGAGTGAGCCTTCCGCAAGAAACGCACGTCTTTCCTGGAACTATGTCTACCATCTAAACCATCAAAAAGTTTATATCGGAACAGTATTTAATCATTTGCCTATCCTTTTGCCGGGCGCCTCGGCTTCTGGCGCCTTTTTGCCTGCAATCCTTTTTGCATTCTCAATATCGGGAGCATGAGTCCTATTATAACCATGAACAGGATTATGTTGAGCGTCACCATGACCACGGTTATGCCAAGCAGTATGCTAACCGGTACTGAGAGCGGTTGGGTGCCAACCTGGACCGATCCACCCTGGTTTATCTTCTGTGTACCGGTCCCGGGGACCAGGCTGCCGTGGATGATGGCCATGTCCGTGCTCAGCTGCGATGCGAGGAGCGCTGATTGGTATGCCTCTATTGCGTATCCCCTTGCGGCAGACGCGTTGCTGGACTGCATGTTCGCTTCCTGTATATAGAAGAGCGCCTCATCTGAGAATTGGGTTGCCCATATCCCATACGTAGCATTTTTTATTATTCTGCCGGTGCTTTTGAGGATCTGCGCGGTGCTCATGTTTGTTGCTGAGGCATTCAGTATTGCGTAGCCGTAGTCCGCGTCTATTATCGCCAATGGGTAGTTTTGCACGGCGTACGCCTCCTTTGCCGTAGAGAGATATATGCTGCTTCCTTCTCCGGATGCCCTGTTTATCCTCCCGTATGCTATGCTGCTGAGGTTTTGCGATGGAATCACGTCGGTGCCGTTCATCAACACGGCTATCTTGTACATCTCGTTCGCCGCCCTGCACCATGCGTTCGCGGTGCCCGCCTGTTTCATCGCCTGAAGGACGTCATCTGTTGTTTGCACCGATGAATTATACTGCGCGATTGTCTGGTTGGCCGTGAATTCGCCCCAGGTCTGCCTGAGTTCGCCCCCTATAACATATTCATAGTTGGAGAGCGTGGTCTGAGGAGGTATTATGGAATTGCAGTAAAAGTTCGTGCTCTGCAAGGTCGAGAATCCCGAGCTCTCTGTTGCCATGTAGCTGTTGAAGTAGTATGAATTTATGTAGTTTAGGAAAGAGAGATCCGATGCAGCGTATAGGTATCCTTTTGCGGAAAGTGCGGCGTATTCGCCCTGCAATTCCCGCATCTGTGAGGTGATGTTGCTGAAGTTGCCCGTCTTGCCCAGTTTCTCTATGGACGCATTGGTGAAATTGAACGTGAATGCGGTGAGTTTATTGAACTCCGACTGGTTGCATGCGTTGCTGCAGTTCAATTGCGGAAGTTGGATCTTGCCAATGCTGTAATTGGCGTATAGTGAGAAATTTGTTCCGGCGCCAACCGGGCTCGCTTTTCCGAAGGCGTATGCGGCGGCCTGGCTTACATTGGTGACTTGTATGAGCGGTATGCCCATCGTGCTCTGCACTAGGCTGTAGAGCTCTTGCTCCGCTGGATCGCCGCGGGCGCTCGGGACCAGGATGAATTCCATGCCTGCGCGTTTCGCTGCCTGGGCCTTATCATAGGCTCCGCCTATCAGGCCCACCGCGCCATTTGGGGATATGGTGCCGGTCACAGTGAAATTGCTCAGTAGCCTGTTTCCGGACAATGCGGATATCGCCAGCAGCGCCATCGCCGTCCCGCCGCTCGGGCCGGAGACATTCTCCCCTGCATCTGTTATTGTGTATGTGAAATTGTAGCTGTCGGGGTTCAGGTTCAGGTACGTTGCGGCGTATTTTGCCGCAACCTGGGCGGATTGTACGGTGGATGCGGCAACTATCTGCGGACCTGTCACATTTACATTTCCATTGCCAGAAGTCACCGTAAGGAGTATCAGCGTGAGACTCCCGGTATTATTGGATATAATTACTGCGGGTGCGTGGATTGATGCCGTGCCTATCACGGTGTGGGCTCCCGCCTGCACTGACAGAAAGGCTGCAAACAACACCGCAAGTAGAATAGAGGTTTTCATAATATCTATATTATCCGAATGAACATATTTTAATTTAACTGATGGGCACGCATTTCAGGCGAATCCAAAGATCAGGAAGTATGCACCGAGCGCGACAAGTATGCCGAAGAGCAGCGGGGGTATCGCGGGCAGCATCTGCCTATATCTCTTGAGTATTGCGAACGTGAGAACCAGCCCCAGCGCGGCGCCGATTATTATTACTATGCTTACCGTGAAGTTGAGGAACTGAGTATATGCGGCGACAGAGAGCATCAGCGGCACAGCCATGTCACCGTTGCCTAACCCTCTGGGCATCAATATCGGTATCAGGTTCCTGCTTTTCAGCTGCCGCATGGTGCCCCTGTAGTTTTTGTCGAGGAATTGTTTCTGCATATTGTAGTTTTTGAGCTGCTCCTTTGTAAGGGAGCTTTTTGGGAGTGCCTCGCCTTCGTTGGTGACTACCATAAGCGCCAGGTTCATCCGCAGCGCCTCCTGACCCATCGTCACCATGTGCTTTGTGACAAAAACCGCGATATAGTCGTAGACTGCAAGGACGAACATGAAGGCGAGCCCGAGCATGAATCCTATGAAGAATCCTATTGTCATTCCTATCCCTATGACGGAGATGACGGTAACAAGATTCCTTGATCTGGGCACCTTATACTTGACTATGAGGGTTGATATTGCAAGAATCGCGGGTACTGCGAGCTGGAAAACTGCGCTGCCGAGCAGAGATATCTGCGGGAAATAATACGGAAGGAGGCCGATGACCCAGGTGGAGAGAAAGAACGATCCGGCAAGCACAGCAAGCGCCTCGAATACGAGAAGTATTCTTGAGCTGCCCCTGCGCATCAGGAATATCAGCACGAGCGTCAATACCGTGAACATTCCCGCATAGGTGAGTATGAAGGTGATTGGGGTGTACTGCGGCGCCTGGGATGAAAGCTGCTTTACGGATTGTATCGGCAGCCCGTTGTAAACCTGCGTGGCGATGAGCAATCCAGTGAACTGGACAATCAAAAAGATTGCAAGGATTCTCAGGTTTTGCCTGTTGTCTAGAGCGTTAGTGTTTTCATTCCTGTCCAATATCTCGCCTTGCGGTCATTGTTGCTGTGTGAAATTATGCCATTGCGCAATTATTCCTTTTTGCCTGCGAGGGTGGAGACAAAATAGGTTACCGCCACGGCTATGATTGTTACCAATATCGCGTACGCGAACATGGGCGCAAGGGTCTTTGCGGTGCCGAAAACGGACGTAAAGAGTCCCTGTATTGCGGTGTTCCATGCGAGCGCGGCTATGAGGCCGAACGCAATCGTCACCAGAGTGGTCAGCTGCGCGATGATGTTTGCATGAATTGCTTTTGCATGTTCGCTTATATTTGCCATAGTATCGCTGTTAAAGGGATTGCTAAACTTAAAAACCTAACTAGGGATCAGATGGACCAGTACTTCTTGTTCTTTATGAAGAGCTTCTGCGCCTCGATCAGATCCACAAAGAAGAACTTCTCCTCTCTCCTGAGCATCATAAGTATCCTTGCTGCGCTTGTGGGACCTACTCCATAGGTCGACAGCGCTATTGCCGCCCTGCCGCCATAGGAGTCGAACATGCTGGCCTGCTTCAATATCTCCCTCATCATCTCGTGCTCCGGCTTTGTCAGCCTCCTCCCTTCCCTCCTCTTCTTTATTACGTCCCTGTACTCCTCCCTGAATTGGGTTATCATAGGGCTTGCGCAGCTCGGACACCCGATTTCCTTCTGGTCCCTGAGCTCGGACAGTCTCCTCGTGAAGTTGAAGCCGCAGTATGTGCAAAGCATCTTTATGCTCTTTGAAAGGAGGAACTTGGAGAACGACTCGACAAGCACGTCATTGGGGAGTAGGGGCATTATCAGTTCTTTTGTGTAATAAGCGGAATTGAGCACCAGTTTTGATATGGGCGAAAGCGTTTTTGTCCTTATGTGCCTTATCTTCAGCTTGCCGGAATCGAGATGCTCGAAAAAGTTCCTTAGGGTGGCGGTGTCAAAATAATTCTTTGTTATCTCTCTTGTAGTCTCCTCATAAACCGGGGAGTCCTTGAAGAATTTCAGCACCCTTTTCGCTATGGACCTGGAGATGGGGGCGTCCTTCTCTATTATACCAAAAAGCTTTGCCACGGTTATGAACTTGTATCTGAATATCTCTGTCTCGTCTATGGAGCTTATCAGCAGCTTGTCCAGATCCAGCCCGCTCATCTCCATCAGCATGCTCTCAGGATTTATTTCTCCGCTCATCTCAAGGAAGATCAGGTATGGTGACGACTTCATGCTTATGCTCTTTCCAGTCCTCGATGATATCCTGTACGCGAGGATTCTTGAGAGCGCCTCGTTAGCAAGGGTTCCGAGGCCGGTGTGTATTATCTGATATTCGTCAGAGGTTTCGATCAGGAGATGGCCGTTTGACGGGAGGCCCACCTTGCCCTGCTCCGCTATGAAATCCTTTATCTGTGACGCCAGGTGCGATTTTATGTACTCATTGTTCATGACCCCGTTCATCAGGTCAAAGACGGCGCCGGACACCGCCTGGCTCACCGGGATGTCCTCTCCGCTCCAGTCGGGTATCGCGGCCTCAAGGTTCGAGCTGGGCTCAACGGTTATGACGTTCTCGTCTATGCTGATCACCTTCCACGGGAGGCCCTTTGTTATGAATATGGCGTTTTCATCTATGTTGCTTGCAACGAACCCCTCATCGAGGCTTGATATCACCCTGTTGTCGGCTATGTTCCTGACCATATATCTTTTGGAATCGGGGATTACGCTGAGGTGGTGGTAATAGTACATCCTGGTGGACTGGCCGGAGTAGACCCCGAGCCCGTCGAAGCCCACCATCCTTTGCTTGTTCATGAACTCCAGGAGCTCAATTAGTTTCCCTTTCTCAAAATTCCTGTAGCAATACGACCTCCTTATTATCCTGAGCACGTCATCGATCTTAATCACATTTTTGTCGAGCGCCATGCCGCATATTTGGTTCGCCAGGACATCGAGCGCGTTCATGTGCGGCCTGAACCTCTCTATCTTTTTTTCCTGCGCGTTCTTGCACACAGCTATAGACTCCATGGCATCAAGAACGTTTATCGTTATCAGTGCCCCTTTTGAGGTTGCCTTTTCAGAGTGCCCGCTCCTGCCTATCCTTTGCACCAGCCTGAGCGCCTGCCTGGGCGAGCCGTATTGTATGACAAGATCGACGCTGCCTATGTCTATTCCCAGCTCGAGGGAGCTTGTGGCTATTATGCTTTTGAGCTTGCCGGCCTTGAACGCATCCTCGGCCTCCATCCTGTCCTTCTTGTCGAGCGACCCGTGGTGCACGCTTATGCCACCGAAGCCGTACTCCCTGTCTATATAGAGGAGCCTGCTGCCAAGCGCCTCGACTATCTGCCGGGTGTTTCCAAATATTATTGTGGACTTTGACTCCCTGATATGCCCCACTATGTCGCTGAGCCTGCTTAGGGCGTCGTTATCGAGTCCGAACTTGTCTATCATGGGCAAGAGCTCCCTTTCGTACGCGCCGGGGAGCTCGACGCTCAGCTCCATCTGTTTCACGTTGTCCACGATTGCGGTCTTGCAGCTTCTCTCTGAAACAAGAAACTCCTTGACAAGATCCGGGTCGCCAACGGTGGCGCTGATGCCTATTCTTTGATAGCCGGGCGCGATCTCCTCGAGCCTTTCCAGCGCAATTGAAAGCTGCGCTCCCCTTTTGTTATAGTATAGCTCGTGTATCTCATCGATCACCACGGCCTTTACGTTCTTCAGCGCGAGCCCGATTGTCTTTGTGGGGAGTATGCTTTGGAGTGTTTCCGGGGTTGTTATGAGGACCATTGGCGCCTTTCTCGCCTGCCTGCCCCTTTCGCTCTGGGTGGTGTCGCCGTGCCTCACAGCTATTGTGATGCCGAGCTCCCTGCACGTGCTCTCCAGCCTCCTTATCATGTCCCTGTTCAGTGCGCGGAGCGGGGTTATGTACACTAGTTTTACGCCCGCGCCGTCGCTACCGATGAGCCTGTCAAGTATCGGGATTACCGCTGCTTCTGTCTTGCCTGCACCTGTCGGGGCGACTATGACGCAATTGTCGCCGCTCGCGATTATTGGCATTGCCTTCTTCTGAATTTCGGTGTAGCTCCCGTACTGCTTTAGAAATAATTCGTATGCTCTTGCGCTTGGAATTTCTACCACTTTTTGGTTTTCTTGCCTGGCCTGTCCGTTCTTGCCTGCCTGATTATGTGTATCGGTTTCTCTTTTTCCCTGAAATATAATACCTCGATCAGGAATATTAATATTAGGGCCACAAAGATGGCGCCGACTATTGACGGCGTTACAAATGATGACTGCGCCACGCCGCCATTCGAGAGGCTCACGCCCTGCCTCTCGCCCAGGAAATCGTCGTAGCCGTAGGCATAGCCATACGGGACATCCGGAATTATGAGTTTGCCGGCAGGGCCGAGGTATGTGGTGATGTGCGTATTGTTCTTGAACGTGACATTGAGCGTGGCGTTCAGCGGTATGTCAAATATCCCCACCGCCTGCACGGTTACGTTGTACACGGGAAGCCGGACGGCCACTGTCTGCGGGTACGCAACGTCAGCAATCTTCATCCCGGAGGAGAGTTCCACGCTCTTGTAATATGCATACTCAATCGTGTATGTCCTATCCTGGAAGGCGAAAAATCCGGTGTTGGTATTGTTCCCATCCACATTGAAATAGCTGATGCCTATCGACCTGTTGTAAGCATCCACCGGGGAAAGTGTTACGAGGTACTGCCTTGCGTATATTGCGCTGATGAAGACCGGCGAGGTGACGGTGATCTGCCTTGTGCTCTGATTGACCCCGTCGCTCCATCCTTCGAATTCGATCCTCTGCGTCCGGGTCGCATTGACGGTAAGAATCGTCGGGGATATGGTGGCGGTGGAATTTGAATCGTACCAGCCGTTCCCATTTATCGAACCGTATGAAGTTGTGGCGTTGACAATGTACTGTATAATCCAGTCCGCGGTTACCGAGACTGGGCCGTAGACCTGGAAACTTATATTTTTTTGCTTCTCTCCGTTGCTCCAGCCGCTCAACACCGCCCTTTCCCCAGCGGCAACGCCTATTATATTGCTATTCAGGGAGACGGTCGCCTTGCTGTTCATGTCCTCCCAGCCTCCTCCAGTGACTATGCCATATTGTGAACTCACGTTTACATAATATTGCGTGGTCCACTCCGCCTTCTCAGTTATATTGCTGCCCATGTAGACAGAGGTGGCGTTGGATGGGCCGGTGTACGCACCGCTGCCGGATCCCTGCCATCCGGCAAACTTCACCCTTTCGTCGCTTGAAATGTTTACATACTCTGGCATCCTCAACTGGACCTGTGTGTAAGCGAGATAGCTTGCGGTGCCATTGGTGCCGTAGCTTGATTCTATATTTAGCTTGAAACCCTGGCTCCAGAGCAGCAGGTTGGATCCTGTTTGAAGGCCTGAACCAACCATAAAATCATTAACAAGGTTGTCAATTTCCTGGACGCCATACGGATTTGACAATGACTGTAAACTACCCTTGCCGTAGTTGACAAATGAATACGCCTGCGATACTGGCCGGTAATATTTGCCATTGTACGCCTGCATGTTCTTGAAGATTATGTCTGGCATTAAGTTGCTGTTTGAGTTCGTATCCGCATATTCCCCTATCGCGAGCAGCGGATTTGGTCCTGATGCGCCTGTGCCGAGATTTATGTTGCCGACGTTCTGGCCGTCAAACCAGAAATTCCATGTGTCACCGCTCGAATTGAACGAATAGCTGTGGAATGTTCCGTTTGCGCCGGCTGAGCCATCCGGGCCCAGTTCACCGTAAAAACTATTTTGGTTTCCATTCTGGGTAAAATATTCCCAGAACCATGTCGGCACTCCCTGCTGGTAGAAAACGCTGCCGTTGCAGCCGGACGGACCGCAGTACTGGGGAGCGTAGCCGGTCTGGTTCGGCACCTCGTAGCCGATCTGTATGAACGCGCCGTTGGAAAGAGTCTCACCGACCCAGTACGCAAGAGATCCTATCGAATCCTGCTGCGGGTTTATGGTCTGTATCAGGACCCCTCCGCCGTTGTTGTTTTGCGAATTGAAGCCGCCCGTGGCTCCGGACTGGAACCAGTACTGCGCCTGCGCGGCGCCGGCTAGCAATATAAGGGAAATCACCATAATTGTCATTTCAGATCTTTTCATAGTCCAATCCCAGCTCCTCAAGCTTCCCGGTAACGTTTGCCCTTTCCTCCGCCCTCAGGCTCTTCCAGTCTATCAGTCCGATTTCAGCCCTTGGCACAGACCTCTCTATTGCCTGGGAAATCATGCTTATATTCTGTATGTGATGGCGCGGCATTATGTGCGAAAATATGTACTTGCCGCTTATGGTGAGTCTTGCGAACCTGTCAGAGTAGTGCAGGCCCCCGAGGCCTACGGCAACCTTGTCATAGCTGACATCGTCATTGAGCGACTCGAATACGGATCTTGCAAGGAGACTGGCGAACTCCTTGCTGTTCCTTATCGCATCCGTGCCGCCTATCTCGGCATAGAGCGAGGGGATTTTGAGAAGAGGGCCGTGGTGGGTGGCCTCATAGGTGACAGGGACACCGCTCTTGTTGTTCCTCTCCATCGCATTGAGGATTCTTGCCATGTACATAGGGGATGAAACGCTGAGCTCGTTTGGCTTGCCGCCGAGTTTTGCCTCGTTGCTCCAGTTCCCCTCGGGATGCACAGTCAACGCGGGGATGTTCTTTATGCTCCCGTGCCTGCTCAGAAAAATTATGACATCAGTTTTTAGGTACTCGTCAAGGAAATCCGCATTTAGATGGATGGTATTGAGTTCGAGAAGGTCGACTCCGCCGTGCCTAAAATGCTTCATGCCCCCAACGTTTTCCGCTTCCTCGAATTTTACAAGCTCCTTCAAAGAATAGGCTATGCTCGCAGAGACTGTATCCATGGGGGAATAGGTTATGAACGGCATGCTGGTCTTCCCTGATTTTAATAACAAATTGAGCTAAAAACTAAAAAGATGAGCTACCATTGCTAAACAATGGACGTCACATACTATAATTACATAGCCCTTGCGTTCTTTGTGCTATTTGCCCTCTTCGTCCCAATATCCTTTCTTCTGACTTCAAAAATGCTGAGGCAAAAATCCAGGGGAAACAGGGTAAAAAACACGTCGTATGAGAGCGCGGAGCAGCCGATAGGCAGCGCGAGGGACATCGCCACCGAATATCTTGCTTTCTTCGCGATATTTCTCCCGTTCGAGATAATGGCAATGGTCGTGGTGCTGTGGTCCATATCCGCCAGGCAGCTGGACCTGACAACAAATATAGCAATAATAGGGCTGGCGATAATCTCTATGGCTTTGGCTATGCTCGGATATAAATTTATAAGTGATAGGGATGGCTGAAGCGCAGGCTGTGGACGCGGAGACGGGGGCGCCGTACACTCCAGAGAGATTTATGAACGCGGAGCAGAAAATGACCGCGCTCGTGGAGGAATCACTGGCAGGATACAAGGGACAGAAGCGCTCGGTGAATGCAATGTTCACAAAGCTGAGCGACGTTTCAAAGATGATGAGCAAGCCCCTCATCACGTGGGGCCGGAGCAATTCGCTCTGGCCGCTCCAGTTCGGGCTCGCATGCTGCGCAATAGAGCTCATGGACTTCGGAGCTTCCAGGATAGACGCGGAAAGAAAGGGGTACCTGCTTTTCAGGGGGACGCCAAGACAATGCGATGTGATGATAGTCGCAGGATGGGTGACGAAGTCCGTCGTACCTAGGATAAAAAGGCTTTATGAGCAGATGGCTGAGCCGCGTTACGTGGTCGCCTTCGGGGAATGCGCGACCTGCGGCGGGCCGTGGTGGGAAAGTTACAACATAGTGAAGGGCATAGACCAGGTACTGCCCGTTGACATTTACGTTGCGGGATGTCCTCCCAGGCCGGAAAACCTTTTTTCCGCCCTGATGAAACTGCAACAGAAAGTTGGTGGCAAAATTGCTGGAAATACCGAAAGAAACCTTAGTGAGACAGCTAGAAGAAATGAAAGCGAACGGCTTTGATTATCTGAAGAAGATAACAGCCGTCGACTACATTCAATACTTGGAGGTAATATACATCATATACAACCTTTCGGCCAGGAAGGAAGAGATAGTCAAGGTGAGGCTTGATGCACAGGATCCAGGGATAGACACCGTAATCCATGTCTTCAAGGCCGCAGACTGGTATGAAAGGGAATTGTCAGAGATGTTCGGCATAAAAATAATCGGGAGGGATGCGCCGCGCCTTCTGCTGGAGGAATGGAACGGGATCGACCCGCCGCTCAGGAAAAGCTTTGCGTGGGGCAAAGACTATAGGAAAACGGGGGGGAGCTGATGGCGATTATGAGGATCAATGTCGGACCCATACACCCAAGCACGCACGGAGTGCTGAGGCTGGTGGTGGATGTCGACGGCGACACGATAAAAAACGTGGAGACCCACATCGGTTTCCTGCATAGGGGGGTGGAGAAGCTCTGCGAGACCAGGATGTACATGCAAAACCCGTCCTATTTCGAGAAGCTGGACTACATAAGTCCTATGAGCTGGGACGAAATCTATGTGGCTTCGGTTGAGGAGGCCATGGGCATAGAGGTGAAGGAGGCCGCGCAGTATGCGAGGGTCATACTCCTTGAATTGCAAAGGATAGCAAACCATCTTCTCTGGATAGGAACGCTATGCAACGACATAGGGCAGATGTTCACGGTGTTCATGTGGTGCTTTAGGGAAAGGGCCGAGGTGCTGAAGCTGCTCGAGGATGTTACCGGAGGCAGGATGTTTTATGTGAACATGAGGCTCGGGGGCCTCAACAGGCAGCTTCCGCCGGATTTCCGCGACAGGACGCATGCGCTCATCGATTATATTGAGGGAAAGGTGGCGGAGTACGAGGATGTGCTCGACTCAAACGGCATATTCATGGAGAGGCTGAAGGGTGTTGGTGTACTGAAAAGAAGGGATGCGATAGATTACGGAGTGGCGGGGCCCGTCCTGCGGGCGTCTGGGATAGAGGAGGACGTGCGCAAATCGGCGCCGTATTATGTTTATGACAGGCTCGACTTCAGCGTTCCGACAAAGGCGCTCGGCGACTGCTATGCCAGGTATAGGATAAGGTACGAGGAGATATTCCAAAGCATCAGGATAATAAGGCAGGCACTGGACATGATGCCGGAAAAGGGGGACGTGGTTGGGGCTCCAATAAAGCTTATAGGTCCGGCTGCGAAGCCGGATGTGGTGATAGTGAGGAGGGAGCTTCCAAAGGGAGAGGGAATCATATATATGGTGCCTGACAAGCAGAAGCCATACAGGCTCTCGATAAGGGCTCCCGGTTTTGTCAATTTGGCCGTGCTACCAAAACTGCTCGAGGGGGCGAAATTCGCGGATATATTTGCCGTTTTCGGAAGCCTTGACATTATTTTTGGGGAAACCGACAGATAATCAAACATCCGAATAATGATAAATCTCAATCGGATGCGGATACCCCTGCAGTTTTTGTATCTCCTCCCTTTTCATGTCTATGTATGTCCTGAGAAGAGATGCTGGAAATGCCGGCTTGAGGAAATCATGGTCGCTTTCTAGCGCATCGAGCGCTTCGGAAAGGCTGCCTGGCAAGCCGCTTATGTTGAGTGCCTTCTTTTGCTCCGGGGTCATGTGGTATATGTCGCTGTTGACTGCCGGGCCCGGATCGATCTTGTTTTTTATCCCGTCTGCGGCCGCAAGGGCCATGGCCGAGAACAATAAATAGGGATTTGCAGAAGGATCCGGCTGCCTGAATTCCAGCCTTTTTGCCGCGGGGTTGCCGTCCCCTTCATATCCGGGTATTCTCACAACTGCGCTCCTGTTGGCCTGCCCCCAGGCTATGTTTACCGGAGCTTCGAAACCTGGAATCAGCCTACGGTAGCTGTTGGTTGTTGGATTTGAAAACGCGGCGATCGCTTTTGCATGCTTGAGCAATCCGCCTATTGCGTACCTTCCAGTTTCGCTCAGTTCGGCCTCCGTTCCTGCCCGAAACATCAGGTTAGTTTCTCCGTTTGGAGTCCAGAGGCTGAAATGGACGTGCATTCCGCTCGCATTTTGCCCGAAAATCAGTTTTGGAATAAACCTTGCCTCCATATCGTTTTCCGCGGCGATCCTTTTTACCACCCATTTGATGGTCTGCGTCCTGTCAGCCATTTCAACGAGTTCGCCGAATACGCTGGTTATCTCCCATTGCGCCAGCGCAACCTCGTGGTGCGTGGCTATAATCGGGAACTGGAATACCTCCTTGAGCGTCGATGCTATCTGCAACCTGAGTCTTTCCGCCTTGTCTGTATAGTATCCGTCATTTCTGGCTATCATGTTGCTGCCGGTGCTGTCCCACGGAGCCTCGTCGGTATGTATCTGGAACCCAGTCCCACGCTCTGGTATTGCAAAGTCGCCATCCACCTTTTTCACTACAAAAAATTCCAGTTCAGGTCCGAAATAGCACTTGAACCCTATCTCTCTCATGTAGGCTTCCGTACGTTCCGCGATATGTCTCGGGTCCCTTTCAAATCTGCCCCTTCCGCCGCCCTCGTGCACTTCTGACAGCATCATGGTGGTGCCCCACGGCGTCTGGACTGCGGTCTCTGGCACCGGCCTTAGCCTGAAATCGCTCTCTTCTATTACCCCAAAACCTCTTATGCTGCTCCCGTCAAGCTTTGGGAATCCGTCCTTGAACGACTTTTCGTCAAATTGGTCTGCCGCGAGCGGGACGTGGTGCAGTTTTCCGGTCACACTCGTGAATTGCAGATCTACCCATTTAACTTTCCCGTCCCTTAGCAGCTGGAGAACCTCTTCGGGTCCGGGCCTCCGCTCCGCTCGCCCTTGTTGTTTTGTTCCACCCATATCCACACCCATGTAGAACGAACACTCATTTCTAGTATTTATATTTTGCCATTTACGAGCGCTGGTGTATTGTCCTGAATTAATGTCCTCTCGGTAATTTAGTTTCATCATTTCACCTCTTAATTATTTCGTTTTTTCTCATGAAATGCCCGCAACGGCGTTCTAAGATGACCATTTTCCAGACTCATATGTGGCCTTTCCTCGTTGTAAAATTTTACTGCTGCATCCAAAGATCCCTTCAATTTTATCAACTGAAATATCGTATGATTCAGTCGTTCTACTTTTCCGTTTGTTTGCGGATGTTTTACTCTTGCGAGAATATGTTTTATCCCCAAAGATTTCAGATGTTCCCGGAATCTATATTTCTCGGTTTCATCTACACAGAATTGCGTACCTCTGTCAGTGAGAACCTCTCTTGGTTTTCCTCATTTTTCTATCGCGGCATCAAATGTTGATATTGTTATGTCTGTCGTCGCATTTTTAGACAAGACATATCCGGTAATCAACCTGGAACTATCGTCTTCATAAAACAGAATATTGCCTCCTTTGTAATGTGTCCAATCCGCATGCCACATAGAGTTGCTGTGCCTTCTTTCGTACCTGATCCATTTCCTTCTCTTACCTTTCTTTGGTTCATTGTTTGCAAGTCCATTCTCCAACAGGATTCTATGAATCCTGTTATGTGGTATTCTAATCCCTCTTTCTGACAGCGCCTTTTCGATATTACATGCACCAAATCCCATTTCCCTCTTGACATCTAATACTGCTCTTATTTCTTCCTCTGAGGGTCGTTCTGATCTCCTGCCGCAACGTTGTAGACATACACTTCTGTTCAATTTGTATGGTTGAATATTGCCATATTTTTGATACAATCTTCTTGCGTGTCTCGGTGTGATTTTCTGTTGTCTTGCAATTTCATACGTCGATAATTCCTTCTTACGCATCTCTCTCACGACCCATCGAATCTTTCGCAGATTAAGTGTCCTCATGATTTGTTTCTCTCTGAGGGCGATTATCTGTTTTACTGAGAGGACCTTATTTCGGGATAATACAATTTACGAGCGCTGGAAAGGTTTAAAGTATATTATTCCAAATACCATAGCGTGATACAATGGAAAGGCAGGAGCTCGAGAAGCTCACTAGGGATTACCAGATAATACAGGAACAGATGCAGGCGCTCGCATTGCAGAAAGAGCAATTCACCATGCAAAAGGAGGAGCACAAGGTTGCGCTTGCAGAACTGGAAAAGGCAACCGGGAAGGTCTATATAAGCGTGGGAGGGGTGATAGTTGAAACCACCAGGGCGGATGCGGTAGCAAAGACAAAGGAGCGCCAGGAATCAATAGAGATGAGGCTCACGATAATAAACAGGCAATACGATGAATTCTCAAAGAAAGAAAAGTCGATGCGAGAGGAGATCACAACCGCGCTGAAGAATGAAAAAACGCAATAATGATGTGATGGAAAAACTAAGTTTTGATGCACTCGAATTCATAGCGAAAGAAAATAAGGACAAAAGAGTCCTGATAACATTCCATTCGGTGGGGGACACGGATGCGGTATCGTCCGCGGTCTCGCTCCTTGATTATTTCACAAACGCCAGCGTAGCAACCCCGGATTTTATAACCACGAACGCGGGAAGGATACTCAAAAAGCTCGGTTTTGAACCAGAGACGATAACAAACAAATTTGATGAGAGCGCTGATCTGGTGATAATGACGGACGTGAACAATTTTGAGGATTGCGGGCCGTTTAAATATAGGCTGGAGGGATTCAAGGGCGACATACTCATAATAGACCACCACATGCAAAAGGAGATTGGGAGGGAGCGTGTCTCTATTTTCAATGATGAAAATTATAATTCGGCGTGCAGCATAGTGTACGAATTACTGGTGGCCTTGGGCGCAAGAATAAGCGAGACCACATCGAAAATTATCCTGAGTGGCATAATTTCTGATTCTGCTGACCTGAAAAACGCGGGGTCAAAGACCTTCATGCAAATAGGCGAGCTGCTCGGCGCGGTCGGGATGGATTATCCAACGTTTCTCGACCAAATGGTGCATGTTGCCGATGTCCAGGGAAGGGCCAAGACCCTAAATGACATCATCGGAGCCAGGGTCGATCTTTACGGCGATATGCTGATAATGCACGGGAGAGCGCATTCACATGCCAACATTGCGGCGGACTATGCGATAAAGATAGGCGCTGACGTCGGTTTCTTTTATGCAGAAAATGACAGGGAGCTGTCGTTTTCGGCGCGGCTGCGCCCCCCGCTTGATAATAAATTGGGCATACATCTGGGTGTCATAATGAAATCAATCGCGGCACGGCTGAACGGCAATGGGGGCGGACATCCGTGCGCAGCCGGAGCATATGGACCACTGGGCTCGGCAAAACCGCAGGAGATAGAAGGCATGTTTATATCCGAAATTTTAAAGAGGGCGGGGATCGAGAATGCAACAGGATGATTCAAATATTTGCATTGCGAAGCGGTGCATATGAAGCTGGCCATTGTTTCTGACTTGCACATCGGCTATGAGCGCTTTGAGGAGGATGCATACAAACAGGCGTGCGAGGCGCTCATCGCAGCGGCAGAGGAAGCGGATGCGATACTCGTACCAGGCGACGTGTTTGACAAGCGTTCTCCGAAGCCGGATGTGATTGCACAGGCCATAAATATTTTTAGGGATATTTCAAAGAAAAAATGGCGGGCGAGGATAACCCAGTTTAACAGCAGTGCCGGGAGCAAGAGCTATACCGATATACCAGTGATAGCAATACCTGGAACCCACGAAAGGGTTGCGGAGGGCAAGGACAATGTCCTGAAGCTGCTTGCCCTTGCGGGATTAATAGTGGATGCTAGCGAATCGCAGGTTGTTATCGAATTGGATGGCGAGAAAGTGGCGGTTTTTGGGCTTGGAGGGGTTTCGGAGGAGAGGGTGAGGGAAGTGTTGCAGAGGCTCGACCCCAAACCCATGGACGGGGCCTTCAATGTCTTCATGATGCACCAATCGGTTTATGAACTCCTGCCGTTCGGTGAAGACATAATCAAATATGCAGACCTACCAAAGGGCTTTGATCTTTACATAAACGGCCATATACACAATAGGATTGAGGCCATGGTGCATGGAAAGAAGTTTCTTATACCAGGAAGCACCGTGTTGACACAATTGAAGGATGGTGAGCAGGATCCGAAGGGATTAATCCTATTTGACACAAAGAAATATACGCACGAATTCAGGCCAATAAACTCAAGGAAATTTATAGTCATAGATATCAAGATAGACGACGCGAGCCCAAAGCTCGTGACGAAGCATTGCGAGGATGAGATTGAGAAGGTCATTGCCAGGCACAAAGACAGGCCGATAATCAGGATAAAACTCCAGGGCAGCATCGCAAGCGGATTTACCAGCATCGATATGCCGCTCAGGTCCATAGTCTCAAAATATTCACAAAAGGCCATTGTTGAGATAGACTCTTCGAAATTGAAAAGTGCTAATTGGGGGGACGGCATAAAGGGGCTGCAGGAGGGCGAGACAGGGGGGATGACGATAAAGGAGCTTGGGATGACGACTTTTGTATCGAAGCTCAAGGATGGCAAGCTCGACAGTGGCTTTGATGCTCGGCGTTTATTTGAAATACTGAGCTCTGATCAAAACAGGGAGAAGACGTTAAAATCCGCATTGGAGATGCTGGAGGAGTTCGGTGAAAAGGGGTCAGGCTAATTTGCCGCAGCCGCATGTCTTTTGCCCTTTTTCCAGCTCTGGCACCGAAGCATGTATCAGATCCTTCACTGTCTTGACATTCTTCTCGAATATTTTCAGCACTTCTGAATTGGTAACTGGTTTTATGTCGTCCCTGCCTTCAAAACCGGAATCGTAATCCGTTATTATCCCGATGCCGAGATAGCACATCCCCTTTTCCCTTGCCAGGGTCACTTCGGGATACTGTGTCATGTTTATTGCATCAAAGCCCTGATTTGCAAAAACCTGGACTCGGCCCTTGTTGAGAATCTTGGCCCGTTTATAACCACAACAGTGCCGTTGACATGATACCGCAATGCGAAATCCGTCGCCTTGCCTACAAAGGACTTCCTGAGGGACCTGCAATATGGCTCTGGGGCGCTGAGGTGCACAACTTTCGGCCCCTCAAAAAATGTATCAGGTCTTCCGTGTGTCATGTTGACATACTGGTCGAAGAATACTATATCTCCGGGAGTGTACTCGGGCTTTAGGGAACCGCAGGCATTTGTCCCTATGATTTTTTTTACGCCAAGCTTGGAGAGGGCTTCTATGTTGGCCCTGTAAGGGACCAAGTGCGGCGGAATCGTATGCTGCTTGCCGTGTCTTGAAATAAATGCAACTTTTCTGTTTTTTATCCTGCCTATCGTTATAGGACTGCTCGGCTTTCCGTATTTTGTCTTTTGCTCCATCTCCTCGGATTTTTCCAATAGCGAGTATAATCCGGTTCCGCCTATTATGCCGATCTCGGCTTCCATGGTTTCACGTTCTAGGCCTTTTTCCTTTCCGTCTTTGCCGACTTCGCATCCTCCTTGGGGTAACTTTTTTTCTCTTTCACCCCAAGTGTCTTGAGCACATGCTCTCTGTCCTTCATGTCAACCACTTCATTGAGGAATTCAAGATGAGAAGAATTGCATTTTCTTTCCTTTGGCCTTGAAGCCGTCATTATTTTTACTGTGCCGTCCTTCTCTACGGCGGTTATCACAGCCCTGTCTCCAGCGTCCCTTCCGTATTTCTTTACGCACAGTCTCCCTACTTCCAATAACATTTTTTCACCTTTACAAATTCAATTCTTTTATTTTTCTCTGGATTTCATCCGCTATCTGCTCCGGAGTCATTTTTGTCGTATCAATTATTATGTGGAATGGCTTTTTATCCTTACCGAATTTTATTTTGTACAGCTTCTCATAGATCTCCGTGTTCTCCCTGTCGCGTATGTGCAGTGATTTCATGCTTTCCGGAAGGGCTATGTGGTCTCTGCCAGACATCCTTTCGGCCCGCGCCTCCTCGCTTGCGGATAACCACACCTTTATGCCATCGTCCGTTATCCACGGTGCGGTGTAGCTTGTTACTATTATGTCCCCTCTGCTTATTTTATCCAACATTATTCTATCGGCCTCCCTGTCAAAATTAGGGTTGGTTTTACGCTCCCTCAGGAACTTTATCCCATCCTGGGTATCCCACCAATCATCTCCCGTGGGGGTGTATCCGCGCTCCTTTGCCATCTCCCTAAGTATCTCGCCGCCACCTATCGTCGGCATCCCGAGATGCTTGCTTAATATGAGCGCGACTGTGGTCTTTCCCGCGGCCGGCATGCCGCATATTATTATGGCCTTCATTGATATGCCTTAATGGGCTACTAGTTGCAGCACATACGATCTTTGTCTTATTCCTATATCGGTGAGCTTCATGTCTCCCTGTTCCACCCGGCTGCCGAGCTTGACCACTTCTGCCGTGCAGTTTGCACAGAGTACTCCGCCGAAGAGCCTGTTGTTTGTCCTTCTGGACTTTCCACCGCTGGTGCTTATCCCGTGCAGCTCTGTCCTGCATATGGCGCAGTGCGGTTGCGAATCAGCCCCACGCCTGTAATGGACTACGTGCCTCTTCCCTTTCGTGATCCTGTGAATCTCCTTGAAACTGGTAGACCTGTGCATTGGTTTTGGCATAAAATTACCGTTGAGAAGTTTTATTGCATAAGCTATTTAGCATTATTTGTATCCGTGCCGCCGTTCGGGCCTTCCAGCTGGGGGGCGGCTTGCGCCTGCTTGGCCCTCTTAGCCTTTAGCCTATCCACAAGCATTATTGCCACATTCATCATCAATGCGGCTATGACCGCAGACCCTATAAAGAGGGTGCCGTAGGTGAATGGTATGGCGAAGATGCTTATGGTAGCGCTATTGAACGTGCCAAAAGCCAGCGGTATCAATCCGTAGTACACTATGAAGAAAATTGGGAGTATTACAAACATGCTTTTCATTTGAAGCTGCATGCTTTCCCTGAAAAGCGGCATGAGTTCGGCCTGTTTTGCGGTTATGTCCTCCTTCCTCTTTGCCATCTCGTTCATCTCCTTCGTGAGCCTCTGGATCCTGGACTGTATGTCCTTGGTCTTCTGCGGGTTTGTGAGCCTCCTTTGCACCTTAAACGAAAAGGCGGCGTAGGCTATGCCGATCATGACCGCCGCTATGGCTACATTGGGCGGCATTATTAGCGTTAGAACAAAAAAGTCGAACATTATCACTTCCCCTTCCTGATTTAATTATTTACTTTTGAAACGCATCTTCGAGGTGCGCCAGGAACTTTTTCCTTGAAGCCTGCAGCTTCCCTTCCGCGTTATTGATTATATATATTGGGATATTTAAATATGCCGAATAGTAGGCGAATGTTGCGAGGTTCACATTCCTATTATCAGAAAGCACCTGCCTTGGCTCCTTCTCGCGCACCCTGGAGCTATCCTTTTCCGCCCTGAGCAGCAGCGTATCGATATCGGCATCGATGAGGAATAACCCGGCGATATCGAGTCTGTCTATGAAGTACTTTGGAAGGCCGGGTATGAATCGGCCCTTGTGCTGTATTGTTGCATGCGTGTCCAGCACGATGTTCCCGTTCATGGATGTTATCTTCTTGTAGGCTTTCGACTTCAGCCTGTTGTATGCTGCATTGCTGATGCCCCTCATCGCATCGCGGTCCTTTGCCAGTCCCTCCTTTTTTGCGATATCGAATAGGAAATCGCCGATGTTGACCACCTTGTATTTTCCCGGCACGGCTTTCAGCACAGAGGACTTGCCAGCTCCCCTGGTGCCTACGACTATGACGAATTTTCCGGCCATAAAATCAGTTTGATTAAGCGGTAAAGATGTTTTCTAGGTGCCTTGACAGCTGGGTCTGCGCCTTTTCGAGGTTGCCGTCGTCGTTGTTGATAATGTATAATGGAATGCCTAATTGCGATGCGTGGTAGGAGAGTATTGCGAGGTTTATCTCCTTCTGCATGCATATCGAGAACTTTTCCTTCTTGTCCTTATTTGTCCTTTTCAGTATGGTCTCCGGATCCGCATCTATGTAAAGGAAACCGGATATGTGGCTGAAAGCGTCGGTCAAATAATTGTGCAAGCCCGGCAAGAACCTGCCGTGCTGCTCCGCCAGTGTATGGGTATCAAGGACAACATTGCCATCCATCTTCGAAACGCGCCGTACGGCATCGTTCCTAAGGTCCTCACGCACGTCATCATCAAGATCGTTCATCTGGCCCCGACCGGTAACAAGATTTTTCTTCTCGGCCAGATCGTGCATGATCTCACCAAGATTTACCACCCGGTACTTGCTGCTCTTCCGCATTGATGCGATGAGGGAATTCTTTCCTGAGCCATTGTGACCCATCACAATGACCAGTTTCTTGGCCATGCTACTTAAAGGAGATAGAAAGTTTAAGAACCTTGCGCACCCGGCGCCCGAAATATTTATATTTTCGGTCTGTGCAGCTGCAGCCGGGCTCGGCCTGAGACAGCAGAGAGCATAAGGACAGGCAGTGGGATTATGTCGGGATTATTCCATTTCCGGCATTCCGCCATGGCCGTGGCCGCCCATGCCGCCGCCCGGCGCCATAGGCCTGCTCCTCGCGCTTATCATGTCGTCTATCCTGAGGATTATCTCCGCCGCTTCGGATGCGCTAGATATCGCCTGGATCTTGACCTTCAACGGTTCGAATACGCCCTGCTTATTCATGTCGCCGAGGGAATTTTTGAAGATGTCAACGCCGTATACGCTGCCCTCCTTTGACTTGTGCTTGCTTCTTAGCTGGACAAGCGTGTCAATCGCATCCATCCCAGCGCTCTCTGCCAACGTCTTCGGTATCACCTCCATTGAATCCGCAAACTTCTGTATTGCGAGCTGCTCCCTTCCGCCTACATCGCTGGAGTACGCCCTTACGCCGTTTGCCACATCGATTTCTATGGATCCTCCTCCCAAAACATATTTTCCGGTTTCAATGGCGCTTGAAACTGCGCCGATTACGTCCGTTATCGCGCGCTCGACCTCATCGATGACCTGTTGCGATCCCGCCCTTATGAATATCGTTACGCTCTTCGGATCCTTGCACCCTTCAACGAAGACCATTTGTTCCCCGCTGATCTTCCTTTGCTCAACAAGGCTCGCATAACCGAGATCCTTTTCGTTCAGGTCCTCAAGGCTTGTTATCACTTTGCCCCCGGTTGCCCTTGCAAGCTTCTCCATGTCGCTTTTCTTGACCCTTCTGACCGCAATTATCCCGGCTTTTGCAAGATAGTGCTGTGCAACATCGTCTATCCCCTTCTGTGTCACAACAACCGTTGCGCGGCTTTTCTTTATTTTCTCCACCATCTCCTTCAGCATGCGCTCCTCCTGCTGCAGGAATGCCTGCATCTGGTCCGGAGAGGTTATCTCGATTTTAGCGTCCGTTTCAGTTTTCTCTATCTCGAGGGCGACATCCAGAAGTGCGATTTGAGCCTTTGCCATGGATGTGGGCATGCCAGGATGGGCAACCTCCTTGTCCAGAAGGACTCCGCTTATAAGCTCGGTGTCCGCTATAGATCCCCCGACTTTCTTCTCGACTTTTATGAAGTCGTGGTCTATCACTATCTTTCCTGCATGGCTCTTGTCCATCACCTGTTTTATTGCCCTGATCACAAGCTTGCATAGGTGCGCCTTTATCTGGTCGTCACCGACGTTCTTCGACCCCATGGACACCATTGCGATCTTCTGCAGTGTAGAATCGTCATCCGCATCTACTATTCTAGCCCTTTCCGAAAGGATTTCCGATGCCTTTTCCGCTGCCATCTTGTAGCCGCGGACGATCGTTGTTGGGTGTATTCCCTGCTCGATCAGGTCGTTTGCCCCCTTTAGCAGCTCCCCGGCCATTATTACCACGCTTGTTGTCCCGTCCCCTACCTCCTTGTCCTGTGTTTTCGCTATGTCTACCAATATCTTGGCGATAGGATGCTCGACATTCATCTCTTGGAGAATCGTTGCGCCATCGTTTGTTATGACTATGTCGCCCATCTCGCTTACGAGCATCTTGTCCATGCCTTTTGGCCCGAGGGTTGTCTTGATCGCGTTTGCCACGGCCGATGCGACCGCTATGTTGGTCCTTTGAGCATCGCGTCCCAATAACCTGCTGGCTCCCTCCGGAAGCAATAATACCTGCTGTCCCCCTCCTAATTGACTTTCTGCCATGGAATTCACGTTTGGTTGTTTAAATATGATGAGAACTTACCGTCGATGAATGCATTTAACATATACATGTATGCATACAAAGGATTTGACAGTAGTATATCCGAAGTTAAAGTATTTATACCTTGTGCAACGGAGGGCTTTATTTGGAAAATGACGTTCCTCAAACGCTTTTCAGGCTTAAAAAGGCCGCAATGAGGCACAAAAACAAGGTTGTGGCCATCGGCCACAACAAAAACAAAGATCGATCAGCCCCTGCGCCTGAGGGTAAATATGCTGCCGAGGAGACCAAGTATGAAACCGGTGAGCAGTCCTCCGCCAGCCACAAGGCTCAACAGACTGAATATCAGAGCTGCTATGCCCCAGGTCTTGACCATCCTGCCTTCGCTTTCGTATATCAAAATAGCGCAAACCACCATCAGCAGGCCTACGATTATCCCAAATGGCTCAAAGAACTGGGATAAAAGCCCGGAGTTCAGGAATCCCGGAAGGGATCCGATGATACTGCCGGCTACTACGAAAAGGCCTCCGAGAAATATCAGAACGAATTCTGTCTCCGGGGGCTTCCTTGCTTTTTTTACTGCCATGATTACACCTATTTCCGATATAACATAGATGGATAGCTTTTAAAAGCTTGCTTTACCGCCCGCGTGTGGCATGGCTTATTTTCCAGTTATCCTGTCCACGATGGCGGAGAACTCCTTTTTGATATCCTGATCCTCAAATATGTGTACCTTGCCATTGTCGGTTATGTCTGCAATCGCATCCCTCTTGCCTATAGTACCGAGGAATTCCGTGTCAAGGGTCCTTACCACCTCCATGGTCTTCTCGCTGGGCTTACCGCTCGACATATTCTCCACAACTCCCAGCACAGATACGTTCAGCCTCTTCGCCATGAGTCCTGATCTTATCGAGTTTATCCCGGCGACCTTCTGCGGCGTAGTGACTATAATGAACCCGTCAAGGTCAAGCACCTGCATTATTGTGAGGGGGGCGTCTGACGTGCCCGGGCTGAGGTCGCATATGAGGTAATCAAGATCACCCCAGTCCGTGTTCTCGAAGAAGTCGCCCAGCATCTTGACTATTATGGGCCCCCTCCAGATCATCGGCCTCTTCAGCTCATCGACAAGCATTGCGGTGGACGCGATCTTCACTCCATGATTATCTATGGGCTTGAGGGGCAGTACGGGCTCCATCTTCTCATCCATGCCCAAAAACATGGTAACATTCGGGCAGTCGATGTCCGCGTCAAGCAGGCCGACCTTGAATCCCTTCTCCTTGAGCGCATAGGCCAGATTAATTGCGACCGTGGTCTTTCCGACCCCTCCTTTTGCGCTGTATACTCCTATCTTGTGCCTGATGTTTGAGAGTTTCTCCTTTACCCTCTGCCTCTGCTGTATTACCCGCATAAAGGACGGATGCATCCCGGGCGTTGGCTGTGCACCCTGCCCGTGCTGATGTTGGTGTTGGTGCTGATGCTGGTGTACTTCCGCTTGTGGCTGCGCCTCGTTTGCCATGATTAGAATTAGTTGCTCTTACTATAATAATCATTTGCATATGCTTTCTATTACGTGGATGATATCGCCTCTCAGCTGGGTGCGGTTCCCCGTGTTTGTTATTATGTAATCGGCTTCGGCTATCGCCTTGATGATTCCATAGCCCTTCTCCTTTTTCTCCCTGAATTCAAAGCCGGAGATTTCCATTGGATCATCTCTCCTGCTCCTTCTCTTGAGCCTTTCAAACCTGGTTCTTTTCGGGGCCACAACGCCGATTACGGTGAATTCTCCTAGCTTCCTCCTGAAATACTCTATTTCATGCGGGCTCCTTATTCCTATTATTGCAATCTTGCTGCCGTAAGCTTTTCCGCGTATCCTTTTTGTTATCTCCTTTGCGATAAAGGCCTTCCCGCGCCTCTTCCTGATGTTTGTTGCAAAAACGGGGACGCTTTCCGGGGTTATCTTCAGCTTACGCTCTTTCATCATTTCATATACAACTTTTCCCATCTCGATGCACACGAAGCCTTCTGCCTCAAGATCTTTTGACACCTCGGTCTTGCCGGAGCCCGGCATGCCCGTAATTCCAATTATCACAATAACACCCAATATCCGCCGGAGATAAAGAGCAAACAGGCTTAAAATAGTTTTGCCATGAAGACCGGCGGGGCGCTTAATTCCGTAATTCGGAGATTTGCTAAGTTTCAAATAGCTTTGCCTACATAAACTATCTACAGTCAAAGAATAGAATAACTCTACTCCTTTGAATAGAAAAATGGTGTAAATATGAAAATCGGTGATTTGAAGGCAGGCACAAGCAACGTCACAATTACGGCGACGATTGCGAGCAAGGACGCCCCAAGGGAAGTTGTGACGAAGTATGGAAAGAGGCTTAATGTCGCAAATGTAACTCTGAAGGATGACTCAGGGACGATAGCGATGTCGCTCTGGGGAAATGACATAAGCACGGTCAACGTAGGAGACGTCGTTGAGGTGTCAAACGGCTATGTTAACGAATTTAGGGGCAACCCGCAGCTTTCGACAGGAAAGTTCGGCAAGATAAAGGTTGTCACGAAGGGAGACGGGTCGGCTGCGGCATCAGACGATGCCCCGGAAGACTTCGACAACATGGAGGAAGAGGCCTGATTTTTAGCTCTCGTTTATTATTGTCTTGACATAGGGAGCGGAGCATATGCTTGATGGAGTGAAGTTGTCCATCGCGCATATCTGCGCGGTGAAAACATCTGCGCTGCCTATTATCGACTGTGAAACTGGCGAACCGGTGTCGTTCAGCATGCCTATTATTTGCGCCCATGTGTAGTGCTCGATCAGGATCGGCGAATAATCAGCCCCGAGCTGCACAGTCCTGTTTCCGAAATCTATGAATGGTATACATCCTCCGCTCGGGCATGATGGGGTGGGCACGTCATACTTGTAAAAGGTGGTGTTCTCCCACTGCGTCGGGCTCTGGAGATATACCCCGGTGTTGTTCTCTGTCTCAACCGGGATGAAAGTTATGTACTGGCTCGAATAGGTTGAATTCACGAAAGTGAAGGTCGGGGTCGAGGGAGAGTAGTCGGTTGAAGACGATGTCATATACTTCAATCCGGCAAGGTTGCCGAATCTCATCAGCGCCAAAATCATCCCCCATCTTGTCGCTGCACAGAACGGGCAGTATTCGG
Source organism: Candidatus Micrarchaeaceae archaeon (assembly GCA_027310755.1). Lineage (GTDB taxonomy): Archaea > Micrarchaeota > Micrarchaeia > Micrarchaeales > Micrarchaeaceae > JAJZYD01. The sequence goes on along the minus strand of DAIDAE010000001.1, from coordinate 47,207 downwards.
CACCGATATAGAGAACGGTCGGCTTGCCGCCCTGGATTATCCTGTTGCCGAGTATCTTCGTTGGGAACGTCGCCTGTCCTATTACCCCGATGCCGACACTGTTTGCCAGGCTTCGATTGTTTGCTATCGCCTGCAGCGCTGCCATCTGCGATTGCGCCACAGGCTGGTTGACGGACTGCAGGAGAGCAGGATTGGTCTGTGAGTTAAGCAGCAGCGCGGCGATGACGGCAATAACAGCTATCACGGCCACGTATATTTTCTTCCTTTTATCCATTTGAAACGCACCAGTAAAGGATATATTGCGTAAACAATTATAAAGCTTGATGACAGGTCGCGAAGGCCACACGGTGGGCTGTAGAACATATTAAATTACTTTATCTATAATGTATCACTGATTTTGGATGATTACGCTAATACAGATAATCTACTCGGTAATACTGGGAGTTGTACAGGGAGTATCGGAATGGCTGCCGATAAGCAGCAAGACACAGATACTCGTCACCGCAACGTATCTCCTGAAGCTCACATATTCACAGGCGTACACCTTTGGGCTGTTCATGGAGATCGGCAGCTCGCTTGCGGCCATAATCTATTTCAGGAGGGAGATATGGGCATTGCTACAGGTCGTGGTGGGAAACAGGGATCCGATGAAGAAAAGGCTGTTTGTGTATGTGCTAACCGCTACGGTGTGCACGGGCGTAATCGGTACGCCCCTTTATCTTTTCGCAGATTCGCTCACAGGCATACCTGTGTGGCTGCCCATGATGGTCATAGGTTTTGTTCTTATCGGGGATGCGTTCTTCATAAGGCACTCGAGAAAGAAGCATTCGCAGGGAGGGAACGTCAGGAAACTGGAGAACCTCAGTTTCAAGGATTACGTATTGATTGGAATTGCGCAGGGGATCGCAGCCCTTCCGGGCGTAAGCAGGTCCGGAATAACCACAAGCACCCTCCTGCTCATGAAGGTAGAGGCGGACGAGGCATTCAGGCTCTCGTTCATAATAGGGATATTTGCATCGCTGGCGGCCTTCAGCCTTACGGTAATAGCCACAAGGGCAAATGTTGCAAGCGCAGTGGCCGGAGTCGGGATCACCGGAATATTCATCGCAATTGTGAGCGCCACGATAGTGAGCCTTTTCCTGATAGACTTCCTGCTCAAAATAGCAAAAAGCTCAAAGATAGTCTATCTTACCGCGGCGTTGGGATTAATAGCCATAGGGAGCAGCATTCTTTATTTTGCGCTCGGAGTTGGGGCCGCATTTGGATGATGAGTAGGAGCATAGATACTATTTTGGCTGGCGCGCATGCCGCAAACGGCTCTGTGGACGGTACAAACTGGGAAAAGGTTAAATAGCGTTAATCAGATTACATAATTACATACGAGCGTGATTATTTGGAACGTGTGGGCGATTTTAGAAAGATCAGCTTTGTGCACAACGCCCTTCCAGACCTGTCCCTGGGCGAAGTAGACACATCATTTTCAATTGGTGGGGCAAAACTCATGTTCCCGATCGTAGTCCTTGTGGAAAGCAAAGGGGATGCGGAAAAACTCTCCGGGAAGAACAAGGATGTTCCGATTGTGGCAATAACCAACGGCACGCTGGACATTTATACCAATGGCGTGTGCAAAGAAATTCCAGAGGATGGCCATAAATTAATAGGAGTGGGGGATGGGCTGGAGGCAGCAAAGGTGGTAAGGACGGGGGGCGTGCCATTTATAAAAGAAGCGCGCCTATCTGACTTTCAGCTTTACATGAGACAATTCAAAATTGCAATGTTTTTGACGAATTCCAAAAACACTGTAATGCTAGGAAAGGCGCCGGTATATATTATGGGTTGATATGTTTGCCTGATGAATCTGAGGAAACGCAAAGAAGAAAGATAGAACATATCGACATCATCCTTAACAAGGACACCCAGTATCATGACAAGACCACTATGTTCGAGTTTGTGGAGGTGGTGCCCTCCGGGAAGAAGATAGACAGCGGGGACGTGGACGCTTCTTCCACTTTATTGAATAAGAAAATAAGTGCACCAATTTTTATATCTGGCATGACCGGTGGCCACACTGCGACCTTTGAAATAAACAAGAAAATTGCCGTGGCCGCAGCAAGGGCAAAAATACCGATGGGCGTGGGCAGCCAAAGGGCAATGGTCGAAAATGATGCGCTTACGTATACCTACGACATGAAGAAGATTGTGGATGACTTGATCCTGATAGGGAACATTGGCGCATCAAAGCTATTGAAATACGATAACAAGACAGTGCAGAAAATGCTCGATTCCATAAATGCAGACATGCTGGCGCTGCACACTAATCCGGGGCAGGAAAGCGTACAGCCGGAGGGTGATATAGACTTTAAGGGAGTGTACGGGAGAATTTGTAACCTGGCAAAAAACATAAAACAGCCGGTGATTTTGAAGGAGGTCGGGAATGGAATTTCCAAGGAGGTTGCGGAGATGTTTGACGGGAAAATATTTGCAATAGACGTCCAGGGGGCGGGCGGTACGACGTGGATAGGGGTGGAGACATACAGGAGTAAGGGGGCATATGGAAAGGCATTCTGGGATTGGGGAATACCGACAGCCCTGTCGGTGCTTGAATCAAAATCGGTTTTTAGCGGGCAGGTATGGGCCAGCGGAGGGATAAGAAAGCCATCTGATGTGGTGAAGGCGCTCGCGATAGGCGCTGGCATGTGCGGTGTGGCAAAGCCGGTCTTGATGAGCGAGAACAGGGGTGGCTCTGAGGGCGTTTATGCTTACCTGACCGATATGATAGACGGCATCAAGAAGGAGATGGCTGCTTTGGGTTTCAGGTCTGTGGAAGAATTGAGGAATGCAGATGTTAAATTCGGTGGACCGCTGACCAGCTTGATGAGACAGAGGGGGCTGAAAATCAGGAATGAAAGAAGGGGACAAAGCTATTAATATTCTAATCTCGGAACTTTTTATGCAGTACGGGGTTATAGCGTAACCTGGCAGCGCGGCTGCCTCCAGATGTTTGTAATTAAGTATGAGCGCATTGCGCGATGATGATGATCTGGAATTTTAATTAAAATATGAAGTAAGCAGCAAGTCCGGGTTCAAATCCCGGTGGCCCCAAACATTGCGGTGATTGCGCGACAGAAAGACTTTACTTAAAGGATTCATACTTGAAAGAATTCGACGCGACTGTTGTGAACGCGTCTGGACGGGAGGTCATCCTGGACAGGACCGCATTTTATCCGGAAGGCGGCGGCCAGCCCGATGACAAGGGCGTATTGGCGATTGGAGGGGAGGTCTGCGGTGTGGTTGGCCTGAAAAAGGATGGGAATAACATAATACATATCCTTGACAGAGAGGTAAATGTTGGTGTGGGGATAGTGGCAACCGGAAAAATAGATTGGGAGTACCGTTATGCCTGCATGCGGTACCATACGGCATTGCATTTGATAGATGGGATAATGGAGACCGTCTACAAGTCAGGCATGATAACAGGAGGGCAGATATACCATGACAGGGCGCGCATGGACATAGACATGCCGAGCCTGGACAAGGGAAAGGTGGCGGAGATACTGGAGAAAACCAACTCTATTGCAAAAGAAGGGCACTATGTTCTAATCAGGGAAATTGACAGGGCGGATGCCATGGCTATGCCCGGGCTTTCCAGAACGGAGCCGGGCAGGAAGCTCCTTGAAAAACTGGAGCGAATCAGGGTGGTTGAAATAGTCGGGATCGACACGCAGGCGGATGGAGGCACGCATGTAAAGAACACAAAGGAAATAGGAACCATAATGCTCAACGGCTATGAGAACAAGGGAGCAAGGAGAAAAAGAATAGAGATCGTTCTGGCTTGAACGTGAATAAAATAAAAATAGGTTGCAATGTTGCAACCCATTGCAAACTCAAACTACTTGCGCTCAGGCTGCGGTCACGTTGGCGCTGGTGTGGGCACCCTCCTCGCCAAATATCCTTATTTTATACAGCTGCCCTATTATCGGCTTCAGATACGCTATCCCATAGCCGAGCGTTATCGTGCCGTTGAAGTGCAGGGTGGCAGACTGGCCGGGCTGGATCTTTAGTCCACCGTACTCACCAAAATCATCGCCAATGCACCTTATGGGCGGCAGGCGGCCAATGTAGCCTCCCGGCAGTGTAGCCGCACCAGCAACACTGCCGTTTATGTAGGCACCGGGCAATTTCGTCTCGATGCTGGCGTTGCTGCTTATCTCTCCTCCGGGCAACACACCAACATTCATCTCATAAATACACCTGTCAAACGGCAATACCAGCGTGCCATTGCTCTGTATAAAGAAGTTGACGACCCGGAATCTATGCCAGTACATAATGGCCGTTGTCGCATTCTCGTGTACGGTCACCTCGACATTTGCAGCCATATCGCCCGATAGGCTTGCGTCCTCTGCGTGTCTTACGCGGTGGACTATCCCGGCCACACCGGCTCCCAAGACCCCTCCGGATACGTTTCCGGTCGCATTGATCTCTATTCCGCGGGGCGGCACAACCCTGCATGGCATACCAGCAGCAACACATGGGGATCTATCGCTGCACGCGTATGGACACGGTGAATTCGAGATGGTCGATGTTTCATTGCCAAAAAGAAGGAGATGGTTAAGTTCCACGGTCCTGTTTGCATTATTCTTGACCGTCATGCTCAGCTGTGTAGTATTGCCGATCACATCCAAGGATACCCCCGTCACCGTTATATTTGGCGAAGGGCCGAATTTTGTTGTTATATTGGTTGGAAGCGGAGCCTTGCCGTGCAGACCGGTGTGCACGGTTTCGTTGCCCACAACGATTGCCTTGACCGAAGGCACCATAATGAACAGGGTCTGGTTGTTTGTGAACACCGTGACCACGGTCGGAGAAAGGTCTACAATCACTGATGTGCTGCCATTCACTGCCTGGTTGCTGGAGATATTGGCTATTATCTGCGGGCTCGGCGTCACCACGGAGTAGGTCGTCCCGTTTATGGTTATCGATGCTGATGAAACATTGAATCTCGCCCTTGATATCACCGATCCTTTTGGAACATTGGCATTTGCTATAAGCTCAGTGACATTAACAAGTGATAGAAGATTTACAGTGCCGCTTCCTTGCGCATTAATCCATGCGGACTGTGAGCCATTTGTGTACAAAACGGCTACTGAAGAATAATTAACACTGAGGGAGGTTGTCCCGGCAGGAACATACGGGGGGTCTGTAAGCAGTATTGGCACCCCGCTCGGCGCTGCACCCATGATACCGAGATTCTGTGCACCCCCGGTTAAAAATATGACAAGCACTGCCACAACAATAATCGCTATCGCCCCTATGAACATGTTTATTTTGATTGTCATGTCAATCACACAACTAAAGATTATGGAGAACTTAGATATATATTTGCTTCTGCACCTTTAGCTTTGCTTCGGTTTGTTTCGGTTTCGATCCGTAGGAGAAATTCAATCCTGCCCCTTAAGTTCTTCGATTATCTGCACTCCGGAGCTTGAGCCGATCCTGACCTGGGCGTCCTTCCAGCCTGCTTTTTGCCAGGCCTCACGGATCCTTATTAGGTGCTCCAAAGTTCTTATCCCGCCGGATGGTTTCAATCCCACCTTTTCCTTGTCCTTCACTCCCATACCCATCAATTCTATTGCGTCTGGAGTGGCCCCGGTTTGTTCTGGGTCACGCTCTTTGTTGTTTTTACCCTTGACTGCAAACCCAGTAGATGTTTTCACGGTATTTATGCCAGCTTGCTCGCACATTGACGCAACATGTCTGATCTCGTCATTTGATAGGTAATAGGTTTCAAATATGGCCTTCACGCGCATGGCGTTCTTGTGCGCGGTTTCCGCCATGGTCCTGAGTTCAGAGATAAACGCCATGGGATCCGAGCGGAGAAGGGATATATTTACAACAAAATCTACCTCGCTCGCCCCCTCCCTAGCTGCCTGTGCCATCTGGGATGCCTTGTCCATCGTTGAATGCTCGTTTCCGTGTGGAAATCCTATTACAGTAGAGATGGTCATGTCAAGGGAATTTGCCGCAATTATTTTGCCGCATCTTTTTGCAAAAGTTAACGGTATGCATACATGCTTGAATCCGGCATTCATCCTTGCGACGAGCCAATCGTCAAACTGTTTCCTGCTTATGGTCGGATCCAGTATTGTCTCATCAAAGTTGTTCAGCACGAATGCGATTTTCTGCGCCTTTGTTTCGAACGCGCCCATGTATGCCTCCATCATATCACGCTACCCATCTATTTCCGTGATATAAATGGCTTTTGGAGCCCATTTTCAAAGCCGGATTTTGCTGGATAGGCGTTAGCTATGTTGTGCATCCTGGCGTTGAAAAGCGGTCTTTCGCCCTTCTACGACGCGTTGCCGCCCGGGGCCAATACCATCAAGTCCTTCACCCCTCACTTGGCTGCATCAATCCGTCTCTCAAGCCCGTATAGCTCAGCAAGGATATTAATAAGAGTGATGAATGTGCTTTTGCTTATCTTGCCCAGTTCTAAGCGTATTTCCTCCGGATCCGATAGTATCTCCATTGTTTTCCGCTCATCAAAATTATTGTTTATGAACAGCATCAATGCCATTACGCTCCCGGCGCCGTACTTGTTCTCCGAGAGGATGTCCGCCTTGTCGAGCACATAATTTATCACGCTTGCGCTCCCTTCAAGATTCTGAATATCATTTTCGCCTATCAACATCATCGATTGGGCGAGGAGGGATTCAAATAGCGAATTCGGGACTTTTGCATTGAAAATTGTGTCATATGCTTCTATCATCCTTTCAAATATCCTGCGCGGCTTCTCAGCTATATCGGTTTCCCTTGAAAGGTACACCGCTTCAAAAAATACGGATGACCCCTCTTTTAGTGAAGCAAATAGTGGTTCTGGGTCCTCGACCGTGTCAGACCAATCCAGTTTTTTAATTCCGGTGGACCAGGCGCGCTCCGATTGGAGATGATGCCATACTTCGTGCGCCACGACCGCGCGTATGAGATCAGGTGTTGCATCGTCCAGATTGTCTGTACTCAAGATAAAGCTTATCAAACCGTCATTCCGGCCAGTATAGATGGCATTTATCGGGCTGTTTGTGCCTGATGCCGAATCTATAAGGATGCTATAGCTTGGAGGTTCGACACCCGAGACAAGCATGCTTATGTAGTTCCTGACGCGCACTATCTCTTCTGCTATAATCATTTCTACCGTATTGAGATGCACATTGTTCGGAATGTACCTATCCGTGCGGAACGCCATGGAACACCATCGCTCTAACCTTGCTTTTTGACCGATGTTATTATGCATTATGTGCTAAGCATGAGGAGGGCGCCCAAAAAGAACTTTTAAATATCTTATTTTTGATTAGTCTAGCATGAACGACTATAGCTTCCCTATTGCAAAGGCGGGCATTGCGTTGGTGGCGCTGGTTACGCTGCTTACTCCATACTCGTTTGGGTTTGGATGGATACTGAACGGTAATGTCATAAATGCGGCAACCTGCGCACCGATAGTTGGCGCAAATGTGAGCTCGCCATACAACAATTTTGCCTTCAACATTACAAATAAGGTAGGAAATTATAGTTTACCGTTGGGCACCGGAAACTGGACGGTCACCGTGAAGGCAACTGGATATAGCAGTGGAAGCTTCCTCACCCCATATGAGAGTGCTGGGGGACTGACGCACAACTTTGCGCTTGTGCCTACCGGCGGGAGCACCGGATCCTGCCTTTCCGGCATATCAAATGAAACAGTGATAAACAGCACAAAAACAACCGTTACCCCTGGTGTCAATCCAAATGTTACAACAAGCGCACCATCGACCAATGTAACTTCTGTGTCCCAGCCATCCGGCGGCCTGACATCCGATGTGGTTGTTGCGGTAATAGTCATTATCATAATAGCTGTGGTAGCCTATTCGATGACACGCAAGAAGAAGGGGCATATGACTTAATTTATTTTATTTTTGTCTTTTTATTCCAGACTGATGTAGATGCTACTTTAGGCCGAAGAATTTCTTAACATCGCCGAGGCCACCCCTCTGGATGGCCTGCTCCTCGCTGCCCTGCATCCTGAGCATGTATGGCCTGCACAAATAATCTATTGAGAGTGAGAACAATGACTTCCTGTTTAGCATATATGCCGGAATGTGCTTGATCTCGCTTTCCTGGACCGTCCTGTCCTCTGGCAGCATCCCGTATGCTATGTCTCCGTACATCTGCTCTATTTTCTGCTCGTCAAGCTCAAACTTGTCCTCCTTGACCCTGTTTATCACAAGCTTATGGTTGAGACGGTATTTGTTGTATATCTGGGACAGTCTCTGCGCGCCGAACACGGAGGTTTCTTCGGGAGTGGTTATTATCAGGGCTTCGTTGAAGTTTTTTAGTATTCCGTCCATGTATGAGCCCGGAGGCGTATCGACCACTATGAAATCGAAATTCTGCTTTAGGGCCTTTGCAAAGAACGCATTGAGGTCGTCATTGGAGAAATTCTCCGGCTCCCCATTTCCGCCGGCCGGGAGCACATAGAAGCCGGTTGGCTGTGATACCACTTGCGCGTCCTCGAATTTCAGCTTGCCTTTGACGATCTCGGCGTAGCCGCCGCCGGTTTCGCGCAGGCCGAGAAGGGGACCTATGCTCGGATTCGCTACATCCGTGTCTATGAGCAGCACTTCATATCCCGCTACCTTGAGGGCAGCCGCCAGGCTGAGCGCAACTATGCTTTTGCCTACGCCGCCCTTCTGCGACGCGGTGAGTATCGCGTATGTTTTCTTATCCATTGAACCCTTCTCCATTGAATTCGCTAATAAGTAGATAAAAGAATTTATAAGCTCTAGCGTTTTGCGGAAGAAAAGCGTGGAAGGCGGCGGCGTCAGCGGCTTTTGAGAATTGTATTTATACCTTAACTCCGTTATCTGCCTCATGGCAATCAAGTTGATTATTTTTGACGTAGGCGGAGTCATCATCAACTACTCTGAGGAGATGTACCTCCATTACCTTTCTAATAAACTGAAGATGAACTGGATGGACCTGTGGCATGTGCTCAATCCATTGATAGAGCAGATGGAACTCGACAAACTCAGCATCGGGGAGATGGAATCCAAATTTGCGCACGGAATAGGTGTCCGCAACGTAAAGCTGGAATGGAGCTCCGCGTTCAGGAGGCTCGCAAAGCCGAATAAGGGAGTCATAAGCATCATAGATAGCCTGGTCAAATCAAAAAAATATGAGATAGTCATTCTGAGTGATATAAGCAGGAGCAGGTTGAGGGAGGCGGATGCGCTGGTGCTCAACAAGCTGGGAATCAAAAAAAGGTTTGCTTCGTGCTACATGAAAATGAGGAAACAGGATGACGATCCCAGGAAAAGGCCGTATAAATACGTTCTAAAGAAGATGCACACAAAGCCAAAAAACGCCCTTTTCATAGATAACATGCCTAGCAACATTGTCGGAGCGCGAGATGTTGGGATAAACGGGATTGTTTTCAAGAATGCGGCACAGCTAAAAAGGGACTTGAGGGAATTCGGCGTTATTGTATGACTGTTTTGGGAGGCATGGAGGAAATTGCGGTGCGGCGCTGGATCGCAGGCAGGAAACTGGAGGATGCGGTGGCGGCCGTAAAAGAGCTTAACGCGAAGGGCATGGATGGAATAATAAATCATCTTGGGGAGAAGGTGGTTTACAGGGCGCATGCCAGGGCGGCGGTCAAGGCATCCATGGACATCATAGATGCGATAAAGCTGAACAAGCTCGGGGCGGACATTGCGGTGAAGCTTACCGACCTTGGGCTGAACATGGATGTTGCATTCTGCAGCAAAAATTATAATGATGTGGCAAGGTACGCAAAGAGTAAGGGAGTTTTTGTATGGATAGACATGGAGGAATGCGGATTTGTCGATGATACCATAAAGATCTACTCTTCAATGGTCAAGAGCGGGAATGTTGGGATCTGCATACAATCGTACCTCAAAAGAAGCATAGATGATGTCAGGAAATTGGACAGGAAGGCGGTAATAAGATTGGTGAAGGGAGCGTATGCCGACAGGGCGGGCGGATTCCGGACAAGAAGGCAGGCGACCGGCAACTATGTGCTGCTAATGGACTACATTTTCAGGAACTTCGGGCGCTTTACCATAGCAACCCATGACTCTTCACTAATAGACATAGCGCTGAAGATGAACAGGAAGTACAGGAGGGATGTCACCTATGCAATGCTGAGAGGCGTAAGGAGCAATTATGCATTGGAGCTCGCCAGAAAGGGAGAGAAGGTCGCGGTGTATGTGCCGTTCGGGGAGGATATCCTCGGTTACGCCTATAGAAGGCTTAAAGAACTAAGCAATCTGAAACTTATTGCTAGATCGATATTAGGGGGCAGATAATGGCCGATAAAAAAGAGAGAGGTGAAAAGAGCGCCAGGGGAGACAGGCCTAAGGGCATTACTGTGAAGAAATCGGAGAATTTCTCCGAATGGTACACGCAGGCGATTACAAATACGGAATTTGTGGACTACACGGCGGTCTCTGGAGGCCTCGCGTTTAGGCCGGACGGCTATTTTGCCTGGGAGACAATGCAGAGGGCTACCGACGCGCTCTTTAAGGAGGTGGGCATACAGAATGTTTACTTTCCGATGCTGATACCGGAGAGGCTGCTGAACAAGGAGAAGGAGCATGTAAAGGGGTTTAGTCCGGAGGTCGCTTGGGTGACCCACGCAGGCGACTCAAAGCTCGATGAACGGCTTGCTATTAGGCCAACATCCGAGACCATAATGTATGAAAGCTATGCAAAGTGGATAAGGTCGTGGCGCGACCTGCCGATGAGATACAACCAATGGAACAGCGTAATAAGATGGGAGTTCAAGCACCCGACACCCCTCCTAAGAAGCCGCGAGTTCCTGTGGAACGAGGGGCACACCGCATTCGCCTCGCAGGAAGAAGCTGATTTGGAACGCGACGTCATATTAAAAATCTATGAAATGATAACGAGGGACTACCTGGCGCTTCCGGGCATATTGGGAAAAAAGACAAACAAGGAAAAGTTTGCGGGGGCCTTGGCCAGCTATAGCATAGAGCATCTTTTGCCTGATGGGCTCGTCGTGCAGGGACCTGACTTCCACAGCGACGGGCAGAATTTTGCAAAGGCGTTTGAAATAACTTTCATAGACAGGGATGAGCAGCGAAAATACGTCCACCAGAACACCTTTGCCATATCTACAAGGGAATTGGGGGTCCTGTTGGCAACCCACGGGGACGACAAGGGGATTATAATTCCTCCAAGAATTGCAAGGATACAGATCGTGATAGTCCCGATATACAACAACGAGAACATGGCTACCGTCCTAATGCAGGCAAAGGCATTATTCATGAGGCTTGGCGTGAAATTCAGGACCCATGTGGATGACAGGGACATCTATTCGCCAGGATGGAAGTTCAACGAATGGGAACTCAAAGGCATTCCAATAAGGATAGAGCTGGGCGAGAAAGAGATTAAGGCGATGGACGTAGTGGTCGTGCGCAGGGACACAGGGGAAAAGATCAAGGTTAAGATGGCGGACATTGAATTGAAGATAGGCGAACTGCTGAACGAGATCAACAGCAATCTGTATATGCGGGCCAGGAAATTCCTTGAGGCAAACATACATCACGCAAAGAACTTTGATGAGCTCAAGGACACAATCAAGGGCAGGGGAGGGATAGTCCAGGCCCCTTGGTGCGGGTCCACGGAATGTGAGGACAAGGTGAAGGAGGAGAGCGGGGCGAAGATATCCAATATGCCATTTGACAAACAGGGCGACATAAAAGGCAGGAAATGCATATACTGCGGGAACGAGGCGAAACACATAGCCAATTTTGCCAAATCATATTAGTGGTTGCATGAAAAAATCCGATTTTGACCTGGACATGGTGAATGAGTACTCGGATATTCTCGGAGGGGAGCGCCCCTCGGCTGAACGGAGGGGCGGGGAGGAGCCGAAACGGGCGGAGGAGCCAAGACAGAGCGTTGCCTCCTATGACACCATTCCATTCGACGATTTTGCCAAGGTGGATCTGCGCGTAGCTAGGATAACTGAGATATCGGAGGTGCCGGGGGCGAAGAAACCTCTCTGGAAACTGGGGTTGGACGTGGGCGAACTCGGCCCGAGGACCATTGTTGCCGGGATAAAGGATCTCTACGATGAGAACGAGCTTATCGGGAGGCAGATAATAATAGTCGCAAACCTGAAGCCCAGGAGCCTGGCCGGAATAATGTCTGAGGGCATGCTGCTTGCGGCAGAGGATGGCAGCAATATTTCGCTGCTGCAGCCGGACAAAGCAGTCAAACCCGGCTGTAAAATAGGCTGATTTGGCCGCGAAAATGGTAATAGGAAACATCTATATATTCCTGCAACAAAACGTTATTGAAAACAACTGAAGAAAGGAAGCTAATTCTTTTTCTTTGATTAACGATAGGTGTGAATTTGAAGGAATTCAAAGAACTACAATTGAAACCGGAGCTAGTCAGCGCTCTTGCGAATATAGGGTTTACGACGATGACAGAGGTGCAGGAGGCGTCGATACCCGTGGCCCTTAGCGGCAAGGACATGATAGTCAGGGCGAAGACCGGGACTGGAAAAACCGGGGCATTCATGGTGCCGATATTGCAAACCATGCAGAGAGAGAGGGTGACGAACGCCCTGATAATAGCACCCACCAGGGAGCTTGCGCTCCAGATAACGGAAATGATTGAAAAGGTGTCAAGGCCGCTCGGATACTCCATTGTAACGGTATATGGCGGAGCTTCGATCAATGTGCAGCTTTCGCTGCTCAGGAGAGGGGCGAACATTGTGGTCGGGACGCCGGGCAGGATAATAGACCTCATGGAGCGTGGAGCGCTGGACCTGGGGCACATTAGGTTTCTGGTCCTGGACGAGGCGGACACAATGCTGGACATGGGGTTCATAGAGGACGTGGAATACATAATTTCAAGGAGCCCGTTCGAAAGGCAGACTATGCTTTTCTCCGCAACTATGCCGAAAGGGGTTGTGGATGTCGCCAGGCACCATATGAAGGACGACTTCAAGACCATAATAGTGGGAAGGGAAGAGGAGCTCACGGTCAACACGATAACACACAATTATTTCTTTGCAAAAGGCAAGATGAAGTATGCCGCGCTCCTGGCGTACATAAAGCAGTACAACCCGCAGAAGACCATAATATTCTCAAGGACAAAGCACGAAGCTAATGTGATACACATGATACTGCGGAAGCAGGGCTACAACGCAATGCTGATGCACGGCGGGCTTACGCAGGCAAAGCGCGAGAAATCACTGGACAGCTTCAGGCTTGGGGCGCAGTTCATGATAGCAACTAACGTTGCTTCCAGGGGGCTGGACATAGACAACGTGACCGATATAATCAATTTTGACGCGCCGGAAGACCCGCACGTTTACGTGCACAGAGTCGGCAGAAGCGCGAGGATGGGGAGGGACGGAAGGGCGTTCACCATTGTCGGCTATGATGAAAAGGGCCTCATAAGGGCGATAGAATATGATGCCAATGTCCGCATGCAGCAAATAGAGCTTAAAGTGGACGACTTCATGAACCTAGACGTGCTCAATCACCTACACGAAAGGCGTTTTGAGGGCAGGGAGGACATGAACAGGAGGCCGCATAGGGATTCTAGGAGCCGCGATGGGAACGGGAGGGGTGGAGGCGGCGATAACCGCTGGAAGCACAAGAGAAGGGAATTTGGCCCGAGAAGGGAGTTCAGACCGCATACCTGAGATGGAAGACCTCTGAATCAAGAATAACTTCCGATCTTTTTGATCTGCGATGTTTCAAGTTTTTCGAATAGCGGCTTGATTTCTTTTTTTAGGTTCAGCTTTGGCACTTTTGAAGCATCTTTAAGTGATGGTGCACGGTCAAGTCCAAAATATTCGAGCGCCCTAATGCTCGAACTTGGGGTAAATGGATACAGGAGTATTGCGGTATGGTAGGATATTTTTTCGAGTGCAACCATTATTGAGGAGAACTCTTTGGCTGCTGCCTTGTCGGCCTTTGCAGACTTTGCCATCTTCCACGGTTCCTTCTCGCTCATTATGGCGTTCCCGAGATCCGCAATCGCAACTAGTGCCTTGAGAGCTTCCCTGAGCTCTATGTTATCGAAATGCGCCAGATATTCGTTGTAAAGCGCGGAAAGTTTATCCATAGTCCCTTGATCGGGCTGCATAGAGGGATCAAAAATGTCTTCGTTTGCTTTTATCAGCGTGAATACCCTCTGGAACAGATTTCCTATCTTGCCATTCATTATTTTGTTTACGGCCTCGACAAAACCTTCCGTAGTGAAATCGGAATCTGCCGATTCCGGCGCATTGAAAATCAGGCTGAACCTCCAATAGTCCGGATTGCTAACGACGCCTAGCGCATCTTTGAGATCCATCCCTATCCCCCTGCTTTTGGAGAATTTTTTGCCCTCCCAATTGAGGAATTCGTATGCTTTCACCGTGTTAGCCAAAACATGGCCAAGATTGGCGCCCAGCAATGCTCCTGGAAAGAGTATCGTATGAAAGATTATGTTATCTTTGCCCATAAATTGGATTAGCCGTGTATCTTTTCCATACCAGTACTCTTGGGCCTTCCTGGCGTCCCACTCCCGTGTTATCCCTATATAACCGATAGGCGCATCAAACCAGACATAAAAAACCTGGTCCTCAAAGCCCTTAAGCGGTATTGGAAAGCCCCATTTCGTGTGCCTGCTGATGTCGCGCTCTCTTAGGCCTTCTTTGAGATACTTCTCTGCTTCATTGACTGCGTTTTTACTCCAGTTTTTTGAGCCGGCAGTAACAAATTTTTGCAATTTTTCCTGGAGTTTGTCAAGCTTTATCGTAACGTTATCGGTTTTCTTGAAAGTTATCTCCTTCTTCCCGCATATGGTGCAGTGTGGACCTATAAGCTGGCTTGGTTCAAGAAGGCTCGAGCATTTGTCGCACTGGTCTCCTCTTGCGGATTCATAACCACAAACCGGGCACTTCCCTTCAATAAACCTGTCTGCAAGAAACATCTTGTCATGGTTGCAATACGGCAATTGTTTTTCCACCCTGCCGATGTAGCCGTTCCTGTTCAACGCCTCAAATATACTGTACGTCTCTATCTTGTTCTGTTCAGAATCGGTGCTCCCATAATATGTAAAGTTGCAGCCGTAGCTTTCGAAGAGTGCCTTGATGTCTTCGTGCATCTTTTTCGCGAGATCCTTGGGCGTTGTCCTATCCTTAATTGCCTGTATCTCTATCGCAGCGCCATGGACATCAGACCCACAAATGAAAATTACGTCTTCTCCCTTCAATCTTAGATAATTTGCATAAACATCCGCGGGCAGTACAGATCCCACAAAATTGCCTAGATGGGGTGTGGAATATATGTACGGCAGTGCAGAGGTAACTATTGTTTTGCCCAGTTTAAGCACCTAAATATTTTTAAGCGGTTAATACTCTGCTATGAAAGTATTTAAAATGCCTATTTGAATTGTTCTACTATGCTGTTCTTGGACGACCTTAAGTGGGCCTGGGGTGTGATGCTCCACCCGGCAGATAAAACAACGGAGACTATGGATTCCATAGGGGCATTCATAAAGTACTACAAGGCGTCGCTGATACCTGTCCTCTTGGCGGTGATCGCCGAGATACTGCTTGGGGGCGTCCTGGCCGCCACCATTGCTGCAATGCTCCATTCCATAATAGCCATTATTTTTTCGCCGGTTAACAGCATTAATTCGTATTATGGGGGGTTGCTGACCTATGCGGCCGGAGAATTTGTCGGCACGCTTGCGGTGGCACTCCTCGTGGTTGGCACATTGTTTTTCGTATGGATAGCCGTCCCGGTCAATCTCTTCTTCTGGAGCCTGGTTTACTTCATAATAGGGAGGTGGGTGCTAAAGCTCTTCAAGAACGAATACGACAACACGGCCACAGCGTTTGTGTGCAGCGCGGCTCCACTTGCGGTGTTTGCATGGGTGATAGCGATACCGCTGCTCAACCTTGTCCTTGTCCCGATACTTGTGGGCTGGCAGCTGGTCATACTCGTGTATGCGCTTGCAAACCAGGAGGCGATATCAAAAAAGATGGCGACGATCTTGATATTTGTAACCGGTCTGGTTGGATGGATAGTAGGGCTGTTCCTGGGCGGGATTTAGCCGGTACAGTTCCGCATCTCAAATTTTCAAAAGAGTATATTAACTTTTCGCATAGCATTTTACTTTGTGTGGGGCGATTGTTGGATGGATTTAAATAATCCAATTCCGATATAATCCAGCTTCTTAAAGTGATTATTTGGTTGATGCGCTTATCGAAGCCATAAAGACGAGATTCGATGACTTTTTCGAGAGGTACTACAGACCCGCCATCGAGGACATTATAATTTCCTTTCCTGACAGGAAGAGCGTCAAGGTGGACTTCAACGACCTGAGCAAGTACGATCCCGAGCTTGCTAATGAGCTCGCCGCCAGGCCGGATGTCATTATCGATGCCGCAAACGCATCGCTGAGGGGCAAGCTGGGGGACATAGAACTCGGGGATAACGACGTTCACGTACGTTTCTTTAACCAGAACATAAACACCCCCCTCGTCATGGACGTGGGGTCCAATTACATAGGAAAGCTGATAAAACTCGACAGCCTGGTTGTGAAAAGGTCGGAAATAAGCCCGAGGGCAAAGATCGACGCCTACAAGTGCACGAACTGCGGCGAGCTGTATAGGTTCAGGTCTGGGAAGGACGAGGTCCTGGAGATCTGCCATCAATGTAAGAGAAAGACCCTTAAGCAGATGCCTGAAGACTCTGTATTCGTCAATCTCCAGAAAATTGCCGTCCAGGATCCGTTGGAAAAATTGAAGGGCACTGCCCCGACGTGGCAGCTGGAGGTATGGATAGAAGACGACCTAGTGAATTCGGTGATCCCGGGAGACATCATTGAACTTACTGGGATCCTTAGGATAAGGCCAAGAAGGAACCAGAGGGGTAAGGTCGAAAAGAGCATATATACCATGTTCCTCGACACCGTCTCCATAATCCCGAAACAGAAGGAATTTGCCGAGCTGCAGATAAACGACGAGGAGGAAAGGCAGATAATGGAGCTTGCAAAGGACCCGAAGATATTTGAAAGGATCTCAAAATCAATCGCAACTTCGATTTTCGGACATGATGAGATAAAGCAGGCGGTCGCGCTGCAGCTGTTTGGCGGCACGCCAGGAAAGAGGCTTGTGGACGGCGGAATAATCCGTGCCGACATGCACATACTGCTGATCGGAGACCCTGGCAGTGCAAAAACAAGGGTCCTTCAGTCCGTGGCCAGGCTTGTCCCGAAGGGGATCTATGTAAGCGGCAAGTCGGTGACAGGAGGCGGAATGACGGCGGTGGCGGAGCGTGACGAATTCTCGGAGGGAGGATGGGTGCTTAAGGCGGGCGCCCTGGTCCTTGGATCCGGGGGCACGGTATGCATAGATGAATTCGACAAGATAAACGATGACGATAGGGCGGCGCTCCATGAAGCGCTCGAGTCACAGACAATCAGCGTAGCAAAAGCAGGGATAATAGCAACTTTCAACGCGAGGACCGCGGTCCTTGCCGCTGCAAACCCGAAATACGGGAGATTTGATCCGCACACATATCCGGCGCAGCAGTTTGACATACCCCCGACCCTGCTTTCAAGATTCGATCTTATCTTCCCGATAAGGGATGAGATGGACCCTGAAAGGGACAAGAGCATAGCGCAGTACATACTGCAGCAGCACGAAGCGGCCGGCGCGCTGATTGCGGATGAGGAATTCAAGAACGTAGATAAGCCGCCGATAGACAGCGAACTCCTGAGGAAATACATAGCCTATGCCAAAAAGCACGTCATGCCCAGATTGAGCGATGCAGCGGCAAAAAGGATACAGGATTATTATGTTGAGCTAAGGCAGATAGGCATGCGGGCAGGGGCTGTGGCAATAACCCCAAGGCAGATAGAGGGGCTGGTAAGAATGGCGGAGGCGAGCGCAAAGACGAGACTTTCAGATACGGTTGAATTAATAGATGCGGAAAGGGCCCTTGGCCTCTCCGAGTTCGTGCTTAAGACGCTCGCGGTGGACACCAGCGGGAGGAGGGATATAGACACGCTGCTCACCGGAATGCCTAGGGAGAAAGTTGATAAGCTCAACAACATGACGGCGATAATAAGGAAGCTGGAATCGGAGAGCAACGGGCAGGGGGCAAAATACCAGCTGATAATAGAGGAGGCGGCGAAGGCCGGCATGGATGAAGCGACCGCTAGAAAGTACCTGGAAGAGCTGGAAAGGAGCGGGGATGTTTTCAGCCCCAAGACGGGAGTGGTCAGGCTGGTAAAGAGGGACATCGAGTAATCGATTTTTAAGCACTGTCTGACAATTATTTCGATGGACAGGGCAATAAGCGTAAAAAATATAGCCAAGAGGTTCGGGGGCACCGTGGCGCTGGAGAAGGTGAGCTTCGCTTCAGAAAGGGGCATGAACATCATTCTTGGTCCCAACGGCGCCGGAAAGAGCACATTCCTGAGGTGCGTGGATGGGCTCTATAGGGTAGAGCGCGGGAGCGTGAGTGTGCTTGGCGAGGATCCATACAGGAACGACCAACTTAAGGAGAAACTTTCGCTGCTTACCGATAACTACGCGCTATACGACTACCTGACCGTGGCTGACAACCTAAGATTTTTTGGAAGGCTTTATGGATTGGGGAATGCGGAAACCATGAATAGGTCGAGGGAGATGTTGGAGCGCCTTGATGCGATAGAGTACATTGACAGGAAAGTCTATGGATTGAGCAGGGGCACAAAGCAGAAAGTGGCATTCTGCAGGGCTGTTCTCAATGAACCGCAAATACTGCTCCTGGATGAACCCACGGCCTTCCTTGACGCGCACTCCGCGGAGATGGTGAGGAAGGTGCTGGCGGGGTACGAAAAAGAGGGGAAAACCATCCTCTTTGTGACCCAAAAGCTGGACGAAGTGACCAGATTCAATGGAAAGATATCCATCATGAGCCATGGGCGCATAGTTAGGGAAACCACGATAGACGGGCTTTACGGCGTGATTCTCAGGAATACAGTGGTTAACTTTAGGCTAGCAAGGCCAATAAAGAAATCGACTGCAATGCGGCTGCCGGGTTTCGTGGAAGCGAACGCGGAGGCGGCCACCTTATTGAAATTCAGGGTTGGAGATTATAGGGACGTCAGCAAAACGATAGGGGAGCTGCTGGCCGAGGGCGGAAAAATAGTGAGCATAGATTACATGGAGCACCTGATTGATGATCTTTCAAGATGATATTGTGAACTTTGGAAAGGCGTATGCGATAGCCACAAAAGACCTGGCAGAGGTCTTCACCAGCATTGAGATATACGGTCCTATGATAGGGGTGCCGATGTTTTTTGCGGTGATGCTGCCTGTCCTCACATTCTATGTTACACAGCACTCCGCGGGAAGCGTACTATCGAAACTAATTTCGACCCCGGCATCGGTTGCCGGAATATCTGCATCTGCCGGTTTGATATTCATGACGTTTTTCTCGATAAGCGTATTGGGCCCGATATTCCTGACGATGCCGATATTGACCGCATCGGTGATAGCCGCGGACAGTTTTGCGGGGGAGAAGGAAAGGAAAACGGCAGAGGCGCTGCTGTCGACCCCTATAACGCGGTCGGAGCTCCTGCTCGGCAAGATAATCGCATCGTTTGTCCCTACAGTAATCCTGACCGTGGCGGTTTTTGCGGTATACGGCTATATCACCAATTACTTGTCTTACCAGATATTCCAGCAAGTGATACTTCCGACCCCGACGTGGCTCATGATGCTTCTCTCATCGCCGTTCCTTGCGATAGCGACGATAGGCATAGTGGTGCTGGTCTCCTCTCATGTAAAGGGAGTAAAGGAATCGCAGCAGATAAGCACGCTTCTTGTACTTCCCATACTGGTAATGCCGTTTGCGGCAATATTGGGCATAGCGGACCTCAGCGTTGGGTTCTTCGGATGGCTGATTGCGGCCCTTGCTGTCGCAGATGTGCTGATAATATACCTTGGGGTGAAAAGCTTCAGGAAGGAGTTCATGCTTTGACTCATTTGAACTCAAGAACCACTATGTCCTCGAAGAACATGTGCACCTTGCCCACTATTTTAGCATCCAGCCTTTCGACGTCCTTCATGTAATTGTTCTGCGAGCTCTCGACCATCAGAACCATATGTCTCGGCAGCAGATATTCCTTGTATGATTCCAGGAACCTGTCTATTACCTCCCTGCCTTCGAACCCGCCGTCCAATGCAAAATTGACCTTATTCATCTTGTGGAGAGGATCGGAGGTGACGTAGGGCGGATTGAATATTATGGTATTGAATTTGCCAGAGATCTTATCAAAAAGATCGGTTACAACGAACTTTCCCCTCACTTTGCTTATCTCCGCATTGAGCCTCGCGCATTTTACTGCGTTCCTGTCTATGTCCGCGAATGTCACATCGCATCCTTTTCTGGCCGCGGCTATGCCCTGTATCCCGGATCCGGTCCCCATGTCCAGCACCTTGCCGAATGCCTTCTTTCCGGCAATTTCTGCAAGAAGGTAGGAATCCTCAAGCGGCTCGTAAATATTTGGAAGGATCCTGAGCTCCTCCGCCCCCCTTATCTCATCCCTGACAATTTGCTGTAGTCCTCTTCGTCCATCCCCCATCCAACCGCCCCTATTAACTCCTTGATATGCCTCATATTTACGGCTTTTGGTATCGGAAGCGACTTTTTCATCAGGTAGTTGAGCGCTATCTGTGACGGTTTCTTATTGTATTTTTCTGCAAGCTCGATAACCTCCCTCATCTTCAGGACGTTGCCCCTTGCGAGTGGGGTGTGCGCTATCACCTTAATATTGTGTTTCTGGCAGAAGGGAATTAGATAATCCTCCGGGTCCTTCTTGGCGAGGCTGTATGATATCTCGTTGGCCTCGATATCGTATTTCTTGGCCGATTCCATGGCCTTTTTGACGTCATTGGGGCCAAAGTTGCTGACCCCCATATGCCTTATTATCCCCCTGTCGATCAATTCCTCCATCGCGCCTATCGCCTCCCTCATATTGGCGAGGGGATTGGGCCAGTGGATAAGATAAAGGTCTATGTATTTTGAATTGAGGCGACGGAGGCTGTTTTCGGCCGACCTTATCATCCTGTCATGGCCAAGGTTGGTCGGCCATACCTTGGATATTATGAAAAGTTTTTCCCTGTCCATTCTTTTTATTGCGTTGGAGACCAATTCCTCTGCGTGGCCGGACCCATACATCTCCGCGGTATCAATGACGTTTATGCCATTTGCTATTGCGTATTTTATCGCCTTTACCTCGCTGTCGTCATTAGCACTGTTGGCTGTCATCTCCCCGCCCATCCTCCAGGTGCCGAACCCTATAGGGAATACTCTTTTGCCACAGAGCTCTGTTATCATTGTTATCGGTTCTCTTTCGCGCGCTGACGCCAATCCGCGAATCTGATGGTGACCTTTGGAGAGATGCTAAAAATCTTCCACGTATCAGGTGAGCTCCATCTCTATCCTTCCTATGTTCCTGCCGGCCGGAATGTTATACAATACTGCGGCCAATGCTCCTGCGATGAAGCCGATTATCAGATTGACTACCACCAAGACCAATACGCCAACAATGCCCAGGGAGCCGCTTGCTGTGGAAGAAGCGAAAACTGTGGCAAACGCCGGGTTTGATGCTGCAAGGCCTGCCAACGCGCCGAAGAGAGTAAGCGATAGCAATCCCTGGATCAGGCCGTATACCGCGGAGAGCACTGCAACAACCTTCGCATACGATAATGGGTTTATGTTCTTTATTCCCCTGCCTTCGAAGGTGAATTTGTACCCGCCGACAAGCGATGCAACCACATTATATAAGAATGCTCCAACAGCACCCATTATGAATCCAAGTATTGCGCCGACTATCAATCCGCCTATGGCGCCGACTACGGCCCCAACAACATTGAAGCCCAATGCGAATCCGCCTACCAGAAATCCTTCTATGAGCGCAAATACGCCAAAAATGCCCATGTCAATCTTCGCCACCGAAACTATGTCCAATTTATTCAGTGTGCCGTTGCTGAAGTCCCATTTAACCCCGCCAAGAAACCCGGCGAGGACATTGTAGACCCATACACTTATTACTGTGAAGATGAAACCTGCTATCGCGAATATTATAGGAAAGGCTATTATCGAGAGAAGGCCGAAATTGACGAGCGTTACGCCGGCCGCTGTGCTTCCCAGCAGCCTTGCGAGGCCGCCGAGCGCGCTGCTGGCCAGTCCGAATATCAAACCCAAAATCAATCCTATTATAACCATCACAACGACCACCGCCTTGGCTGTGGGCAAAGGATAGATGTGTTTTATCGTCTGCATCAAGTTCACTGCTTTATACAGGTTTGGATACATTTAAAGGCTTTGTGGAGTTGGTTGAAGATGTATAGAATTAGATTTTCTGCCCTATCTTTCCCTCCTTCCTCCTCCTAAATATTTCAAAGGTGTTGGGATCGAATTTTGGGAAACTTACGTTTGTGGAATCCACCCTGACATTTATGTTCCTTATATCAATCCGCCATGTGCTGAAGATCTCCGGAACGGCACTTGGCACGATAGCATGCGGATGCATTGTAAAAGACGATGTCTTGCGCTCCGTGAGATTTATGGTCGGTGCTTCAGGCTCATGCTCGGGCTCTCCCTTCCTTAGATGGGCCAGCAGGCCTGTATTCGTTATTTCTGTTGCCATTTCTTTACCCTGATATAGTGTCGTAAATGATATTTAAACTCGGTGAAAAGTGAAATTTTCGCGATGGACCTTTGCGTTTTTGCAACTTAGCAAGCAGGAGATTAGGCAGCATCTGGTATTTATACATTGCTGTATTGATGCAGGGGGGCGCCTTCTAGGATTTGGAGGGGATTTGCAATGCCAACGCTTAAATTAACTTTTCCTCAATAGTTGAGTGAATTTCGGGGCTGTAAGCTAACCTGGTAGACGGCACGCCTCGGGCGCGTGTAACCTGGGTTCAAATCCCAGCAGCCCCATACTACGTCTCAAGCAGCGTATTTGTCCTTTTGAACAAGAACGATCTGAAGAACGCAAAGAACAGATATACCTCAACCGCGAACGGGAGATAGCCTAGATAGCCCGCGAGCGGCATCTCGAAGAGTTTTATGCCGGAGAATATGAAATAGTGCAGGTTGTATGTCCATTTTGGATACGCCTGATAATTCCAAAATTCCCAGAAGAAGCCCATTATCAGGCCGGAGAGGAAGAGCCTATAAAGAATGCTCTTGTTTCCGCTGCTGAACTTCTGGGCCACACTAGGTCTTCCTGTGAGGTAATTGAACGGGTCCAGCAGAAGGATAAGTCCAACCCACATGAATGGATATCCTATCTTCGGATCAATGAATGGGAGGATAGTGATGAACGCCCCGAAGAAGACTAGGAGCTGGAGCAGTATGGATGGGGAGCGGGATGGGGCCTGCGTGTTTTTCTTCCTGGTTTTGTCCAGGCTCTTGAAAACTCCGATGGCGCCCAGCAGCGTGAACGTCTCAAGGACCGCTGGCATTATCGTTATGAAATCCACTATGTGGACATACCAGACATAGTTGGTGTATATCCAGCTGTTTGTGAAAATATTATAGAACTCAAAAATGAGCCAGAATGGAACCGAAATTGCACACATCGCCATGAATTCCTTTGTGTAGGACATTATGAGGGATTGTCCTTTTATCCTGTAGGTGATGCTGTCGACCAATAAAATGTATCCGCTCCACACTATTGGTATGTACCACAGGGCAAACGGCTCGATGACAAGAAGAAAATTTATCTCTGCGAAAGCTATGAGTAGGATTCCAAGATAACCGTACCACTTTAGCATAAAACCGTTGCCTTTGTTGTGTGCAATCCATGGGCGGTAAATATTAATACTTTTTTGGTCATTTACTGCACCTTGGTCATATTTTTATATCCTTTTGCAGATAGACTAACCGTGTGATTGAATGGCAGCTGGTGCAGGTATTGGTATACTAGGAAAGTTGATCATCGCGCTCGTGGCTCTTGGAGTCATTGGGGCGGGAGCCCTGTTCATATTCGGGCCCTCCATACTTGGAGGGACTTCATCCCCGGCGCCCGCGCTGCAGACCTTTGGGCAGAACGGCACTGTTCCGGCAGCTTATTCCACCGCATTCAAAAATCCTAGCACTTCAATGGAGATGCTCAGCACCCTGACAAACGCCAGCCTGAATTCCAACTCCACAAAGCAGTTTCATGCAAATTACACTGGTACGGTATACTTTAAATCTTCGAACAAAGCGCTGAGCCTGCTGGGTACGATTTCATCTCCGCTTTCCATGTGGATTGCACAGTACAATGGTAGCAGGCACCTGTCGTTTACTGCGTCGGACGCTTCGGTTCTGGGTTCCCTAAACGTGCAGTGGCTCTCCTTCTCTTATGTGTGCACCAACTTCAATGCCAATGCAGCGGCGCACGGCAATGTCACTGCCCTGCTTGGATCGGAAAAGCCTTCGTGCGCCAGCGGAAATACCCTCGGCAGCGTGAACCTGTCGCAGATGTATGGCTTTAATTTCAATCAGCTGGGCCAGTTTGGCCTGAATTTCATCTATAACAACAGCTACCAGAGCGCATACCGGGGCACGCCATGCACGGTGGTCGAAGGCACAGTAACCGGATCTGGAGGGAATGGAAGGTTCATCATGTGCATGTCGGATACCTACTACGTGCCGCTCAGCATAGGGATAAATGACACCGGATCCGGGGGCAGCTTTGCCATATTCCTCAATGAGACAAGCATTGGCGACAGCGCTAACCAGAGCGTGG
The DNA here is from genome assembly GCA_027310755.1 of Candidatus Micrarchaeaceae archaeon. GTDB lineage: Archaea > Micrarchaeota > Micrarchaeia > Micrarchaeales > Micrarchaeaceae > JAJZYD01. The sequence goes on along the minus strand of DAIDAE010000001.1, from coordinate 22,373 downwards.
TTACAACGCTGCCATATCCTGCCGTATGATAAAGCGAAGCAATAAATAAAGACAATTGAATAGATGTAGGTAATCCGGGGGCACCATGGAGACTTACGATGTTAAGAGCCAGAAGGGCACGAATCAGGCAAACTCGATAGTTGCGATAATTATCGGGATTGTGTTTTCTGCGGCAGCCGGCGCCGTAATTTCCTATGGCACCGCATCGAACTTCCTGATCACATTCGTTATAATCCTGATAGTGTATATTGCGTTGAGCCTGAAGGTCCTTTCGGAATGGGTGAGAGCACCGATCCTGACCCTGGGCAGATACAAGGGAATATACGGCCCGGGTATGTTCTTCATAATCCCGATAATACAGGGCATGCCATACACGTACGACCTGAGGACTTTCTCTACGACTTTTTCAGCGGAGAAGACGCTCACTTCTGACAACGTTGGAGTGGATGTGGACGCCATAATGTTCTCGAAGGTAGAGGACCCGGAAAAGACCGTCCTGCAGGTGTCGAACATGATGGACTCTGTGACGCTTGCGGCGCAAACCTCGCTGAGGGATGTGATTGGAAAGGTTGAACTTAGCAAGATGATACAGGGAAGGAGCGAGATCGCGGATGCCGTCAAGGCGTTGATAGACGAAAGGGTGCTGCCTTGGGGAGTAAACGTGATATCCGTAGAGCTCAGGGATGTGAGGATACCTACCGAACTGCAGGATGCGATGGCCAAGGTTGCGATCGCCTCCAGGGAGAGGGATGCCAGGGTCGTCCTCGCGGAATCCGAGAAGCTGGCGGCACAGAAGATGATAGATGCCGCGAATATGTACGCGTCAAACCACTATGCAATGCAGCTCAGGGCCCTTAACATGCTTTATGAAATCGGGATAAGCGGGAAAAATACACTGATCTTTATACCCACCGAGTCCAGGGGGCTTGGCATGCCGACCCCGATAGGCGTCTTTGACATGGCAGACATTGCGAAGGGTAACTTCAAGATTAACATAGGCGGCAAGCAGATGGGCATGCAGGGGCAGAAGACGAAGAAAAAGGAGGACTCGGGGCAATAATCTGCCGGTAATCGGATTATTAGTTATGTTTTTATTCCTTTATGGCGTTATATAAACAGCTATTTGTGAGTGTGAGGAGGTAATATGTCATTCGAAATAAAGATAGATGATGCACGCTATTGGAAGAACTGCGTGGAATCTATACAGAGCCTTGTTGATGAGGGAACTTTCAACATATCAAAGGAGGGAATATCGCTGAAGGCAATGGATCCGTCTGGAATCAGCATGGTCTCGTTCTTCATCCCCAACAAGGCCTTCTCCAAGTACGAGGTCGAAAAGCCGACATCGGTGGGGCTCAACATAGACAATCTTTCCAAGATAATGGCGAGTTCAAGATCTGGTGAGCAGCTGGTCATGAAGGATTCCGGAAACAGGCTCTCTATGGAGTTCAAGGGACAGTCCTCTTCAAGAAGGTTCAAGCTTCCGATCATAGAGGCAAGGAAGGAGGCCGACAAGGAGCCGAAGATTGTGTTCGAATCAAATATAGAGGTGCGCGGGGATATACTCAAGGAGATCCTCAGGGATGCAAACCTGCTCTCATCATACATAGGATTTAAGACCGAGAAGGACTCGTTTATGGTGCTAGCAAAGGGCGATGCAGGGGAGCTTGAGGAGGAGCACATGAACGGCGCGGATGCGGTAAAAAAGCTCAATGTCACGAAGCCTTCGGTAGCCACATTCAACCTTGAATACCTGGAGAGGATAATAAGGGCGTGCCCGGCGGAGACGTCAGTTTCCCTTTCTTTGAAGAGCGAGGAGCCGGTAAGGGTCGACTACAAGATAGGAGACGCAGCTTTGGCATATTACCTGGCGCCGTACATGGAAAGCTGATTTGCTTTTACTTTCCCCTTTTTGTATAAACAAGTTCGTAGAGTTCATCGAAGATTTTGGGTTTATGGTGTACAGCATCCCTGATTTCTTTTACTATTTCTATGGCATTCCTTTCCCGAATATGTGATATTGCCTTCTGTAGGTTATTGGCATGCATTGCAAGATAATGCAGTGTCATTACCAAGCCCATCACATGATTATCATATATATCCAGTCCTCCGTCTCTCCCAGAGCTTATTTCGGTGCCTTGGCGTATTTTCCCACCGAGCCTTATCAATGCGTCAAACTTATTTCTAGATTCGGTCATTACCTGATGGAATTCATCAAATGCCAACGCTTCTGGAGTTATACTGGTGTGGATTGATCCCTTATACATAAAACCCGGACTTCCGCATGTTACTATTTTGTTAATGTAGTTAAGGCCGGGCGAGTCCAAAGTTATCCCGTACTTTTTTCGGAGTACCGAATCATAATCCAATTGTACAAGTTCCGCGGTGCCCTCGTCTATTGCATGACCTACATCTGCCAGACCTCTTACTATAAAAAATACTCCAGAGTTGCCTAGATTCTGCGGGTATGGGCTATGTTTGAATATTTGGCTCTGGTAGACGTCAACGTCATGCCATAATTCATGGACCAAAGCAGGAATGCGCGCGTATTCCGGAGTATATGGGGATATTACAATGGCGCGAATCTCTGGATCTGGGTTATACTCGCCATAGAGGTGCTCGACTGGCCGCACGCTAATGCTTTTTACCTGGGGGAGTACGCCAAATTTCGCTCCCATATGGTCCATTATTCCGGGCATTGCTGAATGTAACTGCTCAGCAACCGCACCGAAGCGTTCTGCATAATAGAATCCTATGTCTGTTATCGTATCGGTCTGGTTCTTTGAATTAGAGATCTGACCAGTTCTCAAGCTAATTCCAGGAACGTCAATACGCCTTTCTAGGGATGCAAGGGACATAACTAATGGTATATTCAGCATGTTTTAAGATATTTAAATGGTGCGAAATGCCTAATTTTTCGGAGAAATTACTCCGTTTCTGAAAGTAGATTGTTTGCCGGCATAGCGATAAAAATATAAAGAATAAACGTTAACATATAGTGCCTGATTGGATGAAATTCGCGATTTTTATAGCCCCGAAGGACTTCAAGGACGAGACCGTGTCGATGCTCAAGAGAGTATTCGAAAAGTGGGGAGTGCAGTACAGCATAGCGAGCTATGCCAACAAGGACTGCATTGGTTACCACGGCGCGGTCTATAAGCCAGACATTAATGCCGCAAAGATATCGCCCATGGACTTTGATGGCATAGTACTGGCCGATGGAAAGGGGTTTGAGGACTATAGATTATTCGAATATAGGCCGCTTCTTGATACAATAACCATGTTTAACGAGCGTGGAAAGTATGTGGGGGCGATAAACAACGCAATCAAGGCTGTCGCAAGGGCCAATATAATAAAGGACAAGAAAATCGCCATGCCACAGGAAGAGGAGATGAGGAGGCTTATCCTGCTCTTCCATGGAATTCCCTCAAATGAAGGCATAGAGATTGCGGGCAATCTTGTCACAATAAAAAACTCTACCAATCTAGAAATATCGCTCAGGGAGCTTCTCCAGCACATTGGGGTAATGTAGTTGTGTTGTAATTATGTACAACAAAAAGGACATAGTAAAAAAGATTGCCTTGGAGCGCATAGGGATTCTTTTTGATAAAGCCGAGATTACAGCAGACGCTGACAGGGCGCGCTCAAAGAGGTATGTCTCCTCGCTAAGGAAGATAAGCTCGCACTACAAGGTTACGATACCTAAGAGGATGAGGGACAGGATATGCACCAAGTGCGAGGTTGTTCTCGTGCCCGGATTAAACTGCAGCATCAGGGTGGTGAGCTCGCACAGGTACGTTGCGTACAAATGCAGCGCTTGCGGCGGGGAAGCGCATGTTCATTATTGATAGTGCATCTTTGAGTAATAGGTGGCTGTTCACTCTTTGTGTTTTCTTATTTTCAGCAACTTGACAAGCTCATTCCTAAGTTCTTCGTTGATTTCGTGTCCATGATCGAATTTAAATTCGTCTTTTGGATTCTCCTCTTTTTCGTATCTGGGGATGACATGTACATGAAAATGCATGACAAACTGTCCGGCGGTCTTGCCTATATTAGTCGTAATGTTTACCCCGGGGGCCTTTAGCTTTTTCATGACAGTTATTCCGGCGATTTTTGCTATTTCAAACATATCGTCTATTACAGTATCTGGTGTTTCGAGCATATGCTCATAATGTCTTTTCGGTATGACTAAAAGGTGTCCTTTAGTTATTGGATATTTATCTAGGATGACCATGCATTTGTTATCCTGATAAAGGATGCCCTGCTTGTCTATGTTGTCAGTGTTGCAGAAGACACATTTTGAATTGCCCATCAGAATCAAGATACCTTTGGATTGAATATTTAAATTAATTGCTTTGGCCGAACTGGGCCGAGCTGGAACTGAGGTAGATCAGCGGCTGTGGTCCCTTTTTTGCTTGTGTTGGCCATCCCCGGTATCCTCCCTTTTTCTTATTCCTATCGTAGATTTTTGGGTTTCCGGTGCCTTGGTAGCTTTTTTCTCCGCGGGATCCTCCTCTGTTGGATCAAATCTTATCGTATAAATTATTGTCCTTCCTTCCATCGCCGCCCTTGTCCTGGTAGCATCCACATAGACTGCAAACGTAGCCGCCGCTTCTGGCGCTAAGTGCGGTATTTTACCGGTCGCCATCCAAATACCTATTCTTCCACATAAAACGCGCATTCCTCTGTATTTAAGCGTTCCGTGCTATTGCAATATTCCAAAAACACAAAATTTTCCATGTTTCTGGTCCGAATCCGGCATATTTAAATATCAAAAACCGGTAGAACAATCTGGATATTCATGATGGTGAGGATTGCGGAACATAGTGCGGGCGTATGGGCTGCTGACAGGCTCCCTGTCCAGACGGAGACCGGGGCCTCGGCAGACTTTAGCCGAGCGTTCAGCAGGGCGCTAAGGTACATATCTGAGGGGGCTACGATTGATGATGCCGTAGATTTCTTGATATTGCGGGGACATTCGATCTTCGGAGGGGCTAGGCCGCGAATATCAATTACTGAGGAGGGGACGTTGAGCTTCAGGTATGATGGCCATTTGCCGCGCGATGTCGCGAGCTGCAGGACCGTTTTTTGGCAAACAAATGAGGCATATTCCACCATGTTTCTGAGAAAGCTATCGGAGTTGGAGGGCATTAACAGATATGTGGGAATTCTGGGCGGCGCTGACCAGCACGCTCAGCTTTTGGCTGCACTGCAGAAACGAAATCAAATATCAAATATGGTGCTTATCGATGACCATGATAGGCAAATACTTGCGGGTATGTTGGCGCTCTCGGCGTACAACAGGTTTAGAGAGGGGGAATGGAAAAACAACAGGCACTGGCCCGGCTTTACCAAATCACGAATTGATGTGAAAGCGGTTAATGTAGAATTTTTAAACATGGATGTACGGGAGGCGCTGAAACGCGTTGAGGCTAACGCCTATTTCATATATCTCTCTAATGTCTTTACCTTTCCACTCAGCCGCAACCCATACATTGAAACCGCGGGGACACTTAGCCTCAAGGAGAGCATGGCTGTCCTATTGAAAATACAGAATAACAGGGATATCTTGAATGGAAGTGTGGTGATGCTGACTTCCCCGAGCAGTGGAGACCATCTACTGTTGAGAAAGGAGGATGGGAAACTTAGGTTTATGGCTTGCGACCCAAAGCTGACAGGCGTTGGACGTTCGGAATATGATTATTGGAAAGACGAAAGCAGGGCCTTTGCAACCAGCGAGAAGGCGGTGAACGAATTTCTGGACGTGCTTGGGAGCAGAAGCGAGTTCCATGGGCTTTTACGTAGTTAACTGTGGAATTGATAGTGGATGGGCCTGGTGAGATTTGAACTCACGACATCTGGCTTATAAGACCAGCGCTCTGACCAGGCTGAGCTACAAGCCCACGCAAAAATCTTTTCCATTAGGGTATTTATTTATGCCGATGGCCGGGACGGCGCTCATTCGCTTAGCTTGTCGTAGCTTTCCCTCCGGGCCCCGCTCCCGCCTATCCTTACGAACTCCGCCTTCTGCCTGAACTCGTTTATGGTAGTAGATCCCGAATAGCTCATCGCAGACCTAAGTCCCCCTATCAGCTGGTATATCAGGTCCTTGACCGAGCCCACATACGGTATGAACGTTTCATTCCCTTCCCCGATTATGTCGCTTACATCAAAGTTCGCCTTGTCCACAGCAAGTTTCTTGTCATTCGCAGATATCGATGACATGCCCCTATAGAACTTGTATTTCATCCCTCCCCTCATTATGGTGGATCCTGGGGCTTCCTCGGTGCCGGCAAAGAGTTTGCCTATCATGACCGTGGAGGCGCCTCCCGCCAACGCCTTGGCCACATCGCCGGACGTCCTCACCCCGCCGTCTCCTATGATAGGTATATTGTGCGCCTTTCCGGCCTCGTACGCCCATTGTATCGCCGTAAGCTGCGGTACCCCGCTCCCTGCCACGATCCTGGTGGTACAGACGCTTCCCGGGCCTATCCCGACCTTCACCGCATCGGCTCCAGCAGCTATGAGATCTTCGGCGGCATCTGCGGTGGCAACATTCCCGGCTATGACCTCAATGTCAAATTCCTTCTTGAGCTTCCTCGTTGCGTCTATGACCGCATTGGAGTGGCCGTGCGCTATGTCTATGACAAGGACGTCTGCGCCGGCATCTATAAGCGCCTGGCTTCTCTCCACAGTGTCCTTTACCCCTACGGCGGCGCCGACCATCAGCCTGCCGTCCTTGCTCTTGCTGGCTCCCTTTTGAGATAGCTCCAGTACGCTTTTTGCCAGCACAAGGCCCGCAAGGTTGAAGGATTTGTCTACTATGGGTATTTTCTCCACCTTGTGCCGCTTGAAGAGCTCGATGAACTTCTCGGCGGTGAGCTTTCCGTTCTCTTCGGCCTGCACGGTTATCAGGTCCTTCTTCTTGGTCATGATCTCTTCGATCGGCGTCTCGTCGGTTGCAAATTTTATGTCCCTGTTGGTGACTATGCCCACAAGCTTGGTGCCGGAGAGGACAGGAAATCCGGAAACCCCTTTGGACATCTGCAGGGCTCTCGCGTTCGAAACCTTTGCGGTGATGTCTATCGTATATGGATCCTTGAGTATGAAGGAGCTGCGCCTTTTAACCCTCTTTACCTCCGCGGCCTCTTCGGCTATTGTATTGAACCTGTGTAGTATTCCCATCCCGCCGCTTTCAGCAAGCGCTATCGAAAGCTGGGAGCCCGTCACGGTATCCATGTTTGCGCTGACTATAGGGATGCTTAGTTGTATCTTTTTTGTCAGCCTTGTGGAAACATTAACGTTTTTCCTGGATCCGAACGCGTTCTTCTTCGGGACAAGCAGAACGTCCTCAAAAGACAGTCCGACCTCTCTTGCTACTTTCATCAAAACCCCCCAACTGCTTGTAAATCAATAAATAAAAACATGACGCTATCGGTCATGGCATTGTGTAGTTGTTCTGTATCCACGATGGCTTCGGAGGGACCTCCGGAAGGCTTCCTGTGAAGTTGTTCACCGCGTATATCCTGACCGGATCAGTAACGTTCAGGTAGTTGATACCGGGAGAGTTTACGGGATACACCTGCGTGAATCCGGGCAGGTCCCCAAGTACAAATCCCTTGTAGTAATTTGATGTGTAGAACCCGGAAGGCGCGTTCGTTATCGTGCCGTTCGGGCCGTTTGGAACGTATATCATCATGAACTCGACGAACGGCGCGCCGCTGACGCTGACCACGCCAAGGTACTGCGAAGACTGGAGGTAGGCGTTTATCCTTTTGCCGCTCTGGTTGTATACATCAAGCACGCCCTTTGCGTTTGGTATGAGGCTTGTGCACACGCTGCTGTTGTCCAGGCTCCCTCCCGTCACCAGGAAGGTCTGCGCAAACTGTACCGTGCTGTTGGAGAAGGAGCAGTAGTAGTTTATGCTCTGCGAGGTGTTACCCGTCAGGGCGGCAAGAGGGACCAGCGCGAACTGAGGGTCGTGGCTTATTTCGCACTGGGACGTGCCGAGCGCGTACGGCTGGGCTGGGTTCTGCGATGCCCCTGCCGCCACCGCATAATCATAAGAGGTCTGGTTTGTGTATATGCAGGCGAGGAAATCAAGCGCCTGCCACTTCGATATGAGGTCCTGGTCCATCAGCACGTACTTGGACTGGTTCCCATTCATGAAGCTGGCGAGCGACTGCGGTGAATACCTGTCTCCCAGCACAAAGTGGGCTGCCGTGGCGTAGTCTTCTATCGCATTGGCGTTGTCTCCCCTGAGAAATGCGTTGCTGTTTCCGAACCAGTTTATCCAGTCGCCGTAGTCCCACCATGACAGAACGCGGGGTGCGTTCGGGCCGACATTCTGCTTTATCCACGCCATTGCGTTGAGCCAGTACGGCTGTATGGTATTGCAGAATAGCGTGTAACCCAGGCTGTTGCCCTGGGCCTGCAGGGTATTGCAGAGGCTGGTGGAATTTGAGGAGGAGGCGGCGGTCAGCGCTGAGCCGAACACCACCATGTACGAGGAGCTCTCCCCGAAGAATAGCGATTTCGATGCAATTGTTATCCCTATTATCACAAGTATTAGGAAAATGGCGAGCGCATAGATGTAGGTCTTTGCGTTTGGCTCCGTGAATTTCTCGGTCAGGGCCACGTATACCAGGTATATGACGCCGAGTATGCTAGAGAGGAAGAAAATCCCGACCGCCAATATCATCGTTATATAATGCCTGTTCTTGGCCTTGGGCACGTCCAGGAGCTGCCCGCCCTGTTCTGCGGTTGACTCCTTCTTGGTGGAAAAGCCCAGCTTGAAGCCCCGTTCGGCGAGATAGACAAGCTCTCCCAGCATTATGCAGAACATTATAATGTAGGCGACACCGAAGTGCGGAAGGTACTTGACTTCCGATGTCCCGGCGAACGTAAGCGGCAACGCTATTGCCATGTATAATATGCTGGTCCTGCTGCTCCTGAAGTATATGCTCAGTGCGACTAGGATCAGGGTGAGCGATATTACAGCCCATAATAGGATGGGCACTCCGAATATCAGCGACGCTATGCTGCCGAATCCCTGCCCTCCGAAATCATAGAACGGGCCCGTGGGGATGAACTCCTGGACGGTCATGAAAAGGGGGCTTGATGGTGTGGTGAAGTTTTTGCTGAGGGTAAGGTATTTGTATATGGGTTGGCCGAGCGGCGTAAAGATTATGGCCAATATCGCTATTATGGTGATCACGCCTATCCATATCAGCCTTGCGCTCAGGTTTAATTCCTTGAATATTATTTTCCTCTTGTGCAGTTCGCGGAGGCCGTAGTCCATGAACGCAACCAGTATCAATGCAAATAACGGGCCCGCGACTATTATGGGAATTCCAAGCACGGCCGGGATGCGGTTCTGCAGCGTGGCGGTATAAGGTATGAAGATGGCGAACGTGAATGTTATTATGGCTATGACCAGCACGTTCATCTTGTAGAAGTCTATATCGGACGTGCCGCGGATTACGTCTATCGTGCCCTGGAAGAGTATGTACAGCACTAGGACCCCGGTTGTTACGGTGTAATAATGCGCACCGAGGAAGTTGGACGCGAATGCTATCCCCGCAAGGATCGCCAACCTTTTGCTCTTGGGATTTCTTACGGCCAGCATGTATGCCATTATGAAGAAGAACAGCGCGAAAATGCCCCATGGCTCGACCAGCTGCTCGCCGGACATGAATGTGGTTATCAGCGTCGGCATGGTTGCAGTGAGCCCTGCGGCGATCAGGGCTATGTATTCGTTGTATTCGTGATAGAGGATGGCGAAAATCACAAAAACCAGGAGCGCGGCGGTGACTGGAGGGTATATGCTGCCAACTATGCTTAGCAGATTGGTATCGACAGTGGTTGCGCTGGCTGGTGCCGTATTGGAAAGCTCATACCAGTATGCCTCTATGTACGGCACTATGGGCTCTATCCTGTGGTTTGTGCCTAACGGGGATGCCGGCCACGCGGAGGGATCAAGGAGAAGCTGCTGGCCATAAGTAAGGATATAGGAAGTGTCGATCATGTCGAAGTACGGATCGAACTCGAAGAACTTTGGCGCAGTGCCTATGCTGAATATGCGGGTTGCAAATGCGGAGAACATCAAGAGAAGGAGTATCGCCCAGACCCACCAGTACGGGCTTTTCGCGTGGTGGGCAGGCCTGTGGGATGCCTCACTTGCAGTGCCTTTTGTCAGGTATTCCTGCCTGAAATCCTTGAATGCGCCCTGCCAGATGCAAAGCGCCAGTCCTATTATTATCAGGATGATGATGTTGATGTTATAGAGCAGAAGCGAAAACGAGAAGAAGTGCACGTAGTTAATGAAATACGACTCCAGCCACGTCATGGTGGGGGTCATCATGAATCCGAGTATGAATCCTACAACTACTATTTCGAAGAGATTTAGCTCAGTCTTCCTCAACAGCGCAAGGGCAAAAAGGAACCCTGGCACCATTATTGACAGGAAGGCGATAATCGCAATGATTATTGTACCAAACATTTATTCACGCAGCTCGTATTGTTTGCTCAGGCATTGAGGATGGATTTTGGTATCTCAATCGGCTTGAGCTCCCTATCCGGAAATATTGTTCCTGGCGGGACTATTCTCACCTTGACGCCTATGGCCCCATACTTAGGGTATGAGGTTGCAGCCGCCTCCCGGACCAATTCTGTCACGTTGCCGGCTTTCGGGATATAGCCTATGCTTTTTCTTATGGTTTTGCCGCGGGCGCCCTTCGCCGCAAGCTTTCCGGATGCAATTATCTCGGCCCCGAGTGCCCCGTTCTCGATTATTATTCTCAGCGCGTTCTGGATGACCTTCCTTGCATTGAGCCCCCTTTCGAACTTCTCGGCTATGTCGCGCGCCACAAGCATTGGTTCCAGCATCTTGTTTTCCACTTCCATTACATTTATCTGCGGATTCTCGACACTGAATTTCGTCCTTATAGTTTCAGTTAGCGTGTTGATCGTTGATCCTGCCCTTCCTATGACCTTGCCTGGGCTTAGGACATAGACAGTTATTCTTGTCAGCACAGGGGTCTTCTGGATATCGACTCTTGAGAAGCCGGCCCTGACCAGCTCCTTCTGCAGATATCTTGATATCTTGAGCTTGATTATCGAATTATCTATGAATTTTCTCTCTATCGTCATTGATTCACTGCTTGTTGTTCGGCTTTCTGCGCTTCCTGCTTTACTGGCTCTTTCTTTGCTGCTTCCGCCCTCTCCCCCTCCTTGCTTTGGCTTTCTTCTTTTTTCTGCTCCTCCTTCTTCTGGATCTTGACGAGTGGCTTCTTATCTTTCTTCTCTCCTTTCTTTATCTCTTTCTTTTGCACCTTTGGAGCATTCTTTGTCTCGATCTTTATCTTGTTGACTATGTTTCTGCTCAGCCTTCTCTGATCCAGCATGGACACGCCTATCTCAACCCTTGAGAACTCGATGTCCGAATGCCTTGCCGGAACCTGCCCTGATGGTCCGCCGGTTACGAAGAGCGACCCTTTTGACGGGAATCTCCTTGCGATCAGTGTCTTGTTTGCCGCCGCGTGCACGACATACATTGCTTCCGGATCTAGCTGCTTGTTTGTTGCATTCGCCATTGCATTGACCAGCACCTTCCTGACTATCTTTGCGCATTTTATCGGGGTCCTGCCCTTTCTGCCACCGAGCTCGTGCCTTGATCCCATGTTTATGTTGTGCTTCCTGTATAGTATCGGCTTGTTGTCTACTATCACTCTATCGAGCGCGTCGAGCGCTGCCTGGGCGCTCTTGTACCTTATCGCATCGCATACCGCCCCAAGATCCTTGTAGCTGGCGTTGAGGTCCTTCGCATTTGCGAAGACCACGCCGGTTTTGTCCTGGTTGTATGAGTATTTCATTGGATCACTTAACAGCTAGGAACTTGCTTCCTTTTGTAGCCCTGATTCCGGGCGCACTGTGCTGCACCCTCTTGGTGGTAAATGCAAACTCGCCGAGCCTGTGCCCGAGCATTGGTCCGGTTATGTCCAATTCCTGGAACTCCTTCCCGTTATGGACGGATATTTTCATGCCGATCCACGAAGGCAGTATGACGGCCTCCCTTATGTGAGTCCTTATCGGCTTGGTTATCGCATTCTTCTTGTATCTCTCTATCTTCTCGGTGAGCTTCTTTAGCACTATCGCATTTCTCTTTATCGTCCTCCTCTGCCTTGACTTTATGAGCTTCAGGTACTCCTCTGGCTTGAGAGCCTGCGCCTCCGGCGATGTCCTTCCCCTGAATACTATTCGTTCTACCATTCATTCATCTTTTCTTCTTGTATTGCCATTCTGATGATTGTCTTTTGCGTTCCTGATCTTCGTGCGTTCTTCTCAAGTCTGGACCCGAAATGTGGCGCCCGTTTCCGAGAGTCATTCCGCGTTCGAATGCTTCTGCACGCTCAAGTTCTGCAAGTTTGCCTAGTAAATCGAGCTCTGCCCCGTTCATTCTGCGATTCCCTGGGTTTGTTCTTGTTGTCATGATTATCCTTTCTTCTTTCTTCCCACTCTGCTGGCCGCGATGTGCCCTACCTTCCTTCCTGGCGGCGCGTTCCTGCTTGTCATGCTGCTCTTGCCCTTATGGTGCTGCTTGCCTCCGAACGGGTGGTCTACGGGGTTTGACTTGACTCCCCTGAATCCTGGCCACATCCTGTTTGTGGCGTGCATCATGTAGTGGCTCTTGCCGGCCTTGACTATGGGCTGGTCGGTTATTCCACCGCCTGCCACAATACCGAGCTGGGCCCGGCACTCATTTACAAGCGTTATTGAGTTCTTGGAAGGCAGGGCGATAGTGGTCGTATTCCTGCTGTGTGCGGATACGTACGCTGCGCTCCCTGCCGAACGCACCAGTTTCCCGCCGTCCCCCGGCATGGATTCGATGTTGTATATTGGAATGCCCTCCGGTATGTCACCGAGCTTCATGGCGCTACCTATGCTATAATGCGGCTTGGGCCCGACATGGACCCTGTCGCCCATCCTTATGCCCTCCGGTGCTATCAGGTAGCCCTTGGTGAAATCCTCATAAAGCACTTCTATGAGCGGTGCGGTATGACCAGTGTGGTTGATTATGTTTATCACCTCGCCGACGAGTTCTGCGTTCTGGTTATTCGTATAGGTGGGGGTGATGTCGAATGTTCCGGGAGCCTTGCGGTACGCTACCGATCCCTTGCCCCTCCTTTGCTGCCTCATCTTTTTTCCCATCGTTTCACTTTTTTAGCATTAAATATCACAATGGCGTGGCTTTGTGGTCTGCATGGCCTTTAACGCCCTTGATCCTGCTGATTTTGTTGTCATTCGATTCTCCTGATTATTATACTAATTTTAGCTTTGATGCGACATCGGTAGCCTTGTATCCCTTTGCAACCTTGATGTAGACCTTCTTGGAATTATTCGGCATGTTTACGCTCCTTATCTTATCGACCTTGACCTGAAACATCGACTCAAACTCCTTCTTAATCTCGGTCTTTGTCGCCCTGAAGTCGACAATGTATACGATGAGGTTGTTCCTGTCTATCTGCGATATCGCCTTTTCTGTTGCAAGTGGATATTTTAATACTGCCATTTTACATCAACGATAATTTTTCTATTCCTGCGGTAATGCTCTTCATCGCGGATTCGCTCCATAAGGTTGCCCTTCCGGGGACGCCGCCGGGCGCAAGGATGCCTGCCCTCAGGTCCCCCACAGTGCACGCATCTACTCCCGGGATGTTCCTTGCCGCCCTTGTAAGGCCCTTGTCCTCATTAACTATGAAAAGAAGGGACTTCCTGAAATGCCTTCTTGCCGCCAGCCTTCTAAGCCCCTTTCTTATCTGCGGCGACTTGCTTTTCTCAAGATCGCCGGAGAGCTTCAGCGCGCTTATGACCTTCAGGAGGTCTTTTGTCTTCCTTATCGATTCAATCTCATTTGTAACTACCAGCGGCAGCGCCATTTGTACTTTCACGTAGTCCTTGTTTGCCGTCGCGGCGATCGAGCTTCTGAGCGCCTTCTGGTATTCCTTCCTGTTCATCCTTTCTATGAGCGTTTTCTCAATCTTGTGGGGGTGAGCCCTTTTTCCCTTCACTGAAGATGGTATCCTTCTGACCTGTCCCTGCACCCCCCCGCCGAGTTTCTGCCTCGGCCTTATCGCGATTCCCATGTGCCTTCCGCTCCTATAGGAGCTCATCGTTCCGTAGTATCTTGCGGTGGTGTTCATTCCTGCTAGTATATAATGCCCTTGTGGTTGCAGTTTCAACGTGTTTTCGGCTATCACAGCGCGCCTTATCAAGTCGTCGCGTATGGCCTCGCTGAAAACCTCGGATAGCTCGACGCTGCCTTTTGGATTTCCCTGCAAATCAAATACGCTGACCATGATCATTCACTCATTTTGCAACATACACAACTTTCGGTTCCTTTATTCCGGTTTCGTTCCTGTGTCTGATAGATTTCCTGATTCGAACCATTCTTTTTGCTGGTCCTGCAACGGATCCGGATACGATTACGTAGTCATTTTTTACGAGACCGTAGTTCGAGAATCCCGCCCTCTTGTTGACGAATTCTATATCGGTCTTGAGTCCGAGCTTGAGTATCCTTTTATTGTGTTCTGTTCTGTAGTTGAATCCCAGCTGTCCTGCCCTGGGTACCGTGTAGAATATTTTTCCTGAGCCAAACGCGCCGAGAGGCCCGCCGTGCCTTATTTTGTTGGTCGCTTTGTGGAAGTTTCTCTTTACGTGGAACCTTTTTATTGGACCCTGCCAACCTTTACCCTTGGAAATACCCAGCACGTCAACATATTCGCCTGGCTTGAAGCTTTCTGAAGCCTTTATTTCCTTTCCAAGCACTTTTGAAATAAATTCGAACTTTTCCTCTACGTTTTTCCCACCGACAACAGATTCAAACCTTACGGGATGGTGCTGTTCGGCAGACAGACCTTTTGGATATGCGACAACCAGGGCCCTTACCTCATTAAATTCTTTCAATTTTGCCTTCATTGCGTCCAGTTTTGTCTCGTCGTTGGTTATCTTCTTGATGTTGAGCTTCTGGGCTATGGCCTTGTTGTAAATCTCGGTCTTTGTCTCCTGATAGTTATTGAACTGGTTTGGTGAATAAAACCTTGCCCCGTATACCTCCATTTTGGGAACTTCAAGGACAGTGCACGCCTTTGCAACCTCCGCATTCTTCGAGGGTGATTCTGTATCATCGACCATGGTTACGTGGGTCATGCCCACCTTGAACGCAACGAGATTGCATAGCGCCTGTTCCGCGAACTTCGGCGAGTTCCTGAGCCTGGCTAGGCGTTTGCTTGCGCGCCTTCTCGGCCAGTACATCATCGAGCCATGGGTTGGCATAAGTAACACTGGTTATTTCAGTCGTTCCAGTAGCTTAAGCTGAAAAGCAGAGGAGTCGGGATTCCGCTGCGGAACTCACTTTCTGACTGTGTTTATTATTAAGCTTGGTTATATTTAAATAGGTTTAGATTTTCCATGTTTCCGGTATTTTAGTCTGTTTATCGTGCGGTTCTGGCTCTACCTCTTGGAATCTGGGCTGCCTCTGGCTTCTTGTTAAGTCCCTCTATGAACTCCTTTACATTTATCTGCAATCCTGGGGCTATTTGCACGACATCTACATACTCCCATAACCTTTGTTCCTTTGCGCTTTCAGCTGCGCCCAGAAAATTGCGTGATCTGTCATCAAGGTGTTCTCGCTCGCCAAATGTTATGAAGAAAACGTTATCTCTATCAATTACGCCCACCAAGGCACCGTCTTCCTGGAACACTCCACCCCTTTGCAACGATCTTGCCCTTCTATCCAGCGCCTGTCTAGCTGCATCCGCAGCACTTAGCTCAGTATACAGCTGAAAACATGCATAGTTGCTTCTTGTTTTGCTTTTTGTCTGAGCTTTTCCGATGGTTCGACACCAATAGTGGTGAGAGTCCTTGACAATTCCACGGCATCGAAATGCTGTTCCAGATACTGCAATATCACATCTCTTCCAGTAAATACGATGAGTGCAGGTTTCCAATCCGGATTCGCTACCTCTTTTGGAGTTCCTCCCCCAAGGCAACCGCGACCCACCCATTCAGTTATGGTTCTATTCTTCTCCGGGTCATTAGCCTCTATATCTTTTGGGCTCTTTGCTGCAATGACTTGAAGCTTGAGTCCGTATGCGGTTGGAGGGCTGATTATAAAGTTTCCTTCAGGTACTTCCATTTTGCTATAAACCGATCCTCCAGCCACGGCAAATCTTTTGAATAGGCTCACGCCTTTCTCATTATCAAACAACATGTCTGGGGTGATAAATACGTTACCGCCAAATCTTGTAGTGTGTATCTCTATGCCCTTTTGGACTTTTGAGGCGCTTGAATTACGATCGTTAATAATACCAAATATGCGCACTCCTTGTCGATACGTGCTGGCCATCCTGACTAATACAAGTTCTCCTGGTTGAAGCTGTTCAACAAGTGCTTCTATTCTCTTCAACTCCTCTTGTCTTTCTTTATCATGATCGGGTTTAACCACAAGGCCACCTAATATAGCAACAACTCGGTTCGTTTAGGTATTTATTCCTTCTGGCGTGTCATTCAGACGGTGCTTGCGCCCTCTATTACCTGTATGTCCCGCATAATCGCATTGAGGGAGGCCCTCATTGCGGCGGCGTCATTGGTCTTTATTGTTATTTTCAGTGTGCTTCCTGTCTCGGAAATTGTCATGCCGCTTCTTTTATGATGTTTTGTGGCCCCGATTATGCTCTTGTAGCTTAATCCCGCTTTCTTTGGTATCACAATTACGCCATTGTAGTTCATTGAAAAACCAGATTATGCCTCATCGGTTGTTGCCGTCTGCCTGAGGAGCTTCTTGGCGCGGTGCCTGTCATAAAGCTCGAAGCCGACGAGCCTTGTGAAAATGTAGCCTCCCGTCATGGCCATTCCCAGCTCGTAGAAATGCGGGATGTTTGGGATTATTGCGGATGGCGAATCCCCCCACATTACAAGTGGGTGCAGCCAGGTAGAATGTTGTGTGACCCCGCGCCTCCACACCCCGGTGCTCACCGGATCTGGAACTATCAAGGAAATGGTACGTGTATTGTCATTCGTGCGCAGTGATGCCGAGATGCAATCGCCCAAGACCATATTTGGCAACCACATAAGGAGAGTAGAAACATTACGTGTTATTGTATCCTTTAGCTTGCTGAACTTTGTGTCGCGAAGGCTGAGGTAGGCGATGATGGCGCTCCCGATCATTATTGTGGCCTGGTAAACTTGGCTGCCATCCGTAAGAGCCAGCTGGTTTGTAACAGGCGTGGGTAACACACTCCTCAAAAAGTTCTCAGCCTGGGTAAACCATGGAATATATGAAGTGGGATTCGTAGAATCCCAAACCCCTATCGCTGCTGCCCCTCCTATAAAAAGCCCGGCGCTTGCAAGCCCCCTCCTCATGGACTTATAGAAGCTCGCACGTTTTTCCTCATGTGCCTCTGTCGGATCCTGAGCTTGCCGCGGCTTGGTCCTTTCGAATGTCAAATTTAAAACCTAGAATTATTAGGATTCGGTCCGGCCTGATATTTATTAGCTCCTGTCGTGCTGCCTCTTGCTCGGCCTGAACTTTTCAGTTCCGAAGCCTTTTGTCAGTAGGCCCCTGTGCTTCCTGCCGGAACGCGTCAATCCCCTTTCCACCCTCCTTTCTTGGGCCACCACTCCCGCATACTGCGGGTCTGAAAGAACTACCGGGCTTGTTTTGTCCAGGAGTATCACTTCAAAGAACTTGCTGGACCCTGCCTCACCTACAAAATAGGAATTAAGCACTTCGCAGTTCGTGAATTTCTTTGCGACCCTCTCTTCGGCTATTGACTGGGTTGATTTCCTCCTTGAAAAATATCTTCCGCTCTTTGACGGTTTTCTTCCCCCGCTGTATTGAGGCCTCATCTTTCTCCCTCCGAGCACACGAACCCTTGCCATCACCACCCCCTGCTTGGCCTTGTATCCTAGTTCCCTGGCCCTTGCTATATTCGTCGGCTTTTCGATCCTTATTATCGGTGCCTCAGCGCTCCACTTGATTATCCTATCCTTATAGGGCTGGCTCCGCTCCTTGTACTCGGATATGAATGTCTCACGCATCTGTCTATACGCTCCCATTGGTAGTCACATTAGTTCTGTAAAAAGCAGAATCTGATGTTTATTATTGCTGAAATAAGTATATAAAACTAGAGGTAGTGAAACTGCAAGGGTCATAACAGGCTTTCATATGCGCTCTGTATTTCGACAAATTTTGCCGTTGACTCTTTTGTATTGCCATTGTGGTCTGGATGGTGTGTCTTTACAAGTCTCCGGTATGCATCCCTTATCTCTTCTTTGGTCGCGCCTGGCGAAATACCGAGCACATCGTGCGCTTCTCTCCTGGGTTTAACGGGTTCTGGAATAAACTCGTCTGGAGCGTTGTCTTTGCGCCATTCAAATACTATGTTCCTTACTTTATCGATTCTATCCAGATCGACTTCGGTAAAGTTTCTGGCGTATGTAGGGTCCCTGAACATTTTATCTATCAACAGCAAATGTCGCTCTGCTGCCCTGATGTTGCTTTCGCCGAAATGGTCGTTATATTCTAGAGAGGACCAGAGCAGGAATGTCACGGATAAGATATGATTATGGATGATTTCGTCTGTTTGTGCATTGCCATGTGCAAATCTTATCAATGGGTCACCTGAGCTATCCCGCTCCCTTCTTCTGGTTTTGACTGTCGCCATTGTAGCACAAATTAATCGAAGCCTTAAATGGTTTTTGTGCTATTTTGCTGCCATGATATGCGTTGGATTTTGGAAATATTCATTACTTGCTACGGTTGCATCCAATCTATTTCATAATATTCGTATTCGCTCTTTGGAAGCTCAATCCTCCTCGCTTTGTAGTATGTGACTGCGGTTTCCCTATCAGCTATTGCTATGACAAGCTCTAGCCCGTGTCCCTTTGCCTCGTTTATTATTGCGGAAAGATCGCTGCCGCCCAAGTATTCGTCCTCATTCAGCGAGAGCATTGCGTATCTTGGAGTATCTGCGCCCGGAACTTCTATGTTGCCATTCTTCCTGTGGTAGAGGATAAAGTCTATGCTTCTGTCCTTCTCCCTGCTTTTGCCGGGTATGGCGAGTATGAAGGTCTTCCTCACGGAATGGGCGACCCTTATTACCCTTGCCCACTCCGATATCAGCAACTTCACGTCTCTTGGGAAGACATGTATGACGTGCTTGGAATGCGTCCATCCGTCCTTGCTTTCGCTTCCGTTCTGCATGGGCCTCGCCCCTGGAAAATAAATCCTGAAATGGGTGCCGAACTTGAAGCCGGTTTTGACCACGTAGCCCTTCTTCCTCCAGTCCGAATAGACGTCGTACAACTTCTGGAAATCCGGCCTTCTCCTGGTGGCTGTTGATACAATATCGCTCTTCGATGCGTTTTTCACCTTTAGCGCACCGTTATCCAGAAGGAAGAGAGTCTCGTATATATCAAGCTTGTTGAGGATTCCCTTGTCGCTCGCCTTATATGTGCCGTACTGCCCGAACCAGTGCCTATCATACAGTTTCTTGCCGCCATCCTTATCCTCTATCACGGTCATCAGATCCTGCACAAAGAATGTCCCTTTGACTTTGTCTTCGACCTTCAGCTTAGATGCTGGATATTTCTTTATCGGGGTCTTTCCGCCCTTTTCCTGCCAAAACCTGGGCTCCCGTATCATCAGCCCCCTGTCCCTCCAGTCCCTAAAGGTCAAATAGCGCGTGAGCATCCTTCCGCTGCCGAGCCTCTCCACAACATCGTTGAAATGAACCTCCTTGCCGTTCTCCGTGCATTGTGCATTCCTCATGTCAATTAGGTACAGCGCCTCCTCTACCGACAAACAAAGGTGCCCGGATTCATCGCTGCCGAACATTCCCTTTTTGAGAATGTCCTTCGTGGACTGATCTGCAGCGATTACCCTTTTGCCGCTAGTCAATTCTAGCATTAGCATGAATAACCGCTAGCTCTTCTGCAGCTAGATATAATTAGCTTGCGTTCCCCTCAGTAGATTGCCCCTATTATCTCTTTTTCTATGTCCGAAAGCTGCGCCGGTATTATCAGTGTGGTGGGCCCTGGGTCGAGTATCACGTCAAGGGCCTCTTTTACCGGAATGAACAGCTTCTTCTCGTCCTCATACGTGATCTTGTGTATGACGATTATCATGGTGTCATCACCGATTATCTTTCCCCTGTAGCTGTCCTCCGCCTTCTTCAGTATCTTCAGCGCCTCAGGCAGCTGCATCGATGAGTTGTTGCTGAGGTCCCAGTCCAGAAGAACAAGGCTGTGCAGGTTGTTCCTGATATTTCTCTGTATGGTTTCATAAAAAGATATGGGCTCGTAATGCTTAGACCACCTGGCTATGGTGCACATCTGCCCGAACCTGTAGAAATCAAGGCCGCTCTCCCCAAGCATTACCGCAATTGCGGACGTGGCATGGTGCACCTTGACAGGAACCCCGGCTTTTTTTGCGGCGATGAATATTATCTTGTGCGTCGTGGCTATGAGCGGGTCTCCGCCCACCAGCACCGCCACATTCTTCTCCTTTGCCTCATCCAGGATTGCCGATAGTCTTTCCTCCAGCATCTCCCTGTTAAGCCTCTTGACACCCTTTCCTGTAAGATATTCCACCTGCTCGATCCTGTCTTCGGTGACATATGTTGTGTACCTGTCTGCGTAGATAAACTCGCATTTCTTGCATGTCTCAATCGTGCCCGTGGGGAGGTCCCCTTTTGTAAGGCCTATGCCCATCAGGTATAACATTTTAACACCGATGAATTACTTTGTATGGGAGTTTTATTATAGTTGGCGATTGGAATGTGGAATTTTGTTTGGCCGCTGCCTGATTGCGAAATAAAAAGTGGCTAAGGAGCCGGATGCGAGAGCTGCTGCACATAGCGTTCCCCAGATTGCCGGGATGATGCCCATTGCTCCGGATATGAAAACGCTTATCGACATTGTCGAAAGTATAAGTGTGGCCTGTTCGTACCCCTCCCCTCTTCTTGAATCCTGATCGCTGGAAGAATTCTGTCTGGTGAAATGTCCGGCGTCCCTATGCGTTGTGTACTGAACCTCCCCCCGAAGGGTCGTATCGGTGCGGCGCAGGTCATTATTTCTGATGGTCAACAATTTGGTATCGTTAGGTTTTTCAGGCGCGGTGCTCCGCTGGGCGCGTATTTCCGTCATGTCATCGCCTGATAATGAAAAATATCAATCCTTTATGCCATCGGGGGTGATCTTGATTATGCATTCCCCTTCCTGCTTGAGAGGGGAGTCGACAAGCCTTACTATCCTCTTCTCCTCCTTGCTCTTTCTCAGATATAACATAGTGGTGGCAGCGTGGGCGAGTATGTTGCCGCCGATCGGCGTCGTTGGATCACCGAACATAAGTCCTGGATTGTCCATGACTTGATTTGTAACATAGACCGCTAGATTGTACTTGTTTGCGAGCATTGCAAGCCTGTGTATGTGTGAATTGAGCTTCTGTTGTCTTTCATTCAGTGCCCCTCTTCCAAGGAACTCGGACCTGAAGAGTGATGTAAGCGAATCTATTATTATTAGTTTTATATTTTTCTCCTGGATGAGCTTGTCTGACCTTTCCAGGGTGAGCATCTGCTGCTCTGTGGACATTGCTCTCACTACTACTATGTTTTCCAACGCTTTTTCTGGATTGAGTCCGGCTTTCTTTGCCATGGATTCTATTCTTTCCGGCCTGAACGTGCCTTCTGTATCCACAAATAATACGCCGCCCTCAAGTCCTCCATCTTTTCTTGGTAATTGTACATTGACTGCGAGCTGAAATCCTATCTGGCTCTTCCCGCTTGCGAATCTGCCATAGACTTCGGTGATTGCGTCTGTTTCTATGCCTCCTCCAATGAGCTCGTCTAGATCTTTTGACCCTGTTGATATCATTCCTAGGTCTGATCTCTTCTTTAGAATCGCCCCGGCGGTTTCATAATTTACTGTGGTGGCTTCCTGCGCGGCGGTGATTGCCTCCTTCGCCTTTTCCGCACTTATTCCAGAGATCTCAGAAAGATTTGCTGGAAAGGATACTGCGACCTTGTCCAGTGTGTCTATGCCGGCAGCTCTAAGCTTCTCTGCAGAGGTCGGGCCTATTCCTGGCAGGTCCTCCAGCTCACGCACTCCTTTCTCCTTGGCCAAATAATCCCTCCGATAATCAGACTGATAAACTATGGAGAAATAGGTATTTAAATGTTTGAAATTTTTGACGGGCTGACACCGACCGCTGCGACGGCCAATCAGATTATTAATAACAAGTGCCAGCGTGTTAGACACGCTGGCAAGGCGACCAGTTCTTCACGACCTTCCTACAGTAGAGAACTCGTAATTAT
>DAIDAE010000019.1 GCA_027310755.1 Candidatus Micrarchaeaceae archaeon | reverse complement strand
GTAAATGGGAGCATGTTTTTATGGCCAGTTTCTAAACAATAATGCTTATAAAGAAATGCTGTCATTGAAACAATGAATGCGTGAAAAGATGGCTGAAAAAGATATAATAGACGTCGCCAACATCTCCTTCTACTACGGGAAGAACAAGGAGTTCAAGATAATAGACGGCGTATCATTTGGCACACAGAAGGGAGAATTCCTCTCGATAATAGGCCCTTCCGGATGCGGCAAGAGCACGCTTCTGAGGATAATGGCCGGCCTGATAAAACCGAGCGGGGGAAAGGTCCTATTCAATGGGAGGCATATAACAGGGCCGAACAAGGAGATATCCTTTGTGTTCCAGGACTTCGCGCTGATGCCGTGGCTCACAAACGTGGAGAACGTGAAGCTGGGTTTGTCCCTGTCGAACATGGACGAGGACAAGAAGCAGAAGAGGGCGGTTGGACTTCTTGACCAGTTCGGGCTGGCAGGATTCGAGGAATCCTACCCCAACATGCTGAGCGGGGGGATGAAGCAGAGAGTCGGGATAGCAAGGGCTATTGCGTCGAATCCGACGGTGCTTTTGATGGATGAGCCATTCAGTTCGCTTGACGAGCTCACCGCAAACACGCTGAGGGACGATGTCATCTACATGCTGCACAACAAGAAGATATCGGTCAACTCCGTGATCATGGTGACGCACAACGTCGAGGAGGCGGTGCAGCTCTCAGACAGGATAGTTGTGCTGTCCAACAAGCCATCTAGGGTGAGAAGGATAGAGAGGGTGGACATGAAGTACCCAAGGGATAAGCACAGCAAGCAATTCCTTAAGAAAGTGGATGGGATCTTGGCGGATCTTGTAGAATAATTGATGCTGATGGAGAAGAAACTCAAGAAAGCCTATGCGATAAAGGCGTTTGTAGTTTATAATGGAAAGATTCTGCTTTTGTGGAATCCAAAATACCGTATCGAAGATAAATGGGATGCGCCAGGTGGCAAAAAAGAGCGCGGCGAATCGGATGCGGATACGTTACATAGAGAAATTCGTGAGGTTTGTGAAAAAAATTAAACCCGTTCTCCATTCATCATGGTGAACGCCATATTCGAAGATGCCGGACCTGACGCCCCACTTGAATCGTGTATCTACAATTGATAAAGTTTGATAATTTCTCTGAAAATGTAGATGTAGATCTGCATTCACCTATAACGAAAGGTATATAAATATAGAAGTGCATATTATTACATAAATATGTAATATTTTGTAGTTATGATTTACATGGAAATAAGAGATAAGTTACAACTTGAAAAGGCAAAACTCGAAGATACGTTAATGGATATTCTTTATAGCAGATATCAAGAGCTCGTATTTCATGGCGGCACAGCGATATGGAGGTGCTATGGAGGAAACAGATTTTCCAGAGATTTAGATTTTTATCTAGATGCGAAGGCGGTAGAAGAAAAAATGCGCTATCATAAAGATATTGAAAAGTTTTTGAAAGATTCTGGATTTATATTGAAGGAAAAAGGGTATGAGAATTCTACCGATACTATGCACTTTTTGGTGGAATCTGCTAATGTGAAAATGAAAATTGATATCAACTTCAAGTACAAAAAGGGCACACCTACGGATTATATAAAAATGGATGATAGCAAACGTGTGGTCCTTACATTGAAGCCTTTGGAACTTCTAAATGAAAAAATTAACGCCTATAACAACAAATTAGACAGCATTAAAGAATATTCGAAACCGGAGGTGCAGGATCTGTATGATATGTACCACCTAGTGTCACTTATAGAAAAAGGTGATGAAAACAGTGTCAAACGGCTGCGAACGCTTATCACTCGCATAGAGAATAATCCTCCACCAAACTTGAAAAGCTTGGATCATTTAATAATATCTGGCTTGTCACCTACATTTGAACTCATGATTAATGGAATAAGGAAGTGGTTGGATGACAATAGTTAATGATATAACCAATCACTTTGCATCGTACCCGGTATTTACCTATAGAGATGTTGTGTTATATCTCAGAAACAATAAAAAAAGAACGGAACATCCGGCAAGGATATTATCGCACATGAAAAGCGCAGGTAGATTATACACGGTAAGAAAAGGAGTATATACTTTCAAACTGGATGATGCAATATCCGGATTTGCTTATGCTCCATTTTATTATGGTCTTTTATCCGCGCTTACTATGCGGGATCTGTGGACACAGAATTCAAGACCAGATATAATGACCATAAAAAAGGTTAGGAGGTCAAGGGTACATATATTTGAGGATAAAAATGATGTAATATTTTTACACCACATTCCTACGAAGTATTTCTTTGGTTTTGATATTATTAAATATGGCGAATTGAAGGTCCCAGTATCCGATCCCGAAAAGACACTTGTAGACTTGTTTTATTATAAAATAACGCTCTCCATCCAAAACTACGGAGAGCTACTTAAGGTTGTAAACAGAAAGAAACTAAATGGCTATCTTAAATTATATGATAAGCGCACGGCAGGGATTGCTTTAAATTTTGTTAAAAAATACAAGCCACTGGCGGATTCTGGAGAACTTGACAATCCCTATTGAGCCGTCCTCCATCTGTCCCAGTGCACGCTGTACTTGAAGAGCCCGGATCGGGCGCCCCACTTGAGCAGAACATGCCTGAGCATCTCCTCGTTCTGCTTCTCGTCAGTCATGAAAGCCACTCCTCTGTGGGCAAGATAGTGCGATAATTCCTTTGTGCTCATGTGTTCCCTGTGCTTAAGCGCTTCTTTTGCAGTCCTGAACGGCTCCATCTTCACCAAATAGCCTCTAAGCACGCTCTGGAAGTTGTTTACACTCAGTTGCGCCCCGCTTCTCGTTAGTCTGATCCTGCCGTTGCTTACTGTGACAAACCCGAGCATTTCACACGATCTTATTATCTTGCCGAGCTCGTCAAACTTTTTGTGGGAACGGTGCAGGAGATCGTACAACTGCATTGTGTGCTCCTTGTTGTTCTCCCTGACCAACAGTATCACTCCCCTCATCTCGCTTATTCCTGATTCGTGGGGAAATAGTTCTATCTGGCGCTGCATGATAATCAATTACCAGGGGACTTTTTTAAGCTTTAGCCTGTGCGCCACTATATTGGCAACAACGTGAAGGATGCCCGTCAGTACGGCAATGAACAGGAGACCGTACCATGTTGGGAAATCGCTCAGGAACGGCAGCGCAAACAGCAATGCAAATATGAAAAATCCGTACTGGTCCATTATTGGAGCCCTGTGTCCTGATCGCAGGTTCATCCTCCTTTTTATGAAGCTGCCGAGCATGTCACCGAAAAGTGCGCCTATTGTTATTAGCACGGATGCAGCCAACATGAATCCAAGCCCGAATATTACCATCTCAAGATATCCCGCAAGGATCCCGCCTATCAACCCAGACAATGTTCCTCTTATTGTTTTGTGGTCTCCAAAGATCCTCTTCCCTCCGAGCTTCTTCCCGAAATCTATAGGCCCCCATCCACTGAATATAACAGGGAGTGCATTCGCCGCGTATGCTGGGAAAATGAAAATTATTGGATAGATTATCAAGCTATAGATGTCAAGGGCCAAGAGATCACTCAACAATCGCCTTTATTCTCCTTATGCCGGCCGCAGTAGCCTCCTGTTTCAGTATCTTGAAGCCCTTGAGCTCGCGCGTGTTCTTAACATGGGGGCCGCCGCAGACCTCCCTCGAATAGACCTTGTTGCCCTTTGCAACAGTATAGACTTTTACACTTTCTGCGTATCTTTCTTCGAATACTCCTTGGGCCCCCAGTTTCTTTGCATCCTCCACGCTCATCACCTCGAATGACACGTCCGCTTCCGCCTTTATAACGTTGTTTACCCATTCTTCAACCTTTTTTATCTGTTCGTCCGTGAGTTTCTTGTCATAGTTGAAGTCGAACCTCAACCGCTCCTTGGTGATGTTGGACCCCATCTGGTGTATCGATGGATCGACTACCTGCCTGAGCGCCTCGTTCAGCAAATGGGTCGCGGTATGGAGCTTTGTTGTCTCCTCGCTATGGTCCGCCAGCCCGCCCTTGAACTTCTGTTCGGCCCCTTCGCGCGAAAGTTCTTGGTGGGCTTTCATAAGTGCGTTGAAACCCGCTTCATCAACTGAGAATCCCTTCTCCTTGCACATTTCAGCGGTGATCTCAAGCGGGAAGCCGAAGCTCTGGAAAAGGTCGAATGTGCTCTTCGCATCGAGTGTTTTTTGGCGCGACTCCTGAAGAAGCTGCAATTTCTTCTCGAGCTGTTTTGTCCCATTCTCCAGCGCTATTGAAAACTTCTCCTCCTCCTTCTTGAGTTCTTCGAATATGCGTTTGGCATTCTTTCTTATCTCTGGATATGAGTCACCCATGACATCGATTACCGCATTGGCAACCTCGTTGCAGAATTCTCCTTTTACTCCGATCATCCTTGCATGCCTTATGCTTCTCCTTATGAATCTCCGAAGCACGTATCCCTGATCGACATTGCTTGGAACAATGCCCTTGTCCTCCCCAAGAATCATAACGGCTGCACGGATGTGGTCCGTTATTATGCGTGCATGGCGGTCTGTTTTTGCCGTGCCGGCGGCGGAGATCGAGATGACCCTGTCAAGAATCGGCGCGAGGGTATCGCATGCATATACGTTATCAGAGCCGTTGAGCGCCGCGACCACTCGCTCCACCCCCATCCCCGTGTCGACATTCTTCTGCCTCAGCTCCTCGAACTTCCCGGCCGCGGTCTTGTTGTACTGCAACAGGACATCATTCCATATCTCGCAGAACGGGCCCTTGTTTGAAAGCTTCAGGAATTCCTCCGTGCTCTTTTCTTGTATGTCTTTTGTGTGGTAAAATATTTCAGTGTCAGGTCCGCACGGGCCGGTCTGCCCGGCCGGGCCCCACCAGTTGTCCGCCTTGGGCAGAAAATGGATCCTGTTTTTTGCCACCCCGAGCCTTGCCCAGACGCGCGCCGTTTCCTCATCCCGCGGTGCGTCCTTGTCGCCAGCAAAGCAGGTAACGCTGAACCTATCTACGGGTACTTTGATCTCCTCGGTGAGGAACTCAAAGCTCATGGATACCGCTTCCTCCTTGAAATAATCTCCCAGTGACCAGTTCCCGAGCATCTCCCAGAAACTCAGGTGCCATGCATCCCCAACCTCCTCGATGTCATCCGAACGTATGCACTTCTGCACGTCGCATAGGCGTTTTCCA
The DNA here is from genome assembly GCA_027310755.1 of Candidatus Micrarchaeaceae archaeon. Taxonomy (GTDB): domain Archaea; phylum Micrarchaeota; class Micrarchaeia; order Micrarchaeales; family Micrarchaeaceae; genus JAJZYD01. The sequence continues at coordinate 11,496 of DAIDAE010000019.1, read as the reverse complement.
AGCGGATGCGGCTCGCCGAGAAGGAACGGAACGAGTGGATGCATACCTGCGGTTGTGAAAAGCACGCTCGGATCATGCTCTGGAATAAGCGAGGCGCCGGGGATGCGCTTGTGCCCCCTTTTTTCGAAGAAGGCCAGGTATCGCTTTTTCAGGTCTGCGCTTGAAATCATTTTAATGCTAACCTCGAATTTTATTGGAAAAGAGCGTGTGACATACTCCCACCCCTAAAGGGATGTGGGCTTCTTGCTTCAACAACAGACATTGTTTCCATCTCTGCAAGCGTTACTTCCCGCAAGTCCTGCGGTAGCTTTTGCAAGTATATTTATTGATGCATTTATATCCCTGTCGGTCTGTGTGTTGCACTTCTCACAGTAATATGTCCTCTCATTCAGAGGCATTTCCTGTATGTTTCCACATACGTGACAGGTCTTCGTAGTCCTTTCTGGATTCACGAACACTACTTGACAACCAGCACTTTCAGCCTTGTATGCCATCATGTTCGCAAACATTCCCCATCCTGCGTCATTTATCTGTTTCCCGTATCCCTGTTCTGCCATTTCCTGAGAACGCAGTTTCTCCATTGAAACCAATGAATATGAATTTACCAATTTATGTGATAGTTTATGAAGGAAATCTTTTCTTGTATTATCAATTTTTTCGTGGATTCTTGCAACCTTCTGTTTCTGTTTCCACCTGTTCCTGCTTCCCTTCTTTTTGTAAGATAATACTCTCTGATAATCGGCAAGTTTCTTTTCGTATTTCTTTATGTGCCTTGGATTTGATATTTTTATACCGTCGGATAATGTCGCAAATGTTTTCAGTCCCAAATCTATACCAACTTGTCCTTTCCCATTTGATTTGAATTCGATGTCTGGTCGTTCCGTAGTGAATACCGCATACCATTTCCCTGCTGATTCTCTTTTCAAAGAAAGTGTTTTTATCTTCCCTTCCATCGATCTATGGAAGGTTATTTTGATTTCGCCGAATGGTGTGACCTTCAGCCTTTTATCTTTCAACCAAAATCCTGATTGTGGATAATAAATTGATTTCATCCTGTCTATGTTCTTGAAACGTGGAAAGCCGATTTCCTTTCCTTTCTTACGCACCTGGAAAACACGATGGATGGCAGTTCCAATCCTATGAGAGATTTCCTGTGCAGATTGTGAATACATCCCCTTGCTCTTTACCAATAATTGCAATTGATTTCTTGTAGGGAATTTTCCTGTTTTATTATATGTGTCCTTTGAATATGCAAGAAGTTCGTTCCAGAGGTTCTTCGCAATCCATCTGTGAGTATCGAGTTTCTTCTCCTGTTGCGAAGTTGGATAAATTCTGAATTTGTATGCCCTGTCCATCACATTCCCTTTTGTTCTGCGATATACTTTTTTATCAATGAATCTGAAACATGACCATGTGTTGAAACAAAATAACTTCTTGACCAAAGGGTAGGAAGCCTTGTCCTTAGTTCTGGAAATTCCTCCCGAAGACAATGAGAAGTATATCCCTTTATCTGACCAATTATAAAATTTGGTGTCATAATGGGCTTTCCTTGTATGAATAGATGAACATGGTCTGACATGACTTCCAATGCGATTACTTTGCAGTCCAATTCTTTCGCCTTTTTGTTTATCAATTCTTTCAACCTTTTTTCTATTTTTGGTGTCAGAACTTTGCGGCTGTATTTTGGACACCATACAAAATGGTATCCCATGAAATGGACGCTTGTTTCTGAACTGTCATATCCTTTTGGCATACTTATTATATGAACATATTCTTATATATTACTTTCTCCCTCGCTTTCATCCCACCCTTGAAAGGTGTGGGATTTATCGCTATGTGATGTTAAATTATATGCTATTCTCCAAGCTTTTTCTGCGGCCACCAGACCTTACACTCCTTGCCGAAGAAGACACAGTATCCGCATTTCCATTTCTCGCCTATGGGCACCGGCAGCGCCTCCCGTTCGCCCTTCCAGTACTTCATGACAAACTCCAGCTCCTTGTTCATTTCATCTTCGTTGTAGTTGAACTTGTGGAGGGCAATCTCCTTGCCCGTGAACTGGTTCATGTATCGTATGTGCAGCAGTTCGCTAACCTTCGGAAGCTTTGCGAAGCCTTCGAAATAACTGATTGCCATTGCGTCCACGCTCTGCATGGGCTTAGGTATAGCTAATGCATCAAGCTGCCTTGCGAATTCTTCCGATATCTTCAATGTTGCTATCCCATACTTCCTCCTGTACATGTCTATCGTGTACTTTTTCGCGACTATATCGGTAAGCAGCTTCCTGTAGAGCATGACCTGGACTTTGTGGCTCAGCATTTGGGGCTCGGAGGGCACATTATCATTGCTCTTTGTCTTGTCCTCCCAGATGAATGCCTCCCCGTCCCTTATCTGGAGCTGGTCCATCTTGCCCACCACGGTGAACCCGTTGATCGCCCCGTATATCTGGATCTCCCTGGATATTTTGTTCTCCTGGAGGATTTCAAGCGCCGTGGTGCTGGTGTAAAGTATCTTGTACATTACATCGGCATAGCTCTTTGGCACCAGCACTACCGGAACTGGATTTGTTTCGCTCTCCAGCTCCTCGTGCATCTTCCTTCCTTGCTTTATCTCCGCGGTAATCTTGGAGCCGTGAATGTTGTTCAGCTCCATTTGCTTCTCGCACCAGTATTGCGAGGCGATTTCGGTGGCGCGTATAGAGGTTTTGTGCAGTTTTTGTAGATTATCCAAATGATCAGCCCGCCTACTTATCTTCATAGCCCGAAGGCTCAGCTTTCACCTCAATCATCACAAGTGTAGTTGTGTAGGTATAATTATAAATAGTTTAGATTCTTACGCTCTGATATATGCAGGCAGTTAAGCTTCGACGGGGCAGGCTGCAGAAATCCCAGAGCGCAATGGAGTACCTCATGACATACGGCTGGGCGATACTAATCATAGCGGTAGTGTTGGGCGCGCTCTTCCAATTAGGCGTATTCAGCGGCATCGGAACACCCAAGGCCCAACCGGGAAATTGCCAAGTTGTGAGGGTCGGTTCAGGAATAACACAGACGGTATCCCTTGAAGGAGAGTGCCAGGGGCAGGAGCCCGAGTATGTAGGTGCTTTTGGTGCATCAACTCAGACATACATATGGGCACCATTCTCTCCAACACTTCAAACTCCACAACAGCAATCGCAATTAACCCTATCGGCTTGGATATATGAACAACCGAATAACGATTGTGAAGTTGGAGTTGCAATTCTGGCGCCTCTGTCTGGTGGTGCTTATCCAGTGGACTGGGCGTATAGGTTTGGCGTATCTGGCGGAAGCGTTTGGCATCAGCCAAACGTGGTGATGTTGGAACTGTTCAATACGGGCACAGGGCAGACAAACATGTATGGCAGCACGGCAATACCTTACAGCTCTTGGGAAAATATAGCAGCCACGTATAATGGAGCCGCAGTACAATTTTATCTTAACGGCCAACCTGCCGGCAGTACTGCTTATAATTCATTAGTGGATCCAGGAACTTCAAATGACATTTTGATAATAGGCGGAAATCCAAACTCCGGATGCAGTGCTTCCTTCCCAGGCTACGTTTCCAACCTTCAGATATACAATTATACGCTTTCGGCCAGTGAAATAACTGCCCTTTATAATGAGGGCATTGGTGGTGCTCCAATCCGGCCACAGAACATAGTGGGCTGGTGGCCTCTCAACGGGAATGCGCAGGACTATTCCGGAAACAATGGTAATGGACAGGCAGAGGCAGGAGTAACCTACTCCAGCAGTTGGACAAGCGGGTATACGGCACCCTGACTTTACTTGCCCTTGCCCTTTATCCTCTTCATTGCCATCCGCATTATCAGGTATAGTATTATCATGAAGGCGGCTATGCCGACCGACAGCAGTATGAAGTTTGACGTGGATATCACGTAGTAGCCGAAGAGCAGCAGGAGGCCGTCCCATATCGCGCTTCCCAAAACAGACCAGAACAGGAATTTCTTCAGGTCCATCTTTGCAAACCCCGCGGGGAAACTCATCAGGGCCCTCACTTCGGGGAGCATCCTTGAAACAAAGACCGCGAAAGAGCCGTTCCTTTTGAACCAGCCGTCGAATGCGTCCAGGCTCTCCTGTTTTACATGGAATAGCTTAAGGTGCTTGTAGACCACGCCCTTCTCCAGATAATACCCTATCGCGTAATCTATGACCATGCCTATCGTATTGCCGACCAAAATCACAAGGAAGGCGAGCCAGATGTCCAGCACGCCCTTCGCGGCGAAGAAACCGGCCGCAGGTATGACAATTTCGCTCGGAACCGGGAACCCTATGCCCTCCAAGGTCATTAAAAAAATAAGTGCGGCATATCCCTGCGCCTGTATAAAGGAGGTGATGAATGATGCAGACCCTCCTATAGCGCCAAGAATATCGCTGACTATATCTATCAAAATACCACATATGCTTTAATCATGCTAAATTATTAATGTTGTTCGCACAAAGCCTATTGCGATTGATACCGTGAAGGTAATAAAGTTCTATGGTGCGGAGGGCAAGCTCAAACTGCGAGTGGACACGCTCGATGACCTCTGGACCCTGCAGAGGATAATATTTGCCGGAGATCTCGTAAAATCCGAGAGTGTAAGAAGATTTAGGTCGAACGAGGGTGACAAGGGGGAGCTGAAGGATGTCGTGATAATGGTAAGGGTGGAGAAAACAGAGTTCGACAAAAATGCAAACCGGCTGAGAGTGATGGGTAAGATAGTGGAGGGCAAGCCCCTTGACTACATAAGGCTAAACAGCTACCACACGCTGAACATAGCGCCCGGTGACGTACTCGACATAATGAAGAACGAATGGCATAATTATCTTGTCGATGTGATAAGGAATGCGGTTTCCGACACGAAAAAAGCGAGGCTGGGGCTCATAGTGGTCGATGAGGAGAAGGCGGTCCCAGCGTATTTGCTCGGATACGGGGTCGAATTCAAGAACGAGATATACAGCCAGCTCAGCAAAAGGATGAGCCAGAAGGATTTCGTCGAGCAACAGAAGAAATATTTTCAGGCGATACTCGACATGGCAGCGGAGATGAGGGTCGATACGGTGATAATAGCCGGGCCCGGATTTACAAAGGATGACGTGAAAGCGTTCGGCGAGGATAATGGGTCAATCAAAAAAACGGGGAAGAAGCTTATTTTTGAAAAAACAAGCGATACGGAGAGGACGGGGGTATATGAACTGATAAAAAGCGATAAGGTCGCATTGCTTCTGCAGAAGGAGAGGATAAGGATCGAGTTTAAGATCATGGAGGAGTTCCTCAACGGGTTGGATTCTGGGAAATCAAAATCGGGGGCTGATGAAGTGAACGCTGCGATAGAAAATTATGGAGCGAGCCTTCTGCTCGTGAATGACAGCGTGCTGGGCGATCCCAAAATGCAGGCGGTGCTCGCCAACGCGGAAAAAAACAAAATAAGGATAGAGGTATTCAATTCAAATGACGAAGTTGGCGTGCAACTCCATGCCTTCAATGACATCGCCTCCGTAGTTTAGTCCTTTTTGTGGTCTTGTGCAATTCTTCTTTTGATGGGCGGATTTTTCTTGCTCTCGAAAAATCTTACGAAGATGGACATAAGATTTAAATATGTGCGCCATGCAAGTAGTTATCGTAAGTGTAAATCGGTGTGAAAAGAAATTTGCGCCGAAATTAAATGGTTGGAACAATGCAAAACGCAATAATGCAACACGGGCCACTGGACATGTGTACATGCAGCGCAAGCATTTGGTCAACAACCTTTAAGTCCGCCATCATTATGAATACGTATGGTGGCATGGCCGCATAAATTTCCTCATATTAAGTGTTTGGGTGTGTTTATGGGCCAACTATCTATTACTACTAGGGTGCAAGGTTTGTCTAAGCGTCCGCTCGATGCGGCGGTGGACAAATTGCCGCGCCTGACCAGGCGCGAGCAGCTAGTGGTCCTCGAGATTGGGGGAGATACCATAGACAGCGCGTCGGCCTTCGTTGCTTACATGAGCGAGATATACGGGTTCTCAAAGAGCTCGGTGTGGTACAACCTGAACAGGCTGAAGGAGAAGGGAGTCGTGGACTTTGCGACAAAGGAGGAGCCTGGGAAGTCGTTGACACTCACAGGCACTGGTGAAAAAAGGCTAACGGCCCTGGCAAAGGCGGGCGTGAAGCTGGATGAGCTTGAGGAAAAGGACCGGTGGTTGGCCCCTGCGGCGCGTTCGCACGTGGTTTTTAACGCTTAGTTGGATGGATTGAAAGATGGATGTTATAGGGTTGTTACAGACCTTGGCTGGCGAAAGCCAGCCAACCATCCTTCTAAGAAATAGATTATAATCTAGATTGCGTGCTCCTGCTGCAACATCAGCATCTTCTTCTTGGCGCCGCCTTCAGCCGAATAGTTTCCGAGACTGCCATCGCTCCTTATCACCCGATGGCATGGAATGGTTGGAGCTAGAGGATTCATTTTCATCGCAGATCCCACTGCCCTATATGCGTGTGGGTACCCGGCCTTCTTTGCCAGCTGCTTGTAGGTAATGGTCTTGCCTTTTGGTATTGAATAGGTTGCCAAAAGGACCCTCATCTGGAAATTTGTGACTCCCTTCTCCTTTAATTTCTTGATGATTTCGCTTCTGTTCATGATGGAAATTGGAAAAAAAGGCTATTAAGCCTTTCTTCTGTTTTAGTATAGCATACTTGGTGTATTCTTGAAAATAGAAACAAGAAAGTCACAGAGCGCTATGGAATACCTCATGACATACGGCTGGGCGATACTAATTATTGCCGTGGTCTTGGGTGCACTCTTCCAACTGGGAGTCTTCAGCGGCATTGGCACGCCCAAAGCACAGCCTGGAAATTGCCAGGTTGTAAGGGTAGGGTCCGGAATAGCCCAGACTGTCTCTCTAGAGGGTGAATGCCAGGGACAGCAGCCCGAGTATGTGGCAGCGGTAAAAAGCGCTCCGGCTGTCAGCGCAACGCTATTTATGGCACCTTCTGCATTGACAAGATCCCTATGGTTTTATTATACGGGTAATCCGTCCGGCTCCTGGCTTGCAATGCTGGGTAGTGATAATGCAACTTCTAATACCTTCGGTGTATGCGCCTACCGAATCGCAATTACGCCGAGCAATGTCCTTTTTTTCGATGCTGGTGCACATACGGACTATCAGACATCAGCATATGTATCACCCAACAAATGGCATAATGTGATAATAACAGTACAGGATTCTGGTAGCCAGGCGAATTTTGTTGCATATCTTGATGGTGCGGTTGTGGACTCTGGTACTGCCGGCACACCCATATCTGCAATAAGCGGATTATATCTTGGAGGGGATGGAAACTGTGACGGTGATAATTTTTTAAATGCGGGCGGTCAAGTTGCTAATCTACAGATTTACAATATCTCATTATCCTCGGCCGAGGCGAATGCACTCTATCTAGAAGGAATAGGTGGTGCCCCAGTCAAACCACAGAACATTATCCTATGGTGGCCGCTCAATGGTAACGCGCAGGACTATTCCGGAAACAACAACAATGGGCAGGCCACAGGTGTAACTTACTCCAGCAGCTGGACCGGCGGATATACTCCTCCATAATCCATCGTAGTATAAACGCATTATTAAATTTTCACTTTTATTCTATAGTATGGCTGTTAAAAAGAAACCTGGCGGCAATTCCGGCCTGAAGGTGTGGCTCGACGGCAGGTTCATCGATTATGATGAGGCAAAGGTGCCAATACTGACCCATTCCCTCCAATACGGAAGCGGAATGTTCGAGGGGATAAGGGCGAACAGTGCAAAGAATGGCACTGCAGTGTTCAGGCTCGATGAGCATGTCAGAAGATTCCTGAGCACAGCCAAAATTCTCTCCATAGACATAGGATATAGCGAGAAAGAGCTGTGCAGAGCAGTTGTGGAATGCGTAAGAATAAACAAGCTCCAAAGTTGCTACATAAGGCCGTTTGCGTTCTATAGCGATGATGGGGTGGGCGTGAGCGCCTATGGGAAGAAGATAAGCGTTTTCATAGCCGCGGTACCATTGGGTGCATATTTCGGAGCCGGAAGGGAGAAAGGGATAAGGTGCAAGATCTCTTCCTGGAGGAGAATAAATTCCGAGATACAGCCCGTGGAGGCAAAGTCCAGCGGCAATTATGTAAATTCCATATTGGCTAATTTTGAGGCGAAGCATTCCGGCTTTGATGAGGCGATACTTCTTGCAGGCGAGGGTTATGTTTCGGAGGGCTCGAGCGAGAATATTTTTATTGTAAAAGACAACAGGCTGGTCACGCCGGACGATGGCGCCGATATACTGCTTGGGATAACAAGGGACTCGATAATTAAGATTGCAAAGAGCGCAGGCCTGGAAGTTGTTGAACGCGGCGTGCACAAGGAGGAGCTTTATTCTGCGGATGAAGTATTTTTCACAGGCACGGCTGCGGAGATCACTCCTATAGTGAATATCGATGGAATAAAAATAGGGACGGGGAAGCCCGGGCCTATAACCAAGATGCTAGCCCAGAAATACACAGAGATTGTAACAGGAGAAAACAGCGAGTTTGAAGGATGGCTCACATACGTTTAGAATAGCTTGAGCTTGCTCGTGAATATGTCTATCTCCTCGCTCCTCCAAGGGCCTATGCCCAATGTTGTAGTGGTCCCGGGAGGAAGCTGTGTCAATCCCGCATCCTCGACCAGGGCGCAGGGGACTTTCTTGAACTTGAATGCGGCGTAGAGCTTCCTAAGGGATTCCTCATCGTCCACTTTTAGCACTATCTTCTTCTGCCCGGAATCCAGCCATTCCTTCGTAACTTCCTTGTCCATTTTTTGCGCCTCGAGGAGACCGAGAACTGAGGCGTGGCAGCACTGCGCGGCTAGCTTGCCCTTGCTCATGTCCAAGTCGGATCTTATGATTATTACCTGCTTTACCGCGTCTGGCATGAATCAGATTAGTAAATCAGCTTTTTATGCTTATTTGGCAATAAGTATTTGTCTGGGTGTTCGATTGCTTGATCAGAAGGTGGAGAAGTTTGCAAAGGAGCTCTTTAGGGAGTACTACTCCAAGATCGACGCCGAGATGATAGCGCCGCCACATATAGAGAACAGGGAGTTCGGATTCGGGGATTTTGAGAAGAAGATTGCCTACAGGCACTTTGGATTTAGGAACGCCAAGGCGCTCAGGGACTACATGATTGGAAATGTACCGCCCTTCGTCTCATACTCATCAGCGGAATACGAAAAACCGGAAGCAAGGCCGATGGAGAACAAAATATGGAAGGGCTCCGAGTTGATATTCGACCTCGATGCAACAGACCTTCACTTACCGTGCCAGGAAGTGCACGGAAGATCGTGGGTATGCGAAATATGCCTAAATGCTGTAAGGGAGGAAACGGTAAGGCTTGTGGAGGACTTCCTTGTACCGGACTTCGGATTCTCAGAAAGGGATATATCGATGAACTTCAGCGGAAACAGAGGATACCATGTCCATGTGTCTGACTCATCGGTCTTTGTACTGGATTCCAGGGCGAGAAGGAGCATTACCGAGTACATATCCGGCATAGGCATAAACCCGGTCTCCTTCTTTCCCACGATGGGGCAGAGGGGCACGACCCTCAGGGGCCCTCGGCCGGCCGACGATGGATGGGGGGGAAAATTTGCAAAGGGGATGATAAGCGCATTAAATTCCGGAGATGATGCGCTCGCAAATCTCGGAATAGAGCGCACTCTTGCAAAAAGGCTGGAGAAGAGCAGGGCTGACATAATATTCGGGATAAGTGCTGGCAACTGGGACAAAATAAAGATTCCGAAGAAGGCGGATTTCTGGGCGAACGTGATAAGAAATATGGCAATAAAGCAGAGCGACTCCATAGACAAGAACGTTACAAACGACACGCACCATCTGCTCAGGCTGCCAAACACGATTCATGGGGATACGGGCCTGGTGGGCAGAAAGATTTCCTCGGTCGGAGAGCTCGCATCCTTTGAGCCGATGGGAGATGCAATCATCTACAAGGGGAAATCCGTGAAAATACATGTTGCGAAGGCGCCCTCGCTGGTGATGAACGGAGAAACGTATGGTCCTTACGATGAAAGCGATGTGGAAATACCGATCTACGCGGCACTGTACCTTCTGCTGAAAAGAAATGCTGTGCTGAAATAAAAATTAGGTTCCTTTATGTGGGCGGAGCATTAATGTTCGGGTAGATATTTTAGCTTATTTTATACAGACTAGTAACCCTCTGGATCAGGGGTCTAGGAGAGGGGAGAGAGGGAGGGGGCTTTACTATCTCCTATTCTTATAACCAAAAATCTTGTTGTAGGTCTTGTGGTCCACAATGTCAAGCACATCAAGCCATATTGCTAGGATATCGACTTCCGGATCCTCTCTTTGTGGCTGCTTAAGCGTATACATAAGTCTCCAATAGCCTGCTAAATCCACTCTGTAAAGATTAGTGACTCCATATTCCTTAACATACTTCGTCTTTGCAAATATTTGCCTATTGATCTGGTCACCGTAGTCATACTTGGTCTTTAGAATCGCTATCTTGTTGCTAATGGATTTATATAGTGTCTGGTTGAAAGAGCTAGCTATTCCCTTTGCTTTCTCCTCCTTAATCTTATTCTCAAGTTCTAGATAAGCGTCTTTTGCATCGCCGAGTAACTTTACGGAAACGCGCTTGGATGCCATTTATATCTACACCTCAAGTCCTTCTTCCTCGGCCCTTTCAAGCTTCTTGCTTGGGTTGAACGTCCATATGAAGCCTTTGTCGGTCTCAAGTATCAGGCCCCTTTTCTCCATGTAGATTAGAGCTACATTGAGCGTAGAGCGCATCACCTTTGTAGGCAGTTTTGCGAGTATCTGGTTCCTGCTGAGCGCAGTATTGCCATTTTTTACAACATCCTCTATTGCAAGCACCGTCTTTAGGCTTGGATAATGCACAACCTTCATGGTTAATCCCTGCATGCCTACACCTAATAAGTTTATAACCTACTAAATATATATACTTTTGGGTCTAGAGGAGCATTAATGTTTAGCTTATTTTCTTAGCCTGGCGGGCAGAGCATGAATTTACTTGTTCTTTAACCAATCAAAAAGTAGAGTTACACCATCAATCAGTATAAATGCAAGCGCTTTAGACTTTATCTTGGCTGCATCGTCAGAATTATTATCCATGTGCTGCGTGTACCTATCCAAATTCTCAAATAAGTCTCTCCAAAGTTCTGCTGAATTTATTGTATAATTATAATTATTTGGTTCCTTGTACGTGTACGAACTGCTATTCGAAGAATTAGAGGTTGTGTAATACACACTGTCATATTCAATCCTCTTTTTAGGGTCGCCTATCATTGAATAGGCACTATTTATTTCCTGCATTCTTGCGGTAGCATCTGGACTAGGGTTAATGTCAGGATGATATTTCAACACTAATTTTCTATAGGCGTCCTTTATTTCCTTTGGCTTGGCGTCTTTAGGAACCCCCAAAATACTATAGTAATC
>DAIDAE010000018.1 GCA_027310755.1 Candidatus Micrarchaeaceae archaeon | reverse complement strand
AAATTATCTAATTTGATATATTGTAGACATTATGTCCACAAAGCTTAAATATCTTAGTGTTGTAGACATATATATGTCATTTATAGAAAAACAGAGGCACGGAAAACACTACTACTATTACCTAGTCAAGAATGTCAGAATATCTCCTACGAAAGCTAAGAAAGTTAGGATATTTTTAGGCAGAGATGTTCCAAAACACGACGAACTGCAAAAATTCTTCTTAGAAATAGAAAAAAAGGCTGCGTCTGAATATACTGGCAAATGGCTGAGTAAAGATTTAGTGGAAAGACTAGAAGATCTAAGAGCTTCGGTGGTGGTATTTCATAAAACACCAGGCGATGCTCTGCCAAAGGATTTTCTGGTGCGATATACCTATAACACTAATGCCATTGAAGGAAACAAGCTTACACTCAGACAAACAGCTTTAGTGCTTTCAGATAAGATAGCGCCAGAAGGGGCAAGAACAAACGATGTAATTGAGGCGTTAAACTCTTTAGATGCTTGGGAATTTGTAAAGAAGTATAGAGGAAAACTGAATAAAAAATTCGTATGTAAACTCCAATACGAGATAACAAAAAATACTTCTTGCAGAATTCAGGGTGATTTCAGAGACAGTGATGTGGGAATACTCGGATCAGAACATATTCCGCCAAAGCCATCAGAGGTTCCTACTTTAATACAAAAATTATTTGAGGAATACAATGAACTAAAGAAAGAATTGCACCCTATAGAACTCGCTACACTAATACATAACAAGTTAGTAAAAATACACCCATTCACTGATGGCAATGGTAGAACCTCAAGGCTTTTGATGAATTGGATTTTGCAAAGAAACCGCTTCCCTGCAGTGATAATAGAGGTAACAAATAAAGAGAGATATTACAGTTGCATCGAACACGCTGACAAAGGTGATCAGAACTACTTTGCCGTGTTCTTAGCAGAGCAGATGCTTAAGCAATATACTGTAGAAGTACCAAGTTAGTGTCCAGCCCACGTCAAGTGGTGTGGACTTGGCGGGATTTGAACCCGCAACCCCCTGCATGCCATGCAGGTGCGCTACCGTTACGCTACAAGCCCATGCAAGGAATTGCAAAATCAGATTATTTATTAGTTTGCCGGGGAAATCCAGAGTATGTTTCCTCCCCTGAGCAGTATCGTTCCCATCTTCGTTTTCAGCTCCCCGCCATCGAGCTCCTCCGCCTCCTGTAGCACCAGGTTCATGTGTATGTCGAACGAACTCAGGCTTCCCCTGATCTGAGCTCCCCCCTTGAGCTTTATCAGCACTTTCTGTCCCAGGACCTTGTTCAAAAGGTCGAACGGTCTTTCTTGTTGTGGCATAACTACACCATAATAAAAACAATAATCATGTTGGAATGGGTAAAACTATATATTAGTCCCCCTTCTTCGGCTTTATCTTTTTCAGGTCGTCCTTCTTCACCGCAAGCTTTATTCTTCCGGTGCCTAGGCCTATCTGCTTGCCTATGAGTATGTTCTCCGCCACTCCCTTCAGCGTGTCCCTCTCCCCGAATACGCTCGCGTTGGTGAAATGCTTCACTGTTTCCTCGTATGCGGCCCTTGCGAATACGGATTCCTTCTCCCCGGCTACGCCGTGCCTCCCTACGCTCCTTATGCCCCCGGTGTGGGTCATTGCGTCGGCCACGAGCGCGATATGCCTGAAACTTACCGTGAATCCCTCCTCGGCTATGACGTCGCTCAGCTCGTGCGCTATGAGGTTCCTCGCGGCCTCTATGCCGTACACCTTCAGCACCTCGAAGATATCATTGCTGTAGAGGTGCCACTTGTCAACTCCCTCTATCTTCATGACCTCCTCCATATTGCTGCCGCTTGTCGTTATGTAGAACGAGCTGTCGTCGGCCTGCTGTATGCTAGCCTTGATTATGCCCCTTATGCCTATTACCGGGGAGTTCAGTATGTTGACGAACGCGGTCCTTGTCGCCTGCGTCGTCTTCCCCATGTACTTTATTTTTATCGTCTCGCTGTCAATCTGCGACACCTCCACCCCCTCCTTCTTGGAGAGCTTGCTGGCCACGGTTTTCCCTGTTATTTCATAGAATGCCATCTTCTCCTTTTCGAGGTGCAGCACCAGTGTGCCGGCCTTAAGGTCCTCGTCAAAGCTGCTTATGAGGCTTGATGTCATGACCTCCTCCACCATCCTCCAGATCTCCCTGACTTTTTCGTACTTCTTCTCTATCCCCTTCTCGAGACGTATCTCCATGACAGGCGCCTTGGGCTTTTTCCTCGCATCCACTATCTCTATTATCCTCGGAAGCCCCTTGGTCGTTATGACCGAGGAGATACCTGCGGAGTGGAACGACCTGAGCACCATCTGCGTCCCGGGCTCGCCGATCGACTGCGCTGCCACAGTGCCGACCGCCTCCCCGGGCACAACTTTTGAGTCTTCGAATTTTGACATATGATCATTTCTCTTTTTCCACGACCATCTCCTTTGTCGGGTCTATTCCATCCCCTCCGTAAATGGTCTCTATCAGCGCTCCGCCAGCGTCCCTGACGCTGAGGTCCTTGCCCACATAGAAGTCCTGCATCGCATTTATGAGCCTTCTCTGCAGGTAACCGGATACCGCAGTTACGAGAGATTTTGTCATAGCGGAGTCCCTCGCCCCCATGGCGTGCATGTAGAATTCCGTCGGTGAAAGGCCGTCGAAGAAGCACGATTCTATGAACCCTTTCGCCGCCGCACTTTTGTCATTCCTCTTGAAGTATGGAAGTATCCTTCCCGAGTAACCCCTGTTTGGCCTTCTCCCTCTTATCGACTGCTGCCCGAGAAGCATGGATGTCTGGACATAGTTGAGTATGTTGCCCCTAGCCTTCACCTTTGTGACAAGGAAGGCCCTGTTGTCTATGGTGGATGCCTTTTTAAGCACCGATTCTGCCATATGCCTTGCCTCCTCGAGCTGGGCCATGGTTATGAGCTCCAGCGTCTCCTTTATTGTGTAGCTGGGCAGCCTTTCCAGCTTCCCCTGCTTGTATCTTTCAAGTATGTCATTGGCCTTGCTCTCCACTTCCTTCACTATGCCCTCCCTATCCTTATTGATCTCGTCGCTGTTGTAGTAGTCCTTTATGCTTATCGTCATTCCGATCTTTGCGGTGACGTGCAGCGCCAGCTTGGTGAGGTTGAGCAGGAAATTCATTTCCACATCCGCGCCGTACTGGTCGTATATCTTCATGAGCAAGGTGCCTCCCCCGCCCCCAATCATTTTTTCGTCTATTACGCCGCTCTCAAGCTCCCCGTTCTTTATTATGGTCTTGCCATCCTGGGTCTTTGCCTCGAAGCTAAGTCCCTCGGGAAGCAGCTTTGAGAAGATCGCCTTTCCGGAGTAGACCCCGCCCTTTGCCGGCTTCGGCAACTCGTACACCCCCACCGAGGCCAGCATCCTTGTCGCATCATCCTTTTCGAAGAATGCATCGTCCCGTGTAAGCATGTAGGCACCGATTATCTCGTCTTCCTCTGTGAACAGGACGGGCCTTCCGTCCCTTGGTGAAAGCACCTGGTCCTTCGGCTGCATCAGGTAACGCGCCTCCGCCTGCGCTTCCAGGGACTGCGGTATGTGCAGGTTCATTTCGTCCCCATCGAAGTCGGCGTTATACGGGAACGCCACCGATACATGGAGCCTCAGGGTCCTTCCGGGCAGCACCTTTATGGTGTGTGCCATGACAGATAGCCTGTGCAATGTCGGTTGCCTGTTGAATAGCGCAATGTCCCCGTCAATGAGCTGCCTTTCCAGTATCTGGCCAGGCACCAGTCCCTTGATCAGGTCTTCCCTGTTTGTTTCCCCGACCCTTTTCCTTGTGCCGTCAGGCATTATCACGTTTATCACAAGAGGATATTCCTTGTTCTCGAGGAGCTTCTTCGCCTCATCCTTGTTCCATATTGTCACATATATTGGGATAGTGAGGTTGTCCGCGATCTTCCTGGGTATGCCCACCTGGTTTATTGAGAGGCTAGCATCGGATGATATGACCGTTCTGGCCGAGAAGTTGACCCTCTTTCCGGACAGGTTGTACCTCAGTCTTCCCTCCTTGCCCTTGAGCCTCTGGGCCAGCGTCTTCAGCGGCCTTGTGCTCCTGTGCCTTGCTACCGGCACGCCGGGCGTCTCGTTGTTGAAATATGTGGTGACCTGGTACTGCAGAAGCTCCCAAAGGTCGTCTATGATTATTTGGGGCGCGCCGGCGTCTATGTCCTGCTCAAGCCTCTGGTTTATCCTCATTATGTCCACCAGCTTGTGTGTAAGGTCATCCTCGCTCCTCTCCCCGGATTCCAGGGTTATGGACGGGCGTACGTTTACCGGGGGCACGAACAGCGTTGTAAGCACGAACCATTCCGGCCTTGTTGCCGTTGGGTCTATGCCCAGATGCTTAAGGTCAGCATCCGGCACCTTCGAAAGCCAGTCCCTTATCTCGTCGGGCTTTAGCTTGTTGCTGTCTATATAAAAGAAAGTCGGCCTCTCGAGCTTCACCTTGTGCTGTGCCTCTCCGCAGTGCGGGCACTTCTTCACGCTCTTGAGCTTCTTCACCAATATCATCCTGTTGTCCTGGTCGCTCATGTTGGACGTGAGCGAGGTGATGTCCACGGCTGCGGTTTCCTCAAGGTCTTCGGCTACCACAAAAGTCTTCACCGCCGGATGAAGCTCCTTGACCTGTATGTCTGTGAGGAGCAGCCTTTTACAGCTGAAGCATGTCGACTGCAGCAGCAGGTATATGGTCTTGGCAAACTCCGGGTGTATGACGGGCCTCACGAGCTCTATATGGCCGAAATGTCCCGGGCATGTCTTCGCCCTCCCCCCGCAGGTCTTGCACTTGAGGCCCGGATCTATGACCCCAAGCCTCTGGTCTACCAGCCCGCCGTCTATCGGATAGCCGTCCTCGTTGTATGTGTCTGGCACTATCAGCTTTGCCACGCTCATCTTTTTTATCATGTCCGGGCTTATCGTCGTGAACCTTATGTGATCTATTGTTTCCGCTTGCATGTTTTCACTGTTTTAACATTATGGTGCTATTCAGACCTCATCCTTACTCTCGGCAGTATGTGCAACGATTTTATCTCGTCGAGCAGCAGCTTGAACGCGTATGATATCTCTACCTTCTCCAGGTTGTTGCCTGCGTCGAGCGGGCACACCGGCACGTTCTTTATGTGGTCGAAGTATCCCACGTCTCCGCACTCCCTGCATATCCAGATATCAGCCTTGTCGCTCTGTTCCAGCATCCTGTCCTTGAGCAGCAACGACGCGCCATAGCCGACAAGCGCGTCTCGTTCCATTTCCCCGAACTTGAGCCCGCCCCTCCTCGGCTTTCCTTCCGTTGGCTGGTGTGTGAGTATCTGCACCGGGCCCCTGCTTCTTACTATCATCTTCGTGCTGACCATGTGCAGCAATCTGTTGAAGTACACAACCCCGGTGAATATCGTCGCATCGTACTTCTTCCCTGTCCTTCCATCGTACAGCGCCTCGTCCCCGAATCTCTCGAAGCCGTGCTTTTTGAGTATGTCCCCGTACATGTCCACTTTTTCCCTGCCCTTCCCGGAGAACATCGTGCCATCGAACTGGGTTCCTCCTATCGAGCCCGCCTTGGCCGCGAGGGTCTCCATCATGTGGCCGAATGTCATTCTGCTCGGCAAAGACAACGGGTTTAGCAAAAGGTCAGGCACTATCCCGTCCTTCGTGAACGGCATGTCCTCCGGCGGCACCACGAGCGACACAACGCCCTTCTGCCCGTGCCTGCTCGCGAACTTGTCGCCGACTTCCGGCACCTTTATGTTCCTGACCCGGACCTTCACTATTTTTGTCGCGCCCAGCGATTCGCTTATCAGCACATTGTCTATTGTCCCCTCCTCGCCGGTCCTGAGCGTCGCGGAATTGTCCCTGCTCTTTTCCTCGCCCACTCCGAACGATGTCTGCTCCTCCAGGAATCTTGGCGGGGAGACCTTCCCTATCAGTACCTCCCCTTCCTTTATCTCGAGCTCCGGCTCTATTATCCCGTCCTCGCTTAGTTTTGAATATGCATGCTCGCCAAGATATCCTTCCGTGGTTGCCGGAGGCACCTTGAAGTGGTCCTGCTGCCCGCCCGGATATCTTCGTTCCTCGTCCGTGTATGTCCTGAAGAATACGCTCCTTCCCAGCCCCCTGTCCACCGCCGCCCTGTTCAGCACTAGCGCGTCCTTCATGTTGTACCCGAAATATGTGGACAGCGCCACTACAAAGTTCTGTCCGCTCGAGTGCCTGTTCATTTTCAGTGTCCTGTATGCGGAGCTGTTCACTATCGGCATCTGCGGGTAGTAGAGGAGGTACGCCCTGGCGTCATACCTGTTGTTGAAGTTGATTGCATAAAGCCCCTGCCCCTGCTTTATGAAGTTTCCGGAAATCGGGTGCCTTCCCACCGTGTTGAACTCCTGGAATACATTGCTGCTGAACGTGAATCCGTAGAACGTTGCCGGATCTATTTCAAGATGGGTAGTATCCTTATCGATCAGTTTTTCCTCGAGCGCTACCCTTATGTTCTCCTCCTCCTCTGCGTCGAGGTATTCTATGACCCCCCTCCTTACCAAATAGTTGTAGTCTATCTCCTTGTTCCTCAGTTTCTCAAGGAGCTCTGCGCTGAACTTGCTTGCTCCGTTCTCCACTATTATGTACGGCTTTCTCGCCCTGCCCCTGTCCGCATTGATATGGATCTCGTTGAGTTTCCTGATGATGGCGACGTTGATCTCTCCGGATATGACGCCGGCCCTCCTGTTCCTCCTTATCTCCTCGACGAAATTCCTGCCGTTCCTGACGTATCCTATGGACCTCCCGTCAAGATAGACCTGGTACCTCCTCTCGGATTTTTCCTTTGCCAAATTACCAACTCATATATCATTCTTCCTTCTTTATCATCTTCAGCTCCTTCAGTTTGTCCTCAAGCGCCTTGTGGTCGGCGCCAACCGTGACCTTCGACATTATAGCGAGATATCTTGTGAGCCCGACCTCGGTACCTTCCGGGGTTTCGCTCGGGCAGAGCTTGCCCACATGGGTGCCGTGCACGTCCCTCGCCTTGAAGTGCGGGTGTTTCTTTGCAAGCGGCGATTTCACCCTCCTCAGGTGCGCGAGCGAGCTGGTGAAGTTCGTTCTGTCGAGGACCTGCGAGACACCGGTCTGCCCCGCCGGCCACGATCCGGTTCCCATCGAGTAAAGTATTTTCTCTGTAAGAGTGTCCGCGTTGATATTCCCCCTGACGCTCAGCTTCCTTCCCCTGGCTGTGGTCCTTTCTATGTGGTACTTGATGTCGCGCACAAGAAACTTGAATGCGTTGTTGAAAAGCTCCTCCATCAGGTCCCCGGCCAGCTTTATCCTCTTGTTGGCGTAGTGGTCCTTGTCATCCTGTTTCACATGATTGTATGCCACCAGCGAGGCCCTCTCGGCCATCCTAAGTAGGAAGTGCGCCTTCTCCTTCCTGAATTCTGATTTTGTGCCGAGGTGCGGCAGTATGTAAGTATCAAGCTGGAGCTCTGCCCTTTTCTCCTGATATGTCTTTGCCTGGTTGGGCGCTGACATGTGCCCTATCTCCAATATGGCCTCGGAGGGCCCCATCTCCTTTGCCTTGCTCAGGTCCACGTTCAGCAGTATGTCGTTCCTTATCTCGTTCCCGCTGACGCCGTCGAGCATGTCTTTTGTCTGTAGACCGAGCGCCCTCAGCACGAGGACTAGGTCCATGCCCTTGGTTATCGTCGGGAAAACGACCTTGAATATCCCGTATTCGTCCCTGGTGACGCTGCACCTGGCCCTGAAGTTTACCGTAGTTGAAAACACCTTGGCGGTGACGGTGCTGTTCTTCTCCTTTGTGCATATTATCCGGTTTGGCGCAAGGTCCTCTATACCAACAAGCACCCTTTCCGTTCCCTTGATTATAAAATAGCCGCCTGGGTCGTCCGGGTCTTCGCCCTCGTTTATCAGCTGCTCCCTTGTTATGTTTCTGGTATAGCACATGTCGCTCTTTACCATGACCGGCAATTCTCCGATGAATGCCTCTCCCGATGAGTCCGATTTCTCTATGCCTGAAACCACAGGGGTATATGTTATATAGACCGGAGCCGAATATGTCAGGTTCCTGGCCAGCGCCTCGTTCGGCATAACCCTCCTCGTTGAGCTGTCGGCCTCGATGATAACCGGCTGTTCAAGCCTTATGTTGCCGAACTTTATGGCGAATCCGGACACGTCCGGCTCTACAAGGCTCTGCGCGTCGATGACCTTTTGAAGGCCCATCCTTATGAACCTGTTATAGCTTTCTATCTGTTGCTGCACTATAGAAGTGGTCGAAAGATATGCCTCCAATACCTCGTGAGTCTCGCTCATTCTATCACATGCTGCAATATATGCGCAGGGTCAACCCTTGACGACATATCTGTAATACTTGTACTTATGGCTGGATTCCTGTCTGTCTATCTCAATCAGCTGGCCTATCTTGGCTCCCAATTTCTGTGCCTGAGGGTCGCTCTCATAGATTTTCGGGAACATCTCAAAAGATATTCCGAACTCTTTGGAGACTTTTCTGGCCTCGTTCTCACTAAGCAGTTTATGTTGTGGTATCAACTCTCGCGGCGCGACCAATAATTCACCAAAAAAAATGCAGACTTCTGACTCTACCCAAGCAAGTACTTATTATATTACATACAAAATGCTTATAAAGCTTTTGCTGAATCTCCGATATTATTGTCTAAAGCACCCTGCCGGATGCGAATATGCGCGGCACAGCCTCCCTCATGAGCAGGAACTGGTCCCCTTTCTCCACCGGGATCTGTTTTTCGAAGCCCAGTTCGGCGCTCTCCCCCTCCACCGATTCAATGGTCGCAAAGGAAACAGAAAAGTTTGACACAAAAAAGTAATGGAATCCTTTGTGCAGGGCCTCAGGGCTGACGCTGTTCATCCTTATGCTCACCGCCGCCCTTTTCACCCTCTGCACAGGATTTGCCGATACAAGAAGGTCGCCTTTTTCAACTTCGTCGTGCTCTATGCCCTTGGGCACGATTCCCACCCTGGTGCCCGTGCCGACCTCCTGCATGTCGGCATCCTGGCTCTGTATGGATCTCACCACGATTTTTTTGCCGCTGCCATGGTAGAGCTCCTGGTGGACCTTTAATGTGCCCTTTGTAACAACCCCGAGCAGAACGGTCCCCAGTCCCTTGACAGGGAACGCTTTGTCGATGTCGACGCGGGTCTCGCTGTTGTCGTATTCCTGGCTGTGCTCGAGTATCTTCTGCACAATCTGGCTGCTGTCGGAGAAATCATGTCTGCCTATCTTTACGCCCTTCAGGAACTGTTCTATGGAACCATCCTTTGTGAAGATCACGCGCTTGTCAAGCAGTGAGCACGCGACAAGGATTTCTCCGAATAGCTTGTCAAGGTTGTCTGTGCCCACCACGATCTGGCCGGCCAGGAGCATGGATTCGGCAACAGAATAGAACTTCTCCGATATTGACGTCGGCGCAAGAGCCACGATGGCGCCGTCATCGGTCTTCCTGTTATAGAACGTGATCCCGTTCCCGGAGCCCTTTTTGCCTATCAATTCCGCCAACGCGGGGTTGAGCGGCACGGATACGATATGATGCATAGTCACTATGGTTTCAGAAAAATATTTAGAACTTGGTTGTTTAGCCTAACCATGGTATTAAGGGCCCAATCGGCAACCGAGTTCCTAATCACGTATGGATGGGCCATGCTGCTGATCATAATAATGCTTTCGCTGCTATATTACTTCCTTCAGGTCCCGCAGAAAAGCAGCTCTCCGGTGTGCAGCTTCCAGCAGGGCCTGCTCTGCCAGGACATAAATTTGGGGCTGAACACAAACTCGATCCAGAACCCAAACAGCGTTCTTGACGTGACGATAGACATCACCAACGAGTTTCAGTATCCTATATTAAACCCCTCATTCATCGTGAATTACAACAATGTGAATGCCACAGGGTCGTGCACCACCGCAGGTCCGATAAACCCGGGGGAATCGATTCAGTGCAATGCGACGCTGCAGGGGAGCTTCACCATCGGGCAGTTCGTGGCCGGAAGCCTCTATGTTCCCGCCCAGAACTGCGGCACCTCGGCGAACTACATAACAACGCACAGCTGCTCCAGCGCGCAGAGCCTCACGTTCGTGGGAAGCTTCAGCGGCCACGCCGAATCATACATACATGTGCAGTCAGTCAAGTATCTTGTCATAAAACTGTCAAATCTGCAGAGCACGGCCACGCCCTCGCCATACCAGCAAATGCTCTCAATCTATATGCCCACATATTCCAATTTTGGGCTTGCCAACGATCTCGGTAATATAAGGTTCTTTACCGGAAACACGCCGGGTGGCGCCCCCATAAACAGCTGGTGCCAGGCCAATTGCACATCCTCATCTGCAGGCAATACCACGTGGTGGCTGAAGATGCCGTACTCCATATCTGCGTCAAGCTCCAATTTCATAATCGCGGAGTTCCTTTCCACAAACACTGAATACGATGCGAACGTCGCCGGCGAGGCGCCAACACTCAGCCCCTCCTACGGGCAGTACGACAACGGAGCCAACGTGTTCCTGGTCTATGACAACTTTTACGGCACAACAATCAACGCTTCCAAATGGACCTATGTGCAAAGCGATTCGAAAACCACCATGACGGTTGCTAACGGGCTTACAATAAAGGCGGAGTCCGGAAACGGCAATGGGGTCTTCCTCTTCACATTAAGCACATATACTCCTCCTGTAATAATGGAGGCTTACGACTCAGCGATATTGAGCGGGGATCCGGCTTTTTCCGTGGGTGAATCCGAGTATGACACCTTGAAGAATAACGGCGAGCCGAACGGTGGATACTTCATGTATTCTGACAACGGGAAATTGGAGGAGCAGATAAAATTCGACATATACCTGGGATCCAGCGGCGCCGTGACTACCGTTGCCATACCTTCGTTTACTCCAGGCATACACAATTTCACCTGGGTTTCCGGACCGCAGCAGACCAGCTATGTCAACGGAGTCGGGGCGTCGGGCACGGATACGAGCGTGGCGCTCTCGAATTACTATCTGAATGTAGGCGTGAGCGGGAACGACAACGGGTACGCATTAGTGCAGTGGGTCCGCGCCAGGGCATATCCACCCAACGATATAATGCCAAGCCAGTGCATTGGCTGCACATCGTGAGGCAGTAAATCGGGCCGGAAAAACAGGACTGAAGGCAGAATCACATAATGCAAACAGACAAAAGCTTTATTAATATACACTGCGTATACATATAATATACAGTGATATTATGCAGGAACAAAGCACGATATTAAGGGTAAGCAGGCGCACCAGAAATAAACTAAGGCGATTGGCGATAGCCAAAAGGGAAACCTATGACGAGATAATAAATAGGTTACTTGGCACGGATATTAATGAAAATGAAGACGAACTCAAAAATAGGAAGGAGAAATTGCTCAAGATGGGTATAAGTAAACAACTGGTTGATCTAGTTGGTATTTTACCAAAAACTGACGCAAAAAGAGACAAGGAACTAATAAGAGAATCGATAGGGCAATGGGCGAAACGGAAGGGTATGGTACAATGATTTTGCTCGATGTCAACATCTTTATGGATGTATTTGAAGGCAGGGAGGGAATAGAAACATCTTTGAAAGTTATGGAATTAATAGAGGAAAACAGACTAAAGGCATGCATATCAGCATTGACTGTGCCCATCCTATGGTTTTTGATGGAAAAGAGAATGCCAGAATCAGAAGCGAAAGCTAAAGTTACTGTGGCGATAAAGGGCTTCCTGGTGGTTCCACTAAATAAAACCATATTACAGGAAGCTTTCAAAAGCGAAATGGCCGATTTTGAGGATGCGATACAATTTTATTCCGCTATAAAAGGCAAGTGCAGCGCATTAGTGACACGAAATAAAAAGGATTTTACTATTCACAATAAACTCGATGTACTGACCCCGGAGGAATTTCTGCATAAACAAAACCACGCATTCTGAGTCCCACTGAAACATAATAAGTTGTAATTTTGGCAGAAAAGTGCAAAAAGAATGAATTGCTATAACTTTATCGGAAAGCCGCAGCACTATTACGCACCATATTGTGTACTATATTGTAAGACATGCATGCCGCATGCGCAAAATTGCAATAACCTGAAGGAAAAGCTATTGCCAACATGGTTTTTAAGCCTTGGTTGACAAGCCAAAACCATGCGCATGTCAGCGTTGCTGTTAGCGTTGTTGCTAGCAGTTGTAGCGGTAGGTGTAATACTAACTGCGAATGGGGCGTACGGTCAGACCAGCAATTCTCTTGGCAGCAATGCGCTTACGACCTCATTCTATGAGCTCGGCCTTCCTTCCGGCACATACTGGTACATCACGTACGCAAACCAGTCCGCCTCATCCAATGCCCCATCCGGCATTTTCTTCCCGTCAATAAACACCACAGCCACATTCAAGCTCTACAACATAGTCAGCAATGGCACCACGTACCTCCCCAGTCTCCGCAGCGGCAGCATAAAGCCGGGCGGCAACTTCACTGTCCTGTATACCATCAACAGCACAAAGACCACATTCCTGGAGACAGGCCTTCCCTCCAATGTGCCATGGACAGTATCGTACGGCAACTTCAGTGCGTTTGCATACTCCCCCGGGAGCATATCCTTTACTGCACAGGAGGGTACGTACTCGTTCCTGGTGAGCACGGTCTCTATTAATGGGGTGACATACTCGCCGAGAATATCATCGTCAAGCCTTGCCGCAGGCAACATCGAGAACGTCAACTTCACGATATTCACGCAGTTCGCTGAGACAGGACTCCCACGAGGGGCGATGTGGAGCATGACATACGGAGGTGCATCGCTGCAGTCGGTTGCCCCGGGCAACATCATGTTCTCAAGCGGATACGGATACTACAACTTTACAATCTACAAGGTAACGTACAACGGCATAGCGTATGATCCTAATGTATATTCCGGAAGCGCACAGACAGGAAATGGGATAATTGTGGCCTTCGCCATCGCTTCCAATGGTGTCACGACGTCCACATCGTCTTCCTCTTCTTCATCGTCAAGCAGCTCAACAAGCACATTAACTGTTTCGAGCAGCACCTCATCCACATCGTCAATCTCTACAACAAGCACAACAACCATGCCTGCCAACGTGCCAATCTCCAACACCACCTCCTCTTCAAGCTCTACAACAACAATACCCCCGACAACCAATGTTACCGTGCCAATCACTCCCGTATTCAACTACTTCAACATGCAGGCAAACAACGGCACCAGTACAATGCTGCTGAACTCGAAGAACATAGGATTGAAGATAGCAAAATCCGCAATCAAAGACCTACTGATAAATTTCACCGCGCAGAACCTGCCGTTTACAATATCCGTAATAAACCAGAGCAGCGTGCCTTCATGGCTGCCCAAAGCCCCCTCATATATCTATCAGTACATCCAGATAAACGGGACCATAGGCCAAGGAGTCAATGCAGACCAGTACATAAGCAATGTCACGTATAATTTCTCAGTGCCGATATCAGCAGTGAAAGCGCAGGGGCTGAGCGCGGGCAACGTCAAGCTTTTCAAATTCATCTCTGGCACATGGACGCAGCTGGATACGACGTATACCGGCGAGAATTCGACATGCTACTTCTATTCGGCAGTTTCCAGCTCGCTCTCAAGCTATATAGTAGGATTTAATGCGCTAGGGACAATATCAACATCGACAAGCATATCTATATCTCCAAATTCTGGGTATCCCTCATACTTCTATGCGATGGGCTATGAAGAGACTGGAACCACCGGTACCGGAGCCACCGTAAGCTGGGAGAACGACACCAATTCTTCATATGTAAAGACGAGCGGACCACCAAGCAAAAGGTTTGCAAACCTGAGCGCCATAGGCAACGCAGTAGTCAACACCGGGACGGCCACGTTCGGCACATCGGGAGATAGCGCGCTTGTCAGCATAGGCGCCAACGCGATCTGGGGCCAGGGCCAGTTCTTCCAAGCAAACGGATTGATGGTGTCAACGTCAGGAATCAGCATGCCATGGAGCTGGCAGGCCGGTAGCGTTGCATACCTGCTCTTCGCAGGCGGAGGTTCAGGAACATTCACCACCTCACCAACACTACCAACTGGGTGCAAGCAGATAGACCTGGAAAATGAAGGCAGCCTGGCGAGCGCTGAAGTTGCCAATTGTATATTCACGAGTTCAGGGAGCACGAGCACCACGTTGAAACCGGCATCCGGCGTGGCCGGCATGTCGGAAGCGGCCTATGTCTTCGGCCCATACACGGTTACATTCAATGCATTGGACGGTGGTAGCGTGGTCGAGGGGGGCACCACGCTCACCAACGGGCAGTCTGACAACGTAATAGGCACGGCTACGCTCAATGCGGTCGTCCCAAGCGGTTATATCTTTACCGGCTGGGTGGCGAACTCGCCGACTGGAGGCGTGGATCCCGGAAACTTCATAATTAGCAATGCGATGGCTGCAAACACCTATGTCACTGTAATGGGCAATGGGATAGTAACGGCAACGTACGAACAGCCCACCAGATTCATAGAGTCGGGGCTTCCGTCAAGCATTACGTGGAACGTCATATTTGACGGTGTCCTGGAATCCTCCAGCACGAACACCGTACAGTTCACCGGTTTGGCATCCAACTTATACGGTTTCACAGTGGCCAACCAGACTGGTGCCAACGGGAATGTCTTCCAGCCAATCCCAGGCAACAGCATTGCGTACACCGGGGAGACTGTCAACGTGACATTCTATGCTGTAGTAAAAGCAGCTTACTCCAACGGCGAATTCAAGGCGGTTGTAAACTCGCCAAGCAACAGGAGTTTAATGTACCTCCAGAACAACCTGATAAACAGGGTGAGGGTCCATGTGGATTCAAAGAATCTGCCATACAATGTGGTGGTAACAAATTCCATAAGCGTTCCGGCGGGAACGCCGGCGTACACAGGCAGCAATACGTACCAATACTTCACCATAGGAGGCAACAATCTCAATACGGGAGCCAACATAGATTCCAACATAATAGGCGTGGTGTACAATTTCTCCGTACCAATATCGTGGGTGCAGTCGCAGGGGATAAGCGCTGGCAACATAAAGCTCTTCAAGTATACTTCTGGCGGGTGGCTTGCCCTGAACACCATATACAAGGGTTCAAACTCCATATACTATACGTACAACGCCACATCAAACTCGTTCTCATCCTATGCTGTAGGATTCTCCACAGGTAACGCGGTATCCAGCGCTGCCAACATACTGCTTACCGTGCTACCCTCAGGGCAGAACCAGTACTTCTTCGCCTCCGGCTTCAAGTCCACAGGGACATCCTCGGTTAGCGTGACTGCGAACTGGCTGAACCAATCCAATTCATATTCCAGCTCGGGTGGCGCCCCGAGCAAACGCAACACAAACGCATCAATGGTAGGGAATGTGCTCTCTCCAGTCAATGTGGGTAGCGCTGCGTTCGGCACGACAGGGTCCAGCGCCATAGCCGGCATAGGCGCCAACGTGATCTTGGGCAACGGCCAATACCAGATATCAAATACCGGCACTAGCGAGCAGACCACAGCGATGACGCTTTCATACACGGTCAGCGCAGCTAACAGCGTAGTTATTTTCGTCCTCGCCTCCGGGGGTCATACCTTCACCACCTCGTTGCCTACCGGATGCTCGACGCCAAGCATAGGCGCAGGCACAAGCTCTACCGCCGAGGTTGCCAACTGCATACTCAGCACAGGAGGGAGCATATCCATGACTCCGTCAGGAATTTCGACAATGGCTGGCGCGGCATACGAATTCGCCCCATACTCCGTCACATTCAACGACATCCCGACATCTGGTACTGTGCTCACCTACAACGGCCCCAACAACTTCAACCAGGCGAACGGAAACACGATTTTGGCAATAGGCACAGGCACGATAAATGCGATATCGCCAGGCGCTGGAGATACGTTCCTGGGCTGGGTCGCGAATTCGCCGAGTGGTGGCGTGGATCCAGGAAATTTTATAATCACAGGAGGAATGTTCAATTCCCTCAATGCAAACACATATCTCACAGTAATGGGTAATGGGATAATCACCGCAGAGTGGACCGTGCCGCCTGCCCTCTCCATAACCTCTTACACCGCGTCCAATAATCCTATAGATGGAAATCAGTTCCAGGTGCTCTCCGCTTCGACTTCCAACGGAGTATCCAGCAACACCTTCACCTATTCTGTGTACAATTCCATAGGACTCGTGACTAACATGATCTATTCAGGGGTCACTTCCGCATCTAACACATTCACATTCGCGCAGAACGCCGTATGGGGAACAGGACCCTTCACATACAACCTTGTCGTCACAAGCGGATCCTCTACCGCGACTGACAACGGACAGACATACGGTGCTAACACCCCGCTGAAGCTCCTGGTCTACAATGCATCGAACACCATCATAGATGCGAATCAGATACAGGTGCTGACGGCGATAATAAATGGAGGCACACCCTCTTACACATACAATTATCTTGTATACAATAGTGTAGGCCTTGTTGCAAACGAACTTTATTCCGGGGTTAGTTCGACAACAAATACATTCACATTCACCGAGAATGGAGCCTGGGGATCCGGGCCATTTACATACAATATAGTGGTCACAGATGGCGCAACAACACCGAATGTTGTTACAGTCAAGGAA
>DAIDAE010000017.1 GCA_027310755.1 Candidatus Micrarchaeaceae archaeon | reverse complement strand
GTTAGATATATATTACTTACTTTTGCCCTTTTTGGCCGAGAACATTCGGATTCTTCCACTAATGGTTGTTTGCACTTTGCTTTTAAAATATATTGCATTGAAATAAAACAGCGATCAGAATAGTGTTGCCCAATGTATTATAGTGAATTTGAGCGAAATAAGAAAATTGAAGGGCTTCTTGAGAAGCTTGCGTATTTCTCGGTGGGGCTTGACTTGTTGGTAGCAGTAGCGACCTTCTTCGTTATAAGAGGGAATGAGAGCTACGCCCTGATGCTCACGATAAGCAACTACCTGCTAACAATTGAGGTAGGTTTCACGGTAATAATATTCGTGCTGCTTGTCGCTATGAAGCACTATAGGAAGGTGGTGGATACGGTGGCGCTCACAAGCTTCAGGAACAAGTATAGTATAACTACAAAATCAAAGGGGCACAAAATGCTCAGGTTTGTGCTTCGAATTGTCCTAACCCCCTTCTCCGCCACCCGCTAGCCGTTTTGCGGCAGAGCTAAACGATGGATTTGCTGTCCACGGTACGGACATGCCAGGGCAATCCATTATTGATGGTTTTGGTCGCCATGATTATTTGCGCGGGGAGGGGCTTTGATCCCCATTTTGGATGGATCTTAACGCACCTGTCACTTCCGCAGAAATCGAGGTCAATCTAACCTTGGAATATGAAATGGTGAAGGCGAGATCTAACCCGGACCTTAAGAGCGTTTCAATATTGGTATTGTCGTCCTTTAGGCGGCTTGAAAACTCCGCCAGTGCTCCCTTCATGTTCTCCATCTCACCTATTTTCTGGTTGAAGCTGGCCGGCGCCTCTGCAAGGATCTCCGGTTTTTTTGAATACCTCCTTGGCCAATAGTAGTCAAAGAGGTTCCTGAGTTCTGGAACGTCCGTCTCTAACCACGATTGAATTAACCTTCCCATCCTGTCAAGCGCGTCTTGCATGTCCTGAGAACGCAGCATCCTTTCTGCCTCTTCCTTATGGTCGACGGCAGCACCATCACGGAGCATGCCGTGATCAAAAATGTGCTGGGCGGATGACATTTTCCTGTAGAAGTCATCTATCGCATCCACGATGCAGTACATGTTCTCATGCCAGTGACTCTGCACAGGTTCCTTACCCTGCCTGTGCTTTTGCTGCTGCCTGAATCTATGACCCATTGCACCAAACCTGGAGTTTAGTTACCTTGAGGCAATATTTATTTGTTCTGTTTGCCTATTCGATCGCGGCGGCAGTATTCGGTCAGCATCGCACTGCGAGAAGCCTGCGCAGTTTACAGATGGAAGGCATGGTGTCACAGCTGCTTCGTCACGCCATTCTTCGGGCAGATTTTTCGGACGGGGCACCTGCTGCACACAGGAACTTTGTCGCACAGCTTCCTGCCATGGTTCTTGAATACGTATGTGATGTTGTGCCAATATTTCTTTTCCAGCGTCTTCATTAGGTCCTGTTCTATCTTTTCCGGATCCTTGTTTGTGCTCAAACCTAGCCTTGGAGCCAGTTTTATAACCCATGTGTCTACCGGTATACCTTCAACTACCCCATAAGCATTAATCAGAATGGTGTTTGCAGTTTTCCTGCCGATTCCGGGAAGCTCGAGAAGCTGTTCCATTTCGTCCGGAACTTTACCCTTATACTTTTCCTGTATTATCTTCATTGTGTTGATTATGCTCTTGGCCTTATTGCCGCCGAAACTCACCTTGCTTATGTATCGGTAGAGTTCCTCTGGGTCCGCATATGCATAATCCTTTGCGGTCTTGTATTTTGCAAACAGCTTGGGGGTAACGGCATTTGTCACTTGGTCTCTTGTCTGCGCCGATAGTATTGCTGCAACAACCAAGTCTATGGGTGTCTTAAAATCGAGGTAATAATGGGCATCAGGGTATGCCTTGCTTAGCATAGCGATTAATTTATTTGCGTCGCTCCTTGAAAGAATCTTCACCCCTGCCATAAAAATTAATAGAACTATAAGTTTATATCATTAACAGAATTGTAGGGGTCCTGATGGAAAGATTAATCATGGTCACGCACAACAAGGGCAAGTTCAAGGAAGCTAGCAAGATAGCAGGGGAGTTTGGGATAGAACTCGAAATGCCGAGCGGCGGAGAGGGGAAGTTTGAGATACAGGCTGACACGCTGCTGGAGGTATCGGCATATAGTGCGAGATACGCCTTCGATAAGCTAAAACGTCCGTTGATTGTAGATGACTCCGGGCTTTTCATAGAGGCATTGAAGGGATTCCCGGGTGTTTACTCCGCATATGTGTTGCCGACGCTAGGCAACGATGGTATTCTAAGGTTGATGGATGGCATACAGAACAGGGAGGCATACTTCGAATGCTGTGTAAGCTACTGCGATTCCAGTGAAATAAAGTCGTTTTCGGAAAGAATAGATGGAAAAATACTTAACATGAAAAAGGGGCAGGATGGTTTTGGGTTCGATCCCATATTCTCGGCGGAAGGATTCAACGTGACAAGCATGGCGGAAATGGCACTCGACCAGAAAAACGCGATTTCACATCGCGGCAAAGCATTCAGGTCGTTCTTCAGGTGGTATTCTGAGAAAAACAGAACGTAATATCGGCCTTGCTCTCAAAAGGCTGAAAAAAAAGTATCCGGAGAGTATGATGACGACCATCGACCACAGGAATGCATGGGAGCTCCTGGTTGGAACGATCCTATCGGCACAGACGCAGGACATTCAGGTCAACAAAATAACTCCTGGTTTGTTTAAGGCTTATCCAAACATTAAGGGTTACCTGGGGCTCAGGCCGAGCGACCTTTATAAGTTTACAAAACACGTCAACATCTACAGGAACAAATCAAAAAATATAATCAAGGCCGCACGCTTTGTTCATGAAAATTATAATAACAAGGTACCCGCTTCGTTGGAGAAGCTCATGGAAATACCCGGAGTTGGAAGAAAAACCGCGAATGTTGTGCTGTCCAATGCGTTTGGCAGAAATGAAGGCATCGCCATAGACACCCACTGCATAACCGTCGCCAATAGACTGATGCTGTACAAGACAAAAGATGCCAAAAAAATAGAGCAGAGGTTGATGAAAGTTGTTCCGAAATCAGATTGGAGGACGGCAAGCCTGTTGTTCATTGCGCTTGGCAGAGACGTCTGCACGGCAAGGACAAAATACTGCGAGCGGTGCGTGTTGAAGGACATCTGTCCATCGAGTACGGTGAAAAAATGATAGCTGCTTTATATAGCGGAGGGAAAGATTCGACGCTTGCAGTCCACAAAATGTGGGAAAAGGGTGTGAAGACAGATCTGCTCATATCGATGGTGTCAGAAAATGAGTTCAGCTACATGTTCCACAGGCCAAATGTGAAATGGACAACATTGCAAGCAGAAGCGATGGAGATAGGGCATGTTTTCCATTACACGAAGGGAGAAAAGGAGAAAGAACTCGCAGACATAGAAAACGCTCTGGCTCAAAATAAAGTCACAGAACTGATAACCGGAGCAGTGGCAAGCAAATATCAGGCCGATCGCATCAATAGCATATGCAAGAAACTTGGGATAAATCACCACGCGCCGCTCTGGGGGATAGATCCGCTGGTGGAGCTCCATGAGCTGGCGAGCAAGTTTGATGTTATTGTAACGCAGGTGTCGGCAGAGGGATTCGACAACAACATACTTGGTAAGAGGATTGACGAAAAGATGATTCAGCGGCTTGTGGAGCTGCACAATAGGTACAGGATAAACATGCTTTTTGAAGGAGGGGAGGCAGAATCATTCGTTCGTGATGCTCCGCTATTCAAGAAAAGTATCGAAATAAAGAAAGCGAGGACAGAATGGAGCGGACAGGTTGGCAAGTACATAATAGAGGAGGCAGAGCTGCATAAAAAGTGAGCACTTTAATAGTTTAATGACAAATAACCCTTACCTGGGCCTGTCGTTCAATGGAAGGACACTAGCCTTACACGCTTGAGACAGGAGTTCGATTCTCCTCAGGCCCATTTATTGCGTGATTAGATGCCAACAACCTGTTACAACCCTAGAAAACCGATGAACAGGCAGATTAGGGAAGCCGTGGAGACCACTTGGGAGAGTGGGGAGCACTGGAACATTGACATAAGGTGGGAGGGTAAGCGAGCCGTAACGCAGAAGAGGCCGGTTGCTCCTTGGATCAGGAATGGAAAGCTTGCAGAGGAGATGGATGGAATTGATGGAATAGGAACAAAGGCATCGGTTTATTCGCTAAACCCTTCGAGTGTGGCGAGCGCGGCAAAGGATGCATTCGCAATGGTGTGCGATGACCTGATAGAGCAAGGATTCAGGATGTACAAATTGCAGGATCACATAATGGTAGAGAATGACGAGGAGAAGAAGGGCAGACAAGTAGTGCTAAACCTCATTCGCGGTCTCGCAGACGTTGCAAAAGAGCACGGAGTATTAATTACAGGGGGCGAAACCGCGGTGCTGAATACTCATTCTGGCTTCGAGATGGGAATAACAGGAACCGGAGTGCGACTTTATCCGGCGCCATCTGGCCTAACCCAGACTAGCACGCTGCTGGGACTAATTTCCAGCGGCCCGCACTCTAATGGATATACGTGGATAAGGAACTTTTACAGATACAGGTTGGAGCAGAATGATGCAAAGTTGATAGAGGAGCTGACAATTCCAACAACAATATACATGAAGGAGATTGAGGAGCTCCTTAGAAAAGGGGGAAGCCGAGTGCATGGACTGGTCCATGTAACCGGGGGCGGATGGTCGAAGCTTACGGAGCTGCGGCCGAACATTTTTGACATAGAGGTTGATGGAGTCTTCGCTGAAAATCCCATATTTAGGCGTATTTACAACGAGGCGAAGCTTTCCGATGACCCGATTCCTCCATTGACAATGTACGAACGCTTTAATTGCGGGATAGGTTTTGTAGTCGCGGTTGATCCGGGCTTCGCAGGGGAGGCCTCCGAGATACTTAGGGTGCATAAACCTGTGGATCTGCATGCAAAGATAACCCCAAAGTCCGGTGAGGGCACGAAGATAAAAATCATAGACCAGAACTTCGATCCGCGGGCCCTGCTTATACTATAGATTCGTTGAAAAATCAAAAGAAATAAAAATTATTGCTGCCAGGATAGGATATGGTGAGGAAATGGTGGATGGAAAAACAATAGATAGCGTGAGTGCTATGGGACCTATCCCTGCAGGGATTGCGGCAAGGAGGGAACAGGACTATGAGCCTCCGGAAATGTTCCGGAAATTTTTGGCAAAGCCGACGGTTGGCGACCTGCTAAAGCACATTACGGCAAGACTGTCTGATGAGGGGATCGCGGTGCCGGATTGGTGGAGTGCGGGCAGATACTGGCACAAGCTCGTGTACGAGCTATATAAGGATCCCGGTGCGCCGAGTTCCTTGAAGGAGGAATTTTTTGAATCCGATGGTCCGTATCTCAAATCGGTTACCGTAAGGGAGTATCTATTTCCGATGATGGCCTTCCAATGCACATATGTGGGGGACTACACTGAGATAATGAACAAATACTCCATACGAAATGCGTTGGCAGAATTGAAATACACGCCTCAGGAATACCGCGACTTCCTGGAGAAGGCGGTGACGCTTGCAAAGGAAAGGTTTGCGCCGCTGCAGGAGGATGTTAATATACGGCTAAGATAAGGAATAATACATGCACAACTGGGATGATGAGGCAGCTAAAAGGCTCATGTCGGAAGGAAGGAAGTCCTTGGAGGACGTGGATGCCATCCTTGCGGAGCTGAATCTTCACGAGGGCGCGGTTGTGGCGGATCTCGGATGCGGAAGTGGGTATTTTACCATTCCGATTGCATCGCGAGTGGGAGGTACCGGGACCGTTTATGCTGTGGATTCGAGTCGGAGCATGATGTTGCATCTCAAGAGAAACGTGGAGGCAGCAGGAGTGGATCTTGGTCGCATAATAATGCTGGAAACTGATGCCGCTCGCACCGGAATTCCGGATCGTGCGGTGGATGTGGCCTTCTTTGCGAACGTGCTGCATGATATTGGCTACAAAGATGGCTTCATCAATGAGGTCAAGCGCATATTGAAACCGGGCGGAATGGCCGTGGACTACGATTGGAACGAGGAATGGAAGGAATCAGGACCACCCATGGAAATACGCTTGAGGAGGAAAACCGCCAGAGAATTGCTCGAGAAAAACGGCCTGAAGGTCGCGTGCGCCATTAATATGGGCGCCACCCACTACATGCTCATGTGTAAATTGGATTAACCCTATGGTTGCAGCGCTATTTTTTTAGATATCTGGAGAACTTCTTTTTTATCTTGTCCACCTTTGGCCTCGTCACAAAGAGGCAATATGGCTGCAATGGGTTTTTGTCATAGTATCTGCTATGGTATTCCTCAGCTGGAAAGAACCTGTCAAGCGACCTTACTTCCGTAACTATCGGCTTGTCAAGCTCCTTTTGTTCATTCCTTATGTGCTGCTCTATTTCCTTCCTTTGTTTATCCGTAGTGTAGAGTATAATGGACCTGTACTGGGTCCCCATATCGTTGCCCTGCCTGTTCAACGAGGTTGGATCGTGCATAGCGAAGAATATCTCGAGAAGGACCCCAAACCCTATGATTTTTGGATCATACTCTATCTCCAGTACCTCAGCATGGCCTGTGTTCCCAGCACACACCTCCTGATATGTGGGATCCCTCTTGCTCCCTCCGGCGTAGCCGGGCGTTGTCTTCGTTATCCCCCTCATCATCTCAAATACCGCTTCTGTGCACCAGAAGCACCCTCCACCAAAGGCCACGACCTCCTTCATAATCATTTTACTCGCTGAAGCTCTTTAAGTCCTTTGATTTATGGCGATTGCATTAGCTATATAAATTAATGTTTCCTATAAAAACCGATTGAATGCCGCGGGCTCTTACCAGTTTGAGATTCATAGCCGGGATACTCTTTGTTTGCATAGGTATCGCATCCATAATGCACATCGGCCCCGCCTATATCCTATGGTATTCGACGGTTTCCGTGGGCCTCTATGTAATCCTGCTATTTATCGGCATTTCCATATTGATCATGCCATATTTCTACAACCGCGTCGGATCGGACCAGACAAAAAGGGCAGCCGTGTCCAGATTTGACTACGCGCTGGGCATAACTGCGACGGGGGTTGGCCTGATGCTGCTGTTGAACCTTATCCTGAGCAGCAGCCACTGGCAAAACCTCGAATGGATACCGGTGGTGCTGGCCGTCTACATAATAATCTGCGCCATGCTCTTCCAAAAATCAGGTATACGTCTTCACTTCTCAAGGTGACGAGCAGCCATTGGCGGATTATCGCCATTCTTGCTTGGAATAAACCTCATGGAGATGGAATTGACGCAATGGCGCACGTTCTTCTTTGTGAATCTCTCGCCCTCAAAGAGATGGCCGAGGTGCGCGCCGCATCTCGCGCATTCGATTTCTGTTCTTTGCCCGTCTGGGTCATGGATCCTTTTTACTGCGCCGGCTATCTCGGCGTCGAACGCTGGCCATCCGCAGTGGGCGTCGAACTTGTCCTCAGATCTGTAAAGCGGTGCCTCGCACCTTCTGCAGATGTAGGTGCCTGGCCTGAAGGTGTGCTCGTACTCGCCGGTGCCGGGCATCTCCGTCCCTTTGTCCACGATGACCCTTTCCTCCTCTTTTGTGAGTTTATTCAGTTTCATTCCACCGTCTCATTGGCGCAACCCGTCATCTTTGGCCATACTGCTCCAGGAACTTTGCATACTGAGCGACGACAGAATCAGGGGCGGATGGTTTTGTGCCCCTTATCAGCTCCTCGAGCATCGCCATTGTAACCTTGCCTTCGGCGCCGGTGCTGAGTTCGCTCTGCAATGCCGCCGATTTCGCCTCCCTGCACACTCCAGATATGTCTGCGCCTGTGAATCCTTTCGTGGCGTTGCCAAGTTTCTGGTAATCAATTGCCGCGCAGGGCGTATTGGCGAGATACTCCTTGAAGATGTCCGCCCTTGCGGCGGAGTTCGGAGGCTTCACAAAAACGAGCTTGTCGAACCTGCCCGGCCTTAATATTGCGGGATCGAGTGAATCGGGCCTGTTTGTGGCCCCAACGAGCACGACATTTGTTGTCTGTTTTATGCCGTCTATCTGTTTCAGGACCTCGCTTGTTATCTGGACGCCTATCTCTGACGCCCCCTCCCTCTTGGGAAGAATGCCGTCGACCTCGTCTATCATTATTATCGCAGGCGCATTTTCTTTCGCCCTGTTGAAAATCTCCCTGACCGTAGCGGTAGCCTTGTCTATCCCCTCCTCGGCGAGCTCGGGTGCGCTCATTTCAAGTACTGTGACTCCCTTCATCTGCCCGGTTATCGCCCTCATAAGCATAGTCTTGCCGTTCCCGGGGGGGCCGAATAGCAACAGCCCGTTAATCACCTTTATGTCATACTTCTTCACAAGGTCTGGATGGAGCAGCGGGACCTCGATCGAGTCCTTTATGCTTTTCTTTGCCTGCTCAAGCCCCTTTATCTCGTCCATTGTCGTGGACGGCTTGTCCTCCGAATCGGTGTTCTTGAAGTTTGACCTCTCGAAGTCCAGCTTGAACTTCCTGTATTCCTCGATTTGCGAGAGCGAGGTGGACGGCTTGGACGACTTGATGACGTCGATTATCTCCTGCTGTGTTATCTGAAGTATCTTGTGCTCGCTGGCAGCATCCTGCGCGGAGAGTTGGGCTACGCTCTCGC
The DNA here is from genome assembly GCA_027310755.1 of Candidatus Micrarchaeaceae archaeon. Lineage (GTDB taxonomy): Archaea > Micrarchaeota > Micrarchaeia > Micrarchaeales > Micrarchaeaceae > JAJZYD01. The sequence goes on along the minus strand of DAIDAE010000017.1, from coordinate 9,970 downwards.
AGAGCGCCTTTATGTCGGCACCGGAGTAGCGCTCGGTCTTCTCCGCTAGCTGCTTAAGGTCTATGTCCTCACCTATCGGAAGCTTGCTGAGGTATATCTGGAAAATCTTCTTCCTCCCATTAGGATCTGGAAGGGGCATGTAGACTATCCTGTCGAACCTGCCCGGCCTCATCATGGCCTTGTCAAGCAGGTCTGGCCTGTTCGTTGCCCCTACTATTATCACATTCTTGACTTTCTGGAATCCATCCATTTCCACCAGGAGCTGGGAGAGGGCGTGCCTGTGGGTGTCGTCAACGCTGGGATTTTCCCTGCTAACCGCTACAGAATCTATCTCGTCGAAAAACAGGATGCATGGCGAATTCTTCCTGGCTATCGAGAATATGTTGGATATCAGTCTTTCGGATTCCCCCGGAAATGCGGATATCAGGTTTTGCGCCTTGACATGGAAGAACCCGGCGTGTATCTCGTTTGCAAGGGCCCTCATCATCATCGTCTTCCCGGTTCCGGGTGGGCCGAACAACAATATTCCCTTGCTCGGCTTGATGTTGTACGCGTGGGAGACCCCCTTTTCCTCTATCGGGCTTATTATCGCCTCCTTCAGTTCCTTCTTTGTGGATTCGTAGTTTCCTATATCGTCAAACGTCTCGGGGTTATTTCCGGCTTCGAGGTCCTCGAATGCCTCCCCGAATTTCATCCTTATGTCCTGCTTCTTCACATCAATGATCTTGACCACGTTTATCTCATAGTACTCGAGCATGTAGAGCGCTATTGGAGCAAGAATGAAACTTGAGAACGGCATCAGCACGGCAAGGAGGTTGATGGAGCTGAAATTGGAGAATATGATAAATGAAACGGGGTAGATTATGCCTATGAAGCTCGTGTTCAATCCCTTGAACTTCGACCTTGTGTTCGATGCGAATATGTCCATCGCAGCTATCATTATAACAAGCAGGAATATCTGGACCGCATAGGTGATTGGATTTACCATGAATGAGAGTATGAATACCTGTGCTAGGCCGGGCACCTGCTTGGTTATCGTGTAATTGGTAAAGGTTGATATTGTTGTGCCGAGACCCGCGCTGAAGTTGAAGAATGAAAAGCCGGGCTTTGTGGGTGCATCGTATATCGCGGCCGTGGAACCTATGGCGCTGGAGTTGATTATGGCCGTGTGTGCCTGCTGGGCGCTATATAGTATATAACCGGTGTTCTGCAGCCCGGTGACCGCTGAAAACATTATTATCAAGGCGAGCGTGATGGCAACCGCGATTATGCTGCGTTTTGCCCCGAGGGTGAGCACACAGAAGATCATGAGAGGGATCTCAAAAAGGTAGCCCAGCGGGGAGAAGGCCATTGCGAATAGGGCGTATGTAAACACCGCAAGGCGGTAATGCATGTAACCGTATACAAGCATCGCGGCGGCGGCCACGGCAAATGTCCACGCAAGGAGGGGAGTCTGATACATGTAAATCGGAAATATGACTACAGTAAATAGTATGAGCCCCAGGAAGGGTCTGTATAAGGTCACCAGGAATAGGGCAACGGTCACAAAGACGATCCAGGCTATTGGGTAAAAACTCAGGAAAGAGACAACAGCGAGGAATGCCACCACAACCATGATGGAGTCAGGAAAGGTCCCGGAGGAGATCGTGTCAAGGAATTCCTCCCTTATGTGGTAAAGCCCTATCGGCATGCGCTTGTAATGGCGCTTTATTACCTCCTCTGAGATAGGCGTCCTGCTCTCCTTCTTCGTCTCCTGGTCGCTCTTGGGGGCCCTTGCCTCAGCCATTCTCCAATACACCCGTGATTGTTATTTTAAATTTTCTAGTATATAGAGGTACCTGCCTCTACAACATATAATAATTTTAAGCTTAAATACTCTAAGCTATAAAGTTAAGCGCCGGCCCGTTGTAGCTCAATGGCAGAGCGATCGCCTGTAGTTTGTGAGGCTTTGTGCGTCGCGCACAATGGAAAGCGATAGGTTGGGAGTTCAAATCTCCCCAACGGGAAACTTATAATTCATTAGTAGCGCAAGCGGCACGGCAGAACTGTCGAGATGATAGAAACACTTTAATTATTGCTACTTTAATGTAATAGCGCACTGTGCCTTGGTCGTCTAGTGGTCTAGGATGGAAGCCTGTCACGTTTCCGACCCGGGTTCAAATCCCGGCCAAGGCGCTTTATGGCTTGAGAGCATGGTAGAAAGATGCAATGTGGGCGAAATCAAGAAAGGGATACTTTCGCACTCGGTGCCGGCCAGCGCACTATCGGAGCTTACAAAATGGGACCTTCTCAGGGTATTTCTTGGGTACGATGAGAAGATTGCCTGCGGCAGGGGCAGGAATGAGAGATACGCCACGCTCCTCGTCGCCGCGATATACAACGAGGATTACCGTGTTGTGGAGTCGCTGGTCAGGATTGCGAGGGAAAGACTTGAGCCGCCAGAGCAGTACCCTTTGCTTTGGTATAGGGGGCAGGGATTCATGAAGCATCCGGGGATGAGCGACGATCTGGAATACATAGCAAAGCGCAGCAGGGTGAACGAGATGCTGGGCGGCATGCTTTTTGGGTGGGCGCACAAGATAAGGGAAATAGGACCGGAACTCGATTTGCTCCAGAGGGGCGGGCGCACCCGCACATACAACATTCCGGAAGGCATCTGACAGGCATTTTAGCAAAGTATATAAATGCCGGTTCTTACTCTTAACCGACCGTATGGATGGGAGGAAACAGCACACAAAATACTATGGCTATGCGATTGCCTTGGCCACATCGATAGCATATTCCATCTGGTACCTTGGCTCGAACGCTGTGATGTCCATATCCGGGGGCGGCCTCTCGCCGATATTCTCGCTTCTCTTGATAGAGGCCGTGTCATCCGGAATAATCCTCATAATTGCAAGGGGCAGGATATGGCTCAGGCTTGACCAGCTGAAGTATCCGATTGTCTCCGGAGCGCTCTTCGCGCTCGGCAACTATATGTTCTATGTCACAATAGCAAACAACGGGCTTGCGCCGGCCAGCGCCTTCGCGTCCGCGGAGATAGTGGTCTTCACCGCGCTGCTCGCGCTCTCATCGAAATACAAGCAGCTCGCAGGCCTGTACTACGCCGGTGCGCTCTTCATAGCCGGGGGGATGGTGCTGGAATCCCTAACCTTGAACGGACAGACACTGGCCATAAGCACATCGGCAGCGGGGACCGGCATTGCGCTTGTGCTGGTTTATGGGACGGCAACCTACTTTTACTACCTCTCCACAAAAAGAATAGAGAATCCATTCAGCGTAATGTTCCCAATACAGCTCACCGAGGTGGTATTGTTTGGCGCAGCACTGCTGGTGCTATTGCCGTCCGTTCAGATACCGCAGATAAGCTCGGCCTATCTGACCCTTATAATTGTGATGGGTTTCATGCTGATGCTCTCCTTCTACCTTGAGACGCTCGTATTCAAGGTGCTGACCCAATTTGGGAGGGGAGCAGTTGCAACCGGCTACGTGCTTTCGGACCTCCAGCTTCTCCCGGTAGTCGTGTTCGTGCTCGTAGCCGTGCCAGGATCATGGAGCTATCTTGCACCCGGGCTCATCTTCATAACAATAGGCATGCTGCTCATGGAATGGAGATAGAGGGCGCTATCGGAAAGAATACTGGACGATATATATATGACCACAGAGCAATCCATATTGGGATGCCAACACCAAACATGATGGGGTCGTGAATTGAATTTAAGTGCAGGAGGGCTCGTTCTTTGATCTCGTTTCCCTCCTGCTGACTCCATCCCATACAAGCGTTTTTAAATGCGTCCGGGCAAAATGATATCCATGCCCCATCCGGACAAGTTAATATTCATAGGCATAGTGGCGGTGTCTTTGGCGGTTACATTCGGCATCTCCTCCATGGTCAATGCCGGTGCCACGGCCGCAACAAACACAATTGCACAGCAGCAGGGCGCGTCTTCGCAGAATGCAACAAACATTACGCTGGCAGCAAGCGGTTACGCCACATACGCATACCTGATCTCCAGTCCTATAACAAACAGCACCGCACAGCGCGCCATAGCCGGATTCAACATAACACAACAGGAGCTTGCAAACGGCAGCGTAAGGATAACAATTGCCGCAGTCGGCAACCCGACGACGGGCGGAAACTATACGATATTGCCTGGCGAGAAGCTTTACTACATAGATTTATCGCTTGGGGACGACTCCGCGCCAAGCGGGGAATACAACATGGGTGACGATGGAATAATACTTACTAACACAGCGGGCTACATAATAAAGGGCTGATGGATTGGACAATGATGAAAAAAGGCACCTGTTGACGAGGATAAGTCTCGCCGTCATACTGGTGGGATTCGGGGCGTGGGAGATAATACAGCCAAGGTATTGGGTGGGATTTGTCCCGCCACAGATAACCTTTGCCAGCCCTACGCTGCTGGTCATGCTGCACGGAACCGTGATGCTCGTGGTGGGGCTGGCGGTGCTCACGGGTTTCTACCTCAGGATAGCAGCGGTTCTCAGCGTGCTCATCATGATCGAGGTGATCGCCGGCCTGCTCATCGAATCCGGATTCACCGACCTGATAATAAGGGATATCGTGGTCCTGCTTCTGGCTGTAGCGTTGTTCTATGACCATAAACGGTACATGACTCTGAACAAGAAATGATACTTTTTATATTTCTCTTTCCAATAACGCAATATGTTGAGGGAGCTCTTGGTTGAGGGCGGTGCAATTAAATTTGGGGAGTTCAAGCTCACCCACTTGGAAAGGCCTTCAAAATTCTATGTGGACATCAAAAAAGCAGCGACAGACCCTGCAATCTTGGAAGTGCTTACCGAGCAGATATCCAAACGCGTCACTGCCGGGAGAGTAGCGGGAGTGGAGCTCGGCGCCGTGCCCCTTTTAGTCGCCGTATCCATGAGGCTAGGCGTGCCTTACGTGATAATAAGGAGGGAGGCCAGTACGCACGGGACTGGGGAACGGCTGATCGGTGAGATCAGGCCGAATGAGGCGATAGATATAATAGAGGATGTGGCCACGACAGGAAAAACCGCAGTTGCTGCGGCGCGGTTGTTGAGGGACAGAGGTGCACGGGTGGCCAGGGTTATATGCGTGGTTGACCGCGAGGAAGGAGCGGCAGGATTGCTCGGACTTAACGGCTTGGAGCTTGTGGCATTGCTGAGGGCTTCGGAGCTCCTGGCAAGCGATAAATAGGGTTATGGTGAAATAGTTTTATGATGCTCGGTGGGAATACGGTGTTGATAACCGGGGGCGCTACGGGGATAGGCTTTGCGATTGCGGAGAGGTTTGCGAAACTGGGAAATACCGTAATAATCTGCGGAAGGAGACAGGAGAAGCTTGATGAAGCCAGGAAGAAGATTCCTGAACTCAACATAAAGAAATGTGATATCGCAAGTGAGAGCGGAAGAAAAGAGCTTTACGACTGGATAAGTAAGGATTTTCCTGGTTTAAGCGTGTTGGTCAACAACGCTGGGATCCAGAGATCGATAGATTTCAGGAAAGGCATGGGGGATCTGCTCAATAACGAGGACGAAATTGAGATAAACCTGAAGTCGCAGGTCTACATGTCGGCGCTATTCATGCCTTTGCTGATGAAGCAGAAGGAGTCTGCGATAATCAACGTCGGGTCTGGGCTCGGATTCGTTCCGCTTGCAATATTTCCAATATATTGCGCCACAAAGGCGGCAATACACTCCTTCACAATGTCCTTGAGGCACCAGCTCAGGGACACTTCGGTCAAGGTCTTTGAGGTAATACCCCCGACCGTCCATGACACAGAGCTGAAGGGGAAGCCGTTTCCCAAGACGGATTACAGCATAACTGCGGCTGAAATGGCCGATGCCGTGGTGAAAGGATTTGAAGCGGACCGATACGAAATAAGCGCCGGCCCATCGGGGGGCTGGCTGACCGCATCAAAGAGCGACCTAGACAAGGCATTCCATGAAATAAACCATTAATCTGGCAGATACTTGAACATGAACCCGCTTGCAAGAACAAGAACCCCGGCCAGTGAAAATGTGAACCAGTACCCTATGTACAGCGCAGTGTAACCTGAAAGGAGCGCGCCTGCGAGGCCGGCGACGCTCATCATGGCGGTGTACACGCCGAGCGCGCTGCCCTTGCTTCCGCTGCCAATGAACTTGAAGAGCAGCGTGTTGGATGCAGTATAGAATATCGCATATGCCAGCCCGGAGGAGAGCAGGTACAGCAGCGAATTGACCAGGAAGAACCCGAGGCCCTGCACTGCAACAAACGATACGCCGATCAGTATGTAGCTTAAACCCCTGAGAGTAAGCGAATCCTTGATCGACCTGGGTTTCGACCTGTTGCCTATGAACGCGCCCGCATACCTGAATGTGAGGGTCTGGATCAGTATTCCAAAGAACAGTATGATGAAGACGCCGGACCGCGCGAGCCCGATCTGGTTCAGTCCGGCAGGGTATACGGTGTTGAAGAAGCCGGTGCCAAGGAAGAAGACAAAACTGCTCGCATACATTAGTCTCATTGGGCTCTGCAGGATCTTGGGACGCAAGGGCACACGGCGGCTGCGGGTCAGGTCTATTATCTTCTTAACAGCCGCGACCTCCGGCAATATCAGTATCATTATCGGCTGGAAGAAGATCCTGGACAGGTATACGAACGGCGACCTTACGAAGAAGCTCCTGCCAAACTTAAAGGATGGCTCGTATATCCACTGCACCGCAGTTATGACGGCGATGCTGGCTACCGCCAGCAAAAGGAGTATAAGGGAATCGAGATTGAGGAAGCCAGTGACAACCGCGGCTATCACAAAGCCAATTGTCGAACCTATTCCTGATATCATCTGGAGTTTTGAGAACAGCGCGGGCCATTTCTTGTCGGGGTTGTCCTCAATTATGAGCAGGTTGAGGGGCGTTGCCGCGCCAACTATGACAAAGGAGAAAACGGCATAGAAGAGGGTGATGCCCGGTATGGTCTTGACGAAGTAGAAACCGAGGAGCGAGAGGGCCAGGCAGGTGTACGACAGGACTATCTGGAACTTTCTCTGCTTGTATATGTCTGCGATCTTGCCCCAGAAGAACGATGCGGGTATGGAGACCGCAGTGCCCAGCGTGATCGCGTACGCGACATTCACGATCGAGCCCCCGAGCGAGAGTATGTAGAGCGCGATGAGCGTAGATATCGGGCCCATGGCTATGTTGGCCGGCAGGGCGGTGTACAGCCATTTTGTCGATTTCCTTTTCCTGTATTCACTATCCTCCATTAAATCCCATTGATCAGGGCATGCTTGTCTGGAAAAAATTAAAAGAGGGTCGGTCATGACGCGGCGTAGTTCAGTACAGCTTTACTGATTCCTCGATGATGAGCCTCATCGCCTTCTCCATGGTGCTTCTCCTCATGCTTGGTATCCCAAGCCTTTGCACATAATGAAGACTATCCATGTCTATCACGTTTGCCTCGGATATTGGGAGATGGACGAAACCGGCTTTTTTTATCCCCATTTTTTCCGCGGAGCGCATTATTTCATAGAAAACCTCGTTTGAAACATAGGTGTCCGCGGTAAATGAATGCTCGGCCGGGATCCCCTTCCCCTGCAACGCGTCCTTTATGCCGGATAGCGGCAGCGTGGAGAAATATGCCTCCTTTCCATCCTCATACAGGGCCTCGTATGTCTCGTCTTCATTATCCCTGTCCCTGAAAAAGTACCGGTTTATCGCGATGTTTTCCAGCGATATGCAGCCTCTTGAGGCAAAGATGCCGGTGCCTATGACGATATCGGGCTTCTCGGTCATCATGAATTCGTGGACCTGCGAGGCGGCGAGTTTGTGTTCCACGGGCAGGACCCTGCCAACGACCTCTGCCTCCCCTATCTTTTGGCCGTTCAGGCTCATTGCGACCTTGCCGCTGGGATTGGACTTATAGTGCATGAATGGGGCGAAACCGGTAAGAAGTATCTTCAGCGCCATTGAAACACAGAAATGGATGTTATTAAAAGTTTATAGAGCTTGCTGATTATGAATTACCATGGTGGATTACTACCTTGACGGGGAGGAGAAATTCGGGCCGCTGCTGTCAATTCTATACTTTATTGGGGTCAAGATTCTCCCGATGAATGGGATTTACGATTTTGCCGCAGGCGACATAAGGAAATCCGGCGCAAAAACCGTATTGGACGTGGGAACCGGGCCGGGAGACGTTCCGATTCGGCTTGCAAAGATTGGCAATATCGATGTTTTTGGCATAGACCCGTCGGCTGAAATGATAAAGATAGCGTCATGGAGGGCGAGAGGGCTTGAAAACGCGAGGTTTGCGGTGGGTTCGAGCAGGCATGTGCCGTTCAGGGAAAGGAGGTTCGACATCATATTCGCAAGCGTGTCATACCATCACTGGCAACGCAAGGTGGAATCCCTGGACTACCTGTCAAAATTCCTTAACAGGGATGGCGAAATAAGGATTTATGAGTTCAATGTGGGGAAGTTGCATGGCGTTGCCAGGGGAGCAAGGGCTCACGCACTGCGGATGGACAAGTTCAGGGAAACGGTAGGAAAAACGCGCCTGAGAATATCGAGCATCCGTGAAAAAGGGCAATTCATAATGGTGTCGCTGAAAAGGAAATAGCACATACATAACCTTATAAAACTTTGAAGAGCTTTTCTTTTATGCCAAAGAGCGCGCTTATGCACGAGTATGGGCATTCGCACCCTACTTTCCTATCTGACTTCATACTTGGAAGCCAGGATGGATTGGTCAATGTATTGGGAATAGTTCTTGGGGTAAGCGCTGCCACTGCAAACGTCACGATCTTGCTTGTCGCGGCCCTTGCTGCGCTTGGTGCAGAGACGATATCTATGGCTGCGGTAGCCTATACCTCTACAAACGCCAGGAGGAATCTTTACCTTAAGGAAGTTGATAGGGAACTGAGAGAAATTAAAGAAGTTCCTAAAATTGAAGAGGATGAGATTAGAGTAATCTTCGAGAAGTGGGGTTACAAAGGGAGGGAGCTCAAGCAGGCAACTAAAATGATAATATCTAATCCAAAAGCTTGGCTGGAGATTATGATGGCTTTTGAACTCGGATTGTCCCCGGTGAATAAAAAGCAGCCGTTCAGGAGCTTTATGCTGGTTGGCACGGCCACGCTTATAGGCTCTATCATCCCTCTGCTTCCATTCCTTTTCACTCCGGTGGTACACACCGGGATTATAGCTTCGGTTATAATCAGCGCAATAGCACTTTTCTTCATAGGAGCCTATGAGGCCAAGACAACAGTAGGTTCGCTCTGGGCAAGCGGACTTAGAATGCTAATGATAGGCATGATAGCAGGATTCGCCGGATACCTTATAGGCCATTTCATAGGAGCGGTACCGGTTTAGATAATTTACCAGACATCCTTGTGAGAATGCCTCTCTTCGCGCCTTAGTATCTCCACATGCCATTCCTCTCCCAGAGTTCTATACTCCACCTGCCTTCCGGCCCTTAGTGCGGCCTCTATTCCGAATTGCATCCCTCTTGATATGCCGAGATCGGTGTAGACAACGGTTGTGGCTCCGAGCTTCTCGATCATTTCCTTTCCTGCTAGGATCCCAATTTCACGGTCCTTAGGTACATTGTCATCAAGGATCCCTGTCTGCGTAAAGAATAGGTGTGATGCATATGGTATTTCTCCGCGCCTTAGGCAGTCTGTCACGGCCGCTCTGGCATACCTGATATTCAGTTTCACTCCATCTGGAGTTGGTGCAGAATAAGGAGACTCGATATCAACGAATTTGGATGGCATATAATCTAGTGCTCACCTTAAACTGATATTTAACCTTTTACTATTCCTTAGGAATGAGCGCTAATGCAAGTTCCACCGCATTGTCTTCACTCTTGTTCTGCTTTCCTGCCTTTTGATCGAGAAAGGAGTTCAATATGATAAGGTGGATACCTGGAGTTAAACCGAAGGTAGAGAAACCTGAAATTATTTCATAAATATAAGAT
>DAIDAE010000016.1 GCA_027310755.1 Candidatus Micrarchaeaceae archaeon | reverse complement strand
CTATACTATGTCATATCTGTGTTCAATTCAAACGAGAGCGGCATATCGGAATTGCTTGTCAGTGCGATACTGGGCATTATTGCCGGGGTAATAACCACTATGCTTTGGTATACCGCTCTGGGCGCATTGAGTGTAAATTTCACATATCAAGCAATCGGAACTTCATCGTCAATATTCATAGTTTGGTTTCCAATTGCTCTTTCCTTTTTGGTCGTTGTATCGATTATAATGATAGCGCTAAACCACCTAACAGAAGGGAATTTTAGGGAGTTTAAAAATGGAACGGCGGTCTTTTTGGCCTCAGCCTTTCTTGTAACGCTTTTTTTCGGGATGCTGCTTGCATTTGGTTTTCCATGAATGCTGCGCAGTCATAGCTTTCTACTGGTCTTCCAGTTCAATCTCTTGCGCAGGGGGCTTGTAGTTCAGTCCTCTAAGGAGATCCAATCTAATCGCGTTCATGATGATTATATCAGACTTTTTTAGTTTAAGTGGATTTTTTACCATCAATTTACCCAATATTGTGTATAGATTGCCCGCGGTGACGTCGTCTAATTTTATTATTTTTTCAACAAACTGATTTGATGTCCCATTATCTACGGTCTCATCTGCGTCACTAATAAGTCCTAGTACGTGCTTGGATGTGGAATCTGTACTGGCGGCCAATACTTTTTCCAACAATATCCTTTCATTCACCAGCTTCCCTTTAACTTTGTCTTGCTTTGGGTCCCGCCACCTTTCTGCGAGAAAAAGCATTATTTCAGAGGCCATGATCACACCACACACTACTATTAGTGCAATCGCAACTATAAAAGAGTATCACTATTAGTTTTGTCTGCTAGATCTCCCAAATCTTCTTTTTAGAGTCCCTGCACCTTTTACCCTGCCCCGGGATCGGACTTGGATAACAATTTTTATTGTATTATTGTATCTTAGCTTTTTGGTCGTTTTAAAATCAGGTCTTTGCCAAGAAACCAGCTATATCGAAAGCCGTGCTGACGATACCAAGATGTAGACGCACATATGCGGGATACAATTTGGAGTAAATCTTATGACTCTTCCTCCTCAACCTCGCCAGATCCGCCGCATTTTGCGCACTGCACCTCTTTGCCGCACGTTGCCCCGCAATCACTGCAGGTGCCTGCGCAACGCACCTGTCCCGTGCCATTGCATGCACTGCAGCCTTCTTCCTCCTCCGCCATGCTTTGGCTTGGCAACCCGTGTATTTAATCATTTCTGTAATTTTTGGTTCCTGTGTTTCAGATTAAATTATTTAAGCCTTTTCATTGATAATTTATTGGTGTTTGCATGAATGGACGTAGGTCAGTGCGCGGGCTGATTGGACTTTTTGCGCTAATGGCGATTATGCCGCTTGCATTGGCAGCGAACGGATACGGGACATCAAGCATAAGCGTCTCCCAGAGCACTGTCGCAATTGGACAGGGATCCAGCATTAATGTAAATTACAGCGTAAACCTTGCAACAGGCAACACGTGGGGGACGAACCTTGTTATTGTGAACGAGACGGCGCTAGCAGCGCAGGGGATAACAGTTACGATAAGCAAATCATATGGTGATCCCACGTATTCGGGATATTTGATAATAAGCGCATCGTCCACTGCAACGCAGGGCAGTCATGATTTGGTGCTGCAGGCAACCGGGGACGACCCATCAACGAGCAATACCACAATAGTGGTTAATGTGGTGAAGATGTTGATAACCACCACGAACCAGACCAATGCGACAACTACCGCTGTTGCCAGCTCGGTAGCCACCACGTCCGTACCTCCCGCAACCACAACGACAGCACAGAACACTGGTGGAGGGCAGAACAATGGTTATACAACAACCGCATCCAACCAGGCAGGCGGTCTTGCGCTTGAGCTTGGCGCATGGATCCTGCTAATACTGATCATAGCGGCTTTTTGCTTGATGAAAATGAACGGATTATCTACAAAATTGGATATAATTGGGATAGCCCTAATCCTGATAGGGACTGGAGTATGGCTTTACGGTGACTACTCAGGTGGATTGATGACATACATCTGGGCGGGAGTAGCAGCGATATTGCTGGGAACCCTGGTTTGGATAATAGGGAACTGGAAGGCAGGAGCATTCGTAATGAAAAAATAACGCGAGCGCCGCAGCCACCGGGAACCAAAATGCCGGATGGGATTCTGGCCACAATGCTTTCGTTAGCCTCGTTTGGGGCATGCCACCCATCTTGCATTACTCTTCAGGGTTTTTGCCATCGGTGAGCTCAAACATCCTTTCCAGGGATCTCCTAGCCCCCGCCTCTATTTTGGGATCCAATTTGACTTCGTGGACTTCGTTCCTCAGCGAATTCAGCAGGTTGTCAAGATTGTTCTTCCTCATATAATCACAAAACCTGCAGGGGGTGAAGAAATCCCTTTCCGGGAAGGCCTCCCTTAATGGCGCTGCCATATCACATTCCGTGATGAAAAGTATTTTCTTGGCCTGCGGGTTCGTCCTCAGGTATTGAATCATCTTTCCTGTGCCTCCTACGACGTCGGCCAAAGCAGCAATTGACGGACGGACTTCGGGGTGTGCAAGGACAACATCGATATTGCCCCGGCTCTTGTACTCGTAAATATCAATGGGGGTGAACTTGTTGTGCACCATGCACGTGCCGTCCGGAAGGATCGGTTTTGCGGCTTCTTCTATAGATATTTTTTCCTCGCTGCCATTGGACACATTTTCTAGGACAATATTCCCCCTCTCTATTCCCCTGTATGCCAGGCATTTCCTGTCCTGAAGCGCCTTGCCCAGTTTTCCAAAGATGTTCTTGGAGAAGAAGTAGTCCGGCAGCATGATCACCTGGTTGCCCTTTATATTCTTGATCACTGTTTCGGCGTTTGCCGATGTGCAAACCGCATCAACCTCGGATTTGACCTCCGCCGTCGTGTTGATATATGCCACTATTGCGGCGTCGTTGTAGGTCTCCCTGATCCTTCTGACCGTTTGCGCATTCATCCCCTCCGCGATCGAGCAGCTTGCCGCCACATCGGGAATGACAACCTTCTTGTCCGGATTCAGCAGCTTGACCATCTCGGCCATGAAATACACCGTGGATGATACTACCAAACCGTCGCCTGGGCCCAACTCCCTTGCTGCCATTGCCAGCGTAAGTGAATCCCCCGCCTTGTCCGCGATGAGCTGGATGGGCGGTATCTGGTAATAATGCGCAAGAATGACAGCACGCTTCTCATTCCTTATCCTGTCTATCTCCTCCAATTTTGGCGTTATCCTTTCAACTTCCGGCTCGGTGTATCTGTGCACAGACAGAAGTTTTGTTTTGATGCTGCCCAGGTTGGTCATTTTGCCTCCATAATGCTTTATTGTTTACAATATATATCGCTTTTCCATAAAAATCCGAAGGTGCAAAGCTTGCGCTACGCATTTCAGAAAAATAAAAAAAATACAAACTGGATTTGGGTTAGACTATTACTTCTCCTACCGCAAATCTTTCCCTGACCTCCGTGACCCTTACCTTTACGGTTTCGCCTTCCTTCGCACCCTTTATGAAGATCACGAATCCGTCCTTCTTGGCAATGCCATCTCCTTTTGAGGCCACAGCTTCGATTTTAACTTCTACCTCGTCGCCCGGCTTTACAGGTTTTGGAGCGCTAGAACCGCCAAATGAGCCGCCTCTGTCTCCTCGGTATCCTCCGCCTCCTCCATAGGATCTGCCTCTTCCGCCGTATGATCCGCTTCTTCCTTCGCTTCCTTCGTCTCCGTACATTTATTTCACTTTATTTTGTTTTGTTTTTACATAGAATTAGAGCCTTTCTGCCTTCTTCTGTGCTATATTATATCAATTTTGTCATACTTAAATCTTTTGGTTGCGGTCGGCTTTGGCTATAGACGTTTACAACCCTATCCTATTAAATATTTAGTTGGGCGGAACAAATATCGGTGAAACAATGAACAGAACATTGAGCATAGTCGGCATGGGTGCAGTCTTGATGTCCTTGATCGTGGGGATCACGGGTGCAACAGGACAGAACCAATATGGGTCTAATTTTCCAATAGGACCTTGCGGGTACATACATGGGGCATTCGGAAACATAAACGGCAATTTTAGCTGGGTAGTTCAGTTTGCAACCGCTGGTGGTCTTGGCGGCACTGGACCTGCAAATGCAGGAGCCTCAGTTGTATGCGTTGCGCAGACTGTTGGCATAACCCCATAAGGAGTAAATTGATATGACTTTTGGCTGGGCGTCGTTGTCCAGCCCTTTTTTCTACATTATTCGCTGCATTGATGATTCGTGCTTGTAAGTCTCAGGTTAACATCTATCATTTCTCTTGCCTTGGCTCAATGGGCGATCAGCATTGGCACGATGAATATCGCCACCATTAGGTTGATGAACACTATCAACGTTATTACTACATAAAGCCAGTTCCTTTCAATGGAGAATGCAAAAATGGAGAAAAGCACCCTTGCGATCGGAGTGGCTATGAGTATTATGATTCCCACGAAGATGAAGCTGAGTCCGTCAAGGCCGAACAATCCGGAAACTATCTGTGCGATGCCAATATTGGATGAATTTACAGTGGACGCACTGGATGCAATCTGGACCAGCGAAAACCCTCCGCCCCCGGAGTTCATGAAGATAAGCGCTACGCCGACAGCCACAAACAGTATGCACAGCGCTACTCCTGTCCTCAGTATGAGCGCGGTTCTGGTTTCCATGTCCATCAAGCCACCCCTATTCCCCTAAGTATCATCTCTACACCCGCTACCATGAGTATCAGCATGAAAAATACCCTTATTCTAGGGCTTCTTGTCCTGTTCAGGGCCTTTGACCCTACGTAGGAGCCCCCGAGAACCCCTATCACTATCGGAGCTATTATGAATGGCTGCATGTACCCCAATGCCCAGTATATTGCGCTGCTCGCCGCGGCTGTCACACCTATCATGAAGTTGCTTGTAGAGGTTGTGACTTTTATCGGGAGCCTCATTCCAAGATCCATTGCTATGACCTTCAGCACGCCGGATCCAATCCCGAGGAGGCCGGATACCACCCCTGCAATCCCCATTATGGATTCCCCGAACCACCACCTGAACCCAGAATACCTTATGGATTTTTTCCTTGCGTCATCGTAATATTTTCCTTTAAGCTGGAAGAACCCCGTGCTCCAGTCGGTGTTTATCAGCTTCCTGCCGGACCTTCTGTATTCCAGGTATGTCGGCACAAAAGAGGCCAGGAGAACCATTCCAAATGCGATGAATATGACCTGGGAGAGATTGTTTGTGTAGATGAATGCGGCGATCAGCGACCCGGCAATGGCGCCAAGTGTGGTAGCAATCTCGAGCGACATCCCTATCTTTATGTTCGCTATCCTTTCCTTTATGTATGCGCTTGCTGCCCCGCTGGATGTTGCTATTGTCGCTACCAGGCTTGCCCCAGCCGCATACTCTATTGGGAGGCCTAGCAGCACGGTGAGCGCCGGAACAACAACTATCCCGCCGCCCAGCCCGCTGAGCGAGCCGATGATCCCGGCGCCCGCCCCTATAAGCAGCAAAAATGCGAAATAGATCAGCAACAGCAATATCATCTCCCTATATTGTTTGCATGCTTCGTTTTAATGCCTTTCTGGTCCATGGGAGCCTATGCATTGCAGAGTGTGGAATGCCATCCTATTCGCAGTGTTCGGCTATTCTTATCCCGACCGGATCCTTCCACGAGCCGCCCTCGTGAAGCACCAGAACCTTCACCGCCGCATCGACGTGCTTTACGCGGAAGAGACTGAGAACGCCGGAGAAGTTCTTGGCGTAGCCCACCTCCTTTTCCTCTAGTTTTCTATGGTCTTTACTGGCAGATTTCCTGTCGTTCCTGCTCAATCCTCCCTCGCCCTCAAGTTCCTCGAAGAGGCCGTGCCTCAGTAGATATGGCACAGGAAGGCGGCGCAGCCTGGATCTTATTGGTATCCTGTAGTCATCTTCGTACGGGTGATTGTGGAGATCAGCCTGTGCGTCGAATCCTTCCCTCCTGAAGCCTTCCAGCTCCCTGATGTAATCCTTCCTGCGGTAGTCAAGACCAGACCTGCTCCTCACATATGGTATATCGGAATGAACGTATCTTACAAACGATACGCCTTTCTCCCAAGAGTGCCCCAGCAGGAAACCCATCGCCTCCCTGCGCCTGGAAAGGTCATCCACCAGGTCCAACAATGCTTTTGCCCCTATTTCCACTCCCGACCGTCTAGAGTTCCTGAAGGAGAGATAGCCGGACCTGTCCATGTCTATGACAGAAAGGGCATCGGTAACATTCCAGTCAGATATATCTGCATGGATTGCGGGTTTGCGTTTCGCCTTTGCCTCTCGCATCATCTCACCAACGATTATAGGATTCGATTTTTATTTCAGGTCCCGGTCAATTCCGTCTCGCTGATGTTTCCTTCCCTGAACGCACCGGCATGCCTCACCACATATGAGCCGACGACGGCCACTATCAGGTTTATCGCCAACGATATGACCCCTATGTATATCAGCCCGAGCGGGGTGATTATGCTGGAGGTCTTGAGCACCGCGAAGTTGTTTGCCACGAAAACGAGCCATATGCCAGAGATGAGTCCGGCCATCCATCCTAGGACCAACGGCTTCCAATCCAGCTTGTTCGTGAACAGTCCAAGGAAGACTATCGGCAATATCTGCAGTATTATTATGCCGCCCAGCAGCTGCAGCTGTATGGCAAATGTGAGGGGGACGACAAAGACGAAGCCGAGAGCGATGAATTTCAACGCGACAGAGAGCCATTTCGCAAGCCTTGCCTCACCGGTCGGGGTTATCTCCGGCTTGAATTCCCTCACCACGTTTCTTGAAAGGAGGTTTGCACCAGCTATTGCCATGAGCGCCGCCGGCACCATGCCGCCCACGAATATGCCCAGGAGGCATATGCCAGCAAGCCATCCCGGAAGTATTGTGACGATCAGCGCTGGCACGGTCAACAGCCCGTTGCCTGTGGCCTTGACTATCGCAAGCGCGCCTGGCACCGCATATATCAGGATGCCAAAGAGCGCAAGCAATCCCAACCCTATCGAATAAATTGGCAGCAGTGAGAGGCTCCTTCTCAGGGTCTTCACGCCGTTCGAGGAGAGGCTGCCGTTTATTATGTGCGGATACAGATACAGGGCGAGGGCACTGCCAAGGAACAACGTAAAGAACGATGGGACCGTCGCGACAGGGAGCGTAGAGTATGCGGCGGCAGCCGCGCCCTTTGCTGTCGATATCGCGGTAAACGCCTGGCTGAAGCCTCCGAAATACATCACTCCGGCCACTATCACCACGATTACAGTGAGGAATATCAGCACATCCTTGAAAACGGATCCAAGGGTCACGCCCCTCAAGCCGCTGGTAAACGTTGTCGCGGCAAGCACTATGAAAGACAATACAAGAGCTATCTCTGTTATTGTTGATGCATTCGCCATCCCATAAAGCATTATCACGAGCACCGCCTGCATCCCGGCTATCTGCAGGGCTATGTATGGAAGCACAGCAACAACTCCGGTGATCGCAACTAGTATGGAAAGCGCCCTGCTGTTGAACCTGTCCTTTACGAAATCAGATGCAGTAACGTAATTCCTTTTCTTGGCTATCTTCCACAGGCGCGGCATTGTCAGTATGGCTATGGCGAAAACTATCGCGACGTAAGGGACAGCGTAGAAAGCCACTGACCCGCTCGCGAACGCGAGCGAAGGCACGGCCACGAAGGTGTATGCGGTAAAGACATCCGCTCCGAGCAGGAACCAGCTCAGGTACGGGCCGAGCTTTCTTCCCGCAAGGCCCCACTCATACAGCTTGTTGAGATCCCCTTTCCTGAACCTGCTGCCATAATACGCTATTAAGGAAAAGGCTATGAAAAGCACGACGAAGAGCAAAATACCAAATATGTCAACGAGCATTTTCACACCTATTTCATATCAATGAGTATTGCGGCTATCAGGAAAAGCAATGCGGAGACGGGAAGCATGGCCAACTGGAACCAATAAAAGAACGGGAGGCCGAAAGCCTCGGGCTGCACCACGTTATAAAACGGAACATCAAAATAGACCGCGAAGGGGATGAGCAGCAAGACTGCGGCTGCAATTCTCCTGGATGCAATGGCAGATTTCTTTGACATTGTGAATGTGCGCCTGTTTCTCTTTGATAAATAGGTGACTCAAGAAAGTTATATATATGTTGCGTTTGTCCGCGGATCCGCGGGCGCTTTTCATCTTCGCGCAGGCAGCACGGCAAAGTCCGCCATTCTCCAGCCCATCTGGCGGAAACCCGCCCTTTTCATTATCCGGACCGCTTTCGCTTCAATCTCTCTCCAGCTCTCGCTCTCTGACCCCATCGCGCAGAATGCCTTTTCAGGATCGGAGCGCACGGCTATCTGTCCGTTGCCGACCGCAAGGAAAATTGCTGTTAGATGAAACTGTATGTCGGTAACATGGAGGCCTGCGCCATTGAGCTTTCCGATGGCGGCGAATATGTCTGGCTCGTTCCTCTCTATCGAGGATGCCTTTTGCTCGATGGTTGGATAAACGTGTGACTGCAGGAAGCCGGGGAGGTATGTCGCATGTTACCGTGGAATGCTGTGCCATCCAGATATTTATATTTTTTCAGGCGCAGTTTTGAATGAGGATGCAGCACTGCCGCATCATAGATATGTTTAAATATTTGGGCAATGCAAAGCACTGCAAGTGATGACATGGAACTGCCAATGGATCCGCAGACGGTGGCCACCATTACCGCGCTCGGCGACGAGCGCAGGATTGCAATACTGCTCAAGGTAGGTGAAAAACCCGGCGTGACCTTCCTGGGATTGTCAAAGGAGCTAGGGATACCAAAAAGGCCCCTCGCCTACGGACTCGGCATATTGTACTCGGAAGGATTTGTAGCGCAGTTCACTGGCAAAGGGAACGATGTCATGTACAGATTGACGGAGAAGGGCATCCATTGGCATAAGAGATTATTGGTCGACGCGGCGATACTGGGACCATCCCTAAGAAGGTGAGATTCCCATTTCTGTTTCCAAGCCCGGCGCGACTCCTAAGAGACCTGTCTTTTTGTCTGTGCCTTGTACTTCTTTATAAGCTCTATGGTCTCGGTCACAGCCCTCTTGACATCCTTCACATTGCCGCATCCAGTGCATATCATCTTCCCGTTCTTGAATAGCAGCATCGCCGCCTTGGGCTCATGAAGCTTGAATATCGCACCGGGGAACTGCTCCGGCTCGTAGTCTATGTCGTGCGAGGTCTTGGCTAGAGCATAAAGATCAAGATCCGTATTCAGGTCCGCGCTGGCCACGATGTTGACCACGCGATACGTCGGCTTGAGGCTCACACGCCTGTGCACGGGTGCACTGCTTCCTCTTTCCTTCATAATTAATAATGGAATATAGGGTATAAAAACCTAGGTGAAACGCCCCAACGCGCCAAAAACGGCCAATTTTTGCGCTGCGGCTCCATTTGCAAATTATTATAAGCTCGAGCTTTCAATGTAATACGAAACAAAAGTGATCTAATGAAAGGAAAAGTAAAGATGTTTGACTCTTCGCGGGGTTTTGGATTCATAACCGGCGAGGATGGCAAAGACGTGTACGTGCACAGCACTGCGATACAAGATGGGGCAGTCCTGGCTGTAGGAGATACGGTTGAATACGAAGTGGAAGCCGGGGACCGCGGTCCGCGAGCAAAGAACGTAAGGAAGGCTTAGATATTTTCTAGCACACTTCTTCTTTTGCATATCCCCCTAGCTTTTAGCGTGCATGGATCTTGGTCCCGGATTGCGTCTTACCAAGAAAATCTTGACCTAATTAAAATATTTAATCCTTCCTGGCATGCGAGGGGCGTTCGTGTCTGGAAAAAAGCGATATCTTATCTGCAAAATTCAGCCCGCCCTCTCCCCTTATCAGTGAACGCAGCGTCTTTGCTCTGGAACCCTTTAGCAGCGCGTCCAATGCTAATATGAAGTTTGTGCGCACCTGCACCTTTTCATCTTCAAATATCTTGAGGGATGCCCAATAGTCTATGAACGCCTCCGCAGCGTCCACCGCCATCTGCGGCCTTGCGCCCAGGAGCATTGCGGCGTTTTCCCCTTTCCTCCATAGGTCAGACTCCCTGTCCTTTTCACGGTTCTCGATCGCCATTGCCGCACCGGCGTTCTTGACCTGCAGAAGGAAAAGCGACTTGTGCACCACGTCCCTTTTCCTCATATCCCAGACCCAATCCCATAGATTAACCAGTATGACTATCTCGGTCCTCAGCCCCTCTGGCTGCGCCTCAACAAGAGCCCTTATGTGGGCGGTAGATTTGGCGATTTGCGGGCCCATTTCCCGGATAATTTTTTTATCGGCTAAAGTCATTGCAATCATCATTTGCGCAAAGTTGTTTTAATTTTGTAAATACTTATGCTTTTGCCTTTCCCACCTTACCGGCATTTCATGGCGAGGAACTCCATATAGTTTACGGATCAGGATGCCACGCCATTAGTACTGATTCCTATGTGCGTATTGCGCCAATCCAGCCCTGAGAATGCCCGCCAGCTCCTTTTCAGTAACGGTGTCCATGCCCTTCCCAATCTCCATTATCTTATTCATGAATGCCCAGTGCTCGACAACAGCAAGGCTGTAGACCGCATAGGAGTTGCACAATTCGTTGGCGCTTTTCTTGAAACTGGTGATGAATCCCTCATCAAGCGCCTTCCTTGGAAGTCCGATCGCCCTATTATAATCATGATCGATATTGCCGTCGTACTTATTGACCGACGCAATCAAGGCCATCGTCATTCCCCCTGCATATTCTGGCGTCCACGGCTGCCCCATTCTCTTTTCGACTATGGCCCTGAATGCTTCAAGGACCGCGATGCCCTCTTTCTCCTCCAACAACATGCAGAAGGCCGAGTACATCTTCTTCCTAAAGGCATGGTTCCTGATAAAGTTATGGAAGCCGAGCTGGTCCACGGGCCGCGGGGAGCCCCTGATCAGATCGTCCAGCTTGACACGTTTTCCGCTGAATTTGCCGCCTCCCTCCATCAAATCAACAGATTAACATATCAACAGCAGAATCTACAGGGAACCGCGCAACTGCCTCCTTTTTCTCCGCAGCTCCATCTGCTCCCTCTCAATTGCACATTTCTGCATGTCCCAAGCTGCGCCGACATCAATCCTTCTCATCCTCAATATCTCCTTCGGAACCCCCCTGTCCGTCGCATAGCAAGTCATTCAATCACCGAAACATCAAAGGCTTCGATTATTTCCCTGGTCTTCCTGACCCTACCCATCCTCTTAAAGACATTATTGATGGATGAATTGTGCATCTCGTCAGTCATTGCGGTCATCGCATCCTCTGCAAATATCTGGTTGAATCCGTATTCGTATGCGAATCTTGCAGTGCTCTCGACCCCGTGCGTTGTGGATATTCCGCACAGCACTATGGTCTTTATGCCCCTTCTCCTCAATTGAAGTTCGAGATCTGTCCCATAGAAAGCCCCCCATTGCTTTTTTGTTATTATGACATCTGACTCCTTTGGACCAAGCTCCAGCACGAAATCCGCCCAGTCCGGGCTGCGTGCGCCCATTGCCCCCCATGGATTATCATCCACAACCACATTAAGCCTGTCCTTTTCCGATGCAACAACGTGCACGAGAAACACCAGCATCCCGTTCCTCCTGAACGCATCGGCAATGCTGGCCGCGTTTTTTATCACGGTATCGGCGTTATATGGCGCAAGGGGGCGGCCCATTGAGGCGATTCCCTTCTGCAGATCTATAACGACCAGGGCGGTCGTGCTCTTCTCTATATCAAGTGCCATGTTATCACGTGAATTTATCCAATAGTATTATTTACAAAGAAAAATAAATAACTGCGGTTATGACAAGGGCCGAGAGGATGGAATATGCATGAATCTTGTTGGCCATCCTCATGTCCTTTTTATGGGCCTTTGGGTCTGTTACCCTGTTCCTGGAGCCGCCGGATCCGGTAAAGTCGTATATGCCTCCTGCGGCGAATCCGGCACAGAAATGAAGATATCCCTGGTAAAATCCCTCAAAACCAACCATAAGTGGTATCAGGGAGACCAACAATACCTGGCGCGGCATGTTAAATGAGAGAATGGTGTACAAGATAACGGCAGTCACTACAAACGAAGCCGCGGCCAGGGTATATCTCCTTCTAACCTCCTTTCTTCCTATATTGCAAACGCCCGGCGTATATTCCATTATTGTGGATTACGCATGTCTGCTATTTATTCCCTTTGCTCCATGCTCCGCTCTACAGCAATCCCGGTATGAATGCCTTCACCTTCCTTCTGTATTCAACGTACCCCTTGGCAAATTTCTCACGCATCAATTTTTCCTCTGTAGATATCCTGAGGTAGGAGAATATCAGCACGGGCGCAATGGCGATCAACCCGCCAATGGTCCCATCAAATATGGCGGAGCCGATTACTCCCAAGGTTATGCCAAGGTAGATGGGATGCCTTACTATCGCGTATGGTCCGGTCCGAGTGATTGTCTGACCTCTCTTCATTTCAGCCTGGGGGCTCCAATTTCCGCCAAGATGAATCCTTGCCCATATCGCAAACAAAATACCTAAAATGGCAATTGCAATTCCGGAATATGGCGAAAATACTGATGCCTGGATGGCAATTGCGCCGAGGGGGTAGTACTGCTGCCCAAACCTCATAATCACCAAAAACAGAGCGGCCAGCAAAAGCATCCTTTCAGCCACCTGCAACGCCGGCATTGGGGACTTTTCAACCTTTTTCAGTTTGCCTGAAAAAGCATCGTACAGTATGGAGAATGCCCAATACCCATAGAAAACCGCCCAGACAAGCAGCACGGGCCAGTTTATCCATATTCCAGGAAGTGCCATATTTTACCACGCCATCATTTCGAATCCCTTATCCTCTGCGCCTGGTCGCTGTCAAAGAGCCAATACTCATTTCCATTCAGGTCAAGGAACTTCGCGAACTTGTAGCCGTCCATGTCCTTGGGCGGAACGGAGAACTTCACGCCTTTTTTCGCCATTTCTTCGCATGTCTTGTCAAAGTCCTTTGCTGTGAAGCCTATCCCTGTGTTGCCGGGATCGAGAGGGACAAATCCGGCACAAAGATGGAGGGCTAGGGCTCCCTGTCCCTCAACATTGGGGCTTACACATATTGCATGGCCCTTATTCAGGACGACCCTGAAACCCAGCTTCTCTGTGTACCACTTCTTCGCCTTCTCCTTGTCTGATACAACAACTGCCACATCGGTATATCCGTCTATCATGCGATCGCCTCATATCAAATTGTAATCAGAATTTTTATTCCTTCCGTGACTGGCCAGGGTGCCATGCGAATGGATCTTTGCTATACCTGCCTTCCCTTTTTTATATGTCATAAAAGTTCAAAAGGATTATAATGTTTCCCATAGCATTAAAAACGAATGAGCTTCAAGAAACGCCCCGCAACCGTGGGGAAGGCACAATCCTCCATGGAATATCTGGTGACTTGGGGATGGGCCATAGCAATAGTCACGGTTGCGCTCGCAGGGCTGTATACTTTGGGAGTTTTTGGCGGAAGCAATAGCGCGACAACGCAGAGGGCGCACGCTGGGACATGCATTATCGAAAGGCAAAGCACGGGGTTGACCAGCACAGTTGCCCTTACGGGCGAATGCACAAACATGCAGCCGCAGTTTGTGGCGCAATTCAACGGCGAAAGTTCATTGATCAGCGTGGGCAGCTCCCCGTCGCTGAACCTCCAATACCCTTTCACGATAAGCGCATGGATAAAATTAAACCAACTGGGAGGGGAGCAGAACATCTTCACCAAGACATCGGGCACAGCATGGACCACAAACGGATTCCAGTTCTATGTGAATTCCAATACATTGAGGGTTAACGTCTATGGCCAGTCATCGGTAGGATCCTCTACCACCCTCTTGAGCGGGATATGGTACCAAGTGGCAGTAACCTTTTCGCCACCTGGCAATTTCATCCTTTATGTGAACGGCGCGGATGCGGGGAGTGGCAGCCAGACGACATACTCATCCACATATCCTATATTCATAGGAAACCAGTATCCCGGAGGAGCTGCGCCCTTTGTGGGCGATATGTCAAACCTGCAATTTTATAATGCCACGCTGTCCGTGGCCGAAGTGCAGACGTTGTATTCACAGGGGATAGGCGCGGTGCCGGTAAGGCCGGCAAACGTGACAGCATGGTGGCAACTCAATGGAAACGGAAACGACTACGGAGGATTGAACAACATCGGCTCACCAGCAAACGTGGCGTATACCGCCGCATGGACAAGCGGATACAATATACCGTGATGCCATGGACCGGGCCCGGTGCCAGGTATCAGCCCTGCACGGTGCTGGGCTCTGAAACTATCTGGAATGGCCTCTCCTTTATCCCCTCGCTTTCAAGGAACCCGAGAAGCGCGCTTCTCTTACGTTGAGGGACCCAGAACAGCCAGAACCCGCCTCCCCCCGCGCCTATGATCTTGCCTCCGGCTGCGCCGTTCGATTTTGCGCCGTAGTATATATTGTCAAATTCGGGGTTGCTTATGCCGTCGGTCAGCTGTTTCTTCAACTCCCAGTTCCTGTCCATCAAGGTGCCTATCGAATCCCATTCCCTGTTCCTGAGCCTGACAAGCATTTCATCGGCCAGGTCGCGCATCTTTATCTCCACGTCGGTGTGGTCCTTTGCATCGGCTGCCTGCTGCTTCAGTATCTGGTCTGCGGACCTGCGCCTGCCGGTGTATGCTAGAACAAGGGAGTTTTGCATCCTTATCGTCTCCTCGAGGCTCAATGTCAATGGCGTTGTCTGCACCGATTCATCGGAATTGAACCTCATGTGCATGACGCCGCCGTTCACTACCATGTACTGGTCCTGTTTCCCGCAGCTCGTGCCCATGAGCTCCCTCTCGACGTAATAGGTGTCTGCCGCAAGCCGCTCCGGCGTCATGTATTTCTCCTGCAGCGAGTAAAGCGCGTTGAGCAATGATGCCATGAATGCGCTCCCTGACGCCAAGCCGACCCCACCCTCCTTGTATGAGAGGCTGGCAGTGCTTGCTATCTCTATCCCTCCGGTGATGCCAACGTGTTCCAGCGCAATCCTGAATGGCTTGTGCTCGATCTCGCTCACGCTATCATATTCCTTAAAATTAGAATAACGCAGCACTATCTTGTGGTCGTCCCTCCTGTTTATTATTATCGATGACCAGTCGTCAATGGTCGCAGCGACCGAAGAACCATGGCCTATTTTTGTGTATACTTCGGGAAGATCCGTGCCTCCTCCCACGAATGTTATCCTCATATGCGTTGTGGCTATTATCGGCTTCCTTTTCCTGCTATGCCTTAAATCCTCCAACCTTGAAGTAATTTCTTTCCGGCCGGCCTTGTCAATGGAATCCATATCTATCCATTCAAGTATTTATCCAGGGATTTTTAAACCTTTTTTGACGGACCCGCTTTTGAAGAGACTGGCAGTGCCTGCCTCTTTGACTTAACGTTGAAAATAAGCGTGGCTCCATTGTACTTCTTTACAAACTCATTGATATGGTCCCTGTAGAAAACCAGCGCCTCCTTGTCGCCCTTGGCTATCTCCCTCTTGTATATCTGGCAGAGGTTGCAGTTGTGCGCCCTCTTCTCTCCGCTGATGCTCTTATCGTACACCTTCAGCACTATCTTGTTAACATCCTCGTTGTTGAACATGGCAAACGCACATAAGGTTATTTCCCCAGAAGCAGCCCAATAGCATATTCTGTTTTACATATATTTAAACACTATGCATTAGCGGCATTTTTGGGTATGTAACATATGCATGGATATGGGGTTTTATGGTATTTAAACGATGCGAAAAAGTGAATAGACGCGACAAATAATTGCGCTTTTGTAACCTGACCGATGGCATATATTAGCACGAGTTCTCCAGGATGATGTTCTGGGAGTATGGTCCGGGAGGCTCGCCAGGAGGTATGCCCACTCCGAAATAGATATCATTGCTTCCTGCCGTTGGCACGATTATGCCTGTGTCTATAAGATTGTTGGGATACGGGTATAGTATATTTCCCACATACGATACAGACGGGGTTGGATTCCATACGGTGTTGTATGCCGCAAAGCTGTTTGCGCCAAAGACCCAGTTGGTACCCTCTGTAAGGATGTTTGAGCTTACTGTGCTTGTAGGATTGGAGTCTATGACCTGGTTTGAGGTTGCGTGCTGTGCATTAGTGTTCAGGCTACCGAACCCTATGAGCGAATTGGTTATCTGTATGAAGCAGAGTGCTCCTCCGGAGTATGTCTGACCGTTGTAGCTGAGGACGTTCTTGGTGGTTGCGCTGTCCGTTACTATGAGGTTGTAGGTGAAGGTCCCGGAGCCCCAGGAGGAGCTTTGCACATATTTGAACGTATTCGTTGTGGATGTAGTAATATACAGTGCGTTGTCGACCAGGCCGAGGGAATTGTACACCAGGAAATTGTAAGTATACGATGCCGTATCCCCGCTTATGGTTGCGGTCAGAACCTGGTTGCCGTTGAATCCTACCGGGTTGTTGGACGCCGTATAGCTGGTTATGGCACCGATATTGTTCGCACTGTAGATATTGCTGTTGCTGGTGAGCACATTGTGCGTCTGGGCGCTGTCCGTCACGATCAGGTTGAAAGTTATAGGGGTAGGCCCGGAGCTCCATGCCTGATTCTCTGTGAAGGTAAAGGTGTTTGTAGAGGAGCTTATCGATGAGTACAGCGCATTTGTAACGAGGCCCACAGAGTTGTAGACTAGGAAGTTGTACGTAAATGGTGCATTGTCCCCTGTCACCTGCGCTGTCAGCACCTGAATCTGGTTTGCATCTATCAGTGTATTGTGTGCGGAATAGCTTACCGATCCTACTCCATATGCACTGTATGCGTTGCTGTTGCTTGTAAGAACATTGTGCGTCTGGGCGTTATCCGTCACAATCAGGTTGTATGTGAAGGGTCCAGTGCCCCAGGATGGACTTTGTTGGAAGGTAAATGTTTTTGTTCCGGAAGCGACAGAGGAGTATAATGCATTATCGACCAAGCCCAGCGAATTGTAGACCAGGAAGTTGTACGTAAATGGTGCATTGTCCCCTGTAACTGATGCGGTCAGTGTCTGGTACTGGTTCTGGTCTATAGGGTTGTTTGACGCAGTGTAACTCACCGAACCGACCCCGTATGCATTATACACCTGGCCGTTGTCAGTCGCGGTAGAGGATCCGCTTGTGACGACAAGGTTGTATGTGAATGGTCCTGTCCCCCATACGGCGTTCTGCGCGAATGTGAATGTGTTAGATGCGGAGGTGACCCCGGAATAGATCATGTTTGTCACGAGCCCTACGGAGTTGTACACAGAATAGGTGAGGGTATTGCTGGATACTCCGTTGGAAGTCGAAACGGATAGCACCTGGAATTGATTTCCATCTATGGGATTGTTGGATGCAGTATAGCTTGCTATCGATAATACAGATGAGGAAACTGTAACCAGCGGGGCGTATATTGTATTGGGCATCACATTTGCTGGAGGATACGCCCTTACGCTTATCCAGTTTGCATTGTCACTGCCGGTTGTGGTTGCTGAGGTCTCAAGGCCGAAGAAGGCATAGTAGTTTGCAAATGGAACCAGGGTGTTTGTGGCACTTATCTGGTTATTTTGTTCTATACCGAACTGATTGCCAGTTGCCGCCCAAGTAAACTGCCATACACCTTGTAGGAACGATGTAATAACGGATGCCGCAGTAGTATGGATTGTGTTTGTATCAACGCCTATCTTCTCTGCACCAGAGTAGTACCTCAAGTCATAGGAGTTGAACGGGTAGCTCTTTGCAGAGCTCACCGCGGTGTTCGAATCTGCAAATCCTATATCGTACAGCGTGGTACCGACTTGGTTTGCAAGGTACGTGTCTACGTACTGCGGAGATGTGAACAGCTTGTTAGAATACAGCCACGTATAGTCTGTTGTAGCCGCTGTTGCGAACGTTATGCCATTGCTCACGGTGACGCTACCCCCTGCACTTTCCTTGTTCAGCCACTTTGAGGAGTTCAGTGTTGTACCAGCAAAGTTGTCATACAGATTAAAGACATTCGCACCATCATCGTACTGACTGTAGCTCGTTGACATGTTGGGCGCCTCGCCAGTAACAGCGTTGTTCAGTAGCGTAGTGGACAGCGGGGCAAAGCCTATGTACACAACCGAGTTCGTGTTTGCGGCTATTCCATTGGCGAGATTGAGCCAATATATGCTACTTGTTGCGGTATTGGAATTGTTGGTTTCCAGCCAGGAATTGTCAATGATGCCATTCGAGTAGAAGAACTCAACGTTTGTCAGGCCACCGGCCTCGTATGATGTGTAGTTGAGGCTGTTGACTGTAAGCTGTTGCTGGAAGGGAGCCTCGGTTGCTGATGGTTGCTCATTGCAAAGAACTACTGGCACGTAAGCAACAATTCCGGATGGGACCGTCGATGGGGCCGGAAGCGTGTTTACGCACGTTACAGCAGACGAAGCAGTATACGTTTGGCCGTTATCTGTTATAGAGATGGGGGTGTTGTCCGTGACTATGAGGTTGTAGGTGAAGGTCCCTGTGCCCCATATCGAATTTTGCGTGAATGTGAATGTATTGGTTGTTGAACTCACCCCGGTGTACAATGCGTTGGCAACAAGACCCAGGGAGTTGTATACCAGGAAATTGTATGTGTACGGCGTGTTGCCGCCTATCACTGTTGCGGTGAGCACCTGGGTGCTGCCCAAAGCTATTGGATTGGTTGAAGCAGTATAACTGACCATTTGGAATACCGCATTTGCAGTGTACGTCTGGCCGTTGTCGGTGAGCACGTTTGGAGTGGTTGCGCTGTCCGTGACTATGAGGTTGTAGGTGAAGGTCCCTGTGCCCCATATCGAATTTTGCGTGAATGTGAATGTATTGGTT
>DAIDAE010000015.1 GCA_027310755.1 Candidatus Micrarchaeaceae archaeon | reverse complement strand
ATATACTATGGGCACCTCTACAACATTTCTTCTATCTAATTTTAATTTATAGAGTACATCCACGTCAAATGTTGTATGATACAGTACAATCCTGTCCAAAACACGGCACAACGCCCCCGCCCTGAAAAATTTGGCAGAGCATTGGGTATCATTGTACCTCAATCCAAAAAGAAGCCTCACCATGACATTATACGCCCTGCTCGAAGCGATTCTGGTTAAAGATATTCTCCCGACGATTCTGCTTCCAGGCAAATATCTAGATCCTATTATTCCATCTAATTTCCTGGTCTTCAGGGCATTTATCAGGCGTTTTACTTCAGAGGCGCCCACCGATCCGTCTGCGTCTACAAATCCCAATATATCATCACTGCCACACTTTGCGCATGAAGCCTTGAGCGCCTCAAGAAGCGCTCCCCCTTTTCCCAGCCTTTCTCTATTTTTAACCAGCCTAATGCCCTTGTATTTCCTTGAGTAATCAGATACTATCGAATTTGTACTGTCCCTGCTCTCCGACATTACTGTTATTGTGATATTATTCCCGAAGATGTCAATCAAGCCCAAATATTCATCTAGAGCTTTAGCTATGCGTTTTTCCTCGTTGTAAGCCGGTATGATCATGTAGATATGCAATGCATCACAGCTCTAGATTATGTATTTATTAAACAGGTCCTTTAAAGATTCATTCCGTTTCGAGCGGTACTGGCTCTTATCAAGAGTCCGACAACATCGGTAATCCTCGCTCTCTGGTTCGGTCGCTGTCATGGTTCTCAGGTTTTAGCTTCTTCTGGTCGGTCTCATAGCGCTTAGGTCCTAAGTCTTGGGCGAATCCAGTCCTTAATGTGCCCAGCAAAGCGGTACACTGCCGCTCCGGCTAACGCCATGCCTGTAAGAATTCCGTAGTCGACAACGGTGCAGTACGTGTATATTGTAGGAAAGGAATAGAGTGTGTTCTGCAGGAAATCGCGCACCACATCCTGTGACTCAGGATTTATCTGTATCAGCGTACCACCCATCAAGAGCATCTGTTTGATGGAGTCGGTTTCTACCGCGGCGAACACGCTGGCGGTTACAATTTTGTATAATCTGGGGTGTTCTTTTATGCTGGCTACTTCACTCCGCAGGAAACCCTGCAGTCCCTTTTTATGCGCAATCGCCTGTGCCCCCTCGGTCACAGTTTTATCCATGATATCGATGCAGCACCATGATATATAACCATTTTCTTCCGGGCCCCATTGCCGTTTGCACATTTTCAAAGTTTTTTATTTTTCCAATAATTATAAATAAAACTACTGTTATGATACTTTGGCGTTAGAAATGGCGGAAGAGAAAAAAATCGATGACAAAAAAGAGGAAGAGAAGAAAGTCGACGAGAAAAAGGTGGAAGAGAAGCCCGGAAAGGAGGAAAAGAAGGAGGAGAAGAAGGAAGAAAAAAAGGACGAAAAGAAGGATGAAAAGAAGGAAGTGAAGAAGCCGGACGAAAAGAAAAAATACAAATTCCTCATTGTTTCGGGTGAAGGTTGCGGCACACAGATGGCATACCAACTGAAGCAAGAGGGAAACTCTGTCAAGATGTTCATACAGGACCCCAGTTCAAGGGACGACCTGGATAATGCTGTCGAGAAGGTTGATGACTGGGAGAGCGAGAAATCCTGGGCTGACATAATAATATTTGATGACATAGGTTTCGGATTCAGGCAGAACGAACTCAGAAAGCAGGGTTTCAAGGTAATTGGAGGCAGCTATCTCGGCGACCAGCTCGAACTCGACAGGAAATTCGCACTCAATTATTTCGGAAAGATGAACGTAAAGATCCCCCAAACATATGAATTCGACAGTTTTATTTCCGCAAAAAGATTCCTGAAGGATCAGAACAAGAGGTTTGTTATAAAATTCGTTGGCAAAGCAGGCGATGAGAAAAGCCTGCTCTACGTGGCACAGACAAAGGACAACTATGATCTCATACAGTTGATGGAGCATTACAATAAAATATGGAATACGGCCTGGGGAGAATCCAAATTCGTACTCCAAGAAGTCATCGAGGGTGTAGAAGCCGCTGTAACCGCTTTCTTCAACGGCGAAAAGTTTCTGATGCCGGTCTACATGAACTTCGAGAACAAGCGCCTTCTGACCGGCGACCTCGGAGTTTTTACAGGGGAAATGGGAACGCACGGCTATTTCACGTTCGATAAGCTTAAACTCTTCAAGAACACGCTGAAGAAGGTTGAAGAGGACCTGAAAAACGATGGCTATGTAGGCACAATAGATGTGAATTGCATAATCAATGATGAGGGAATATGGCCGCTTGAGTTCACTTCTAGGTTTGGATACCCCTTAATCACACTAATGTTTGAGGGTATGCAGGGCCACATCCGCATAACCGACCTAATGGTTGGCCTTGTCGAGAAGACACTCGATTTTATAGAGGCGGATGACGGGTTCCAGATAGGCGTGGTGGTGTGTGTGCCGACTTTTCCGTACGAAGACGGCTACGAAAGATATGGAAAAGAGATGCCAATAGTTATACTCAACGAGCGCGTGAAGGAGCACTTTTACCCTGGGGACTTAAAGCTCGATGAGGGGGTTTGGGTCACCGCCGGATCCCTCGGTTATGGTTTTGTAATTACGGGAAGGGGGGACACGATGTTTGATGCAAAGACCGCAGCATACAACACCATCAAGAACATCATAGTCCCGAACGCGATATACAGGATCGACATCTCTGACAGGTGGATAAAGGACTACCCCAAAATGCACCGCTGGGGCTACGTATAACCGTCGGTACATTGGGCATGTGACCGGATACAGCAACCTTTTTAAAACTCCAGAGCAATATAAGGCAGACAAGAGGGTATTTCGTGTTCCTATTGCAAGCAAGCAGCTTTGGCTCTATATTTACGATAGTGATGCTGCTATTGACATTTGCCATATCTCTGTGGAACGCATACGCAAGCGGCTACAATATCGGCCTGGTCAGGAAGAACAACATCAGTGGCTTCCAGAAGTACGCGTCATACTCTGGATTAGGCCTGGCTTTTGTAGGGATGACGTATGTCCTCGTTATTGTGCTCTCCATCCTGGCGTACATCCTGGGTTATGTAGGTATTTCCACGGTGTCTACCGCATTGGCGCTTAACTTCCTTGTCTTCGGGCTGCTGATAATCGGTTTTGGCATCATGGTAACAATCCAGTCGATAACGATAGCGTATCAAAGGAGGAGCTTTTGGAGCATACTGATAGCCGTCTGGAATACATTTGCAATAATATTTGACGTGTATGCATATGCCTCAGGGTTTAAGCAGGCAACCACGATGATATCCGGGAACAGGCGCCAGCAGGGGAATGCAGTTGTGATCATACTCGCTGCCGCCCTAATCGCCTTCTTCATAGTTCATTCTGTATACAAACGCGGCCTTGACAAGGCGCTTGGCACCGTGCAGGGTGGCCAGGCAGGGGGAAGCGGACAACAAACCCGGCAATCGAATTTCAAGAGCGAGAGAGTGCGCATGACATGAGTACGACCAGATATTTTTACATGGCCGCTATCATAATATGCCTGTTTGCGGTATACTTTGTATATCAAGCGATGGATCAGCCACAACCATTGGTCTACATGGCGTATAATTCAATTTCCCAAGCGGGTGCAGGATATATCAACAATACCCTATTGTATCCGATAGAAATAACCTCCATTTACTGCACAATACCAGATGGTACAAGGCAAACCTTTGGTACCCCGAACAACAATATACTGGTGCCCGGGTCAAACACTGTAATAGAGGTAGGAATCTCCGGCAACGCGGCACTTTTATCAAATTGCACTGGCTGGAAGGTTTCGTACTACTGGCTTCCGGCTAACACCGTGGTTCCTAACTCTCCAATTGTACAAAAATCATGAGTGCGTGAAGAAAGAGCAATATATTATCTTTGTTGACAAGCGGTTCGCGCAATTTTCGAAGACGGAGATAGCAGCCGTTCTGGGAGACTTTTCCGAAATATACAGGTCTGATAAGTTCATTGTAATTGAAACTGATGCAGGTAAAAATGCCGCCACTGCGCTTGTGGAACAAACAATTTTCATAAATAATGCCATCCCAATCCTGGGCGTTTTCGATTACAGTTCTGGTTTTGCTGACATAATCAGTGCAATAGGCAACTCGCTCCGACATGGCGAGAGATTCAAACTTGAAGCCTTCAATGCAAATTCAAATACGAAACAAAGCGCAAAGACCATAGAGGTGAAAATAGGAGAGGCGTTGGAGTCCATGGGCCATATTGCGGACCTAAATGATCCGGATACAAACTTTTCCATAATATTTAGCGGAAACTCTGCATATGTCGGCCGCATGGCTTCCGATGGAGACCATAAAATAATGGATGAGTTTAGGAGATCTAACAGGGAAACCACAAATAAGATAAGCAGAGCGGAATTTAAGCTCAAGGAAGCTTTCGAATATTTTAAAGTGGACGTAAAAAGGATAAAAAGCGCCATCGACATAGGCGCGGCCCCTGGCGGCTGGTCAAGAATCGTGTCGGATTTCGGGATAAAGGTTTTGGCCATAGACAAGGCGGAACTTGTGTACAAATCACCGCATATAATTCACATAAGGGAACGGGGCGATAAGGTTGGCAAGGATGTCCTGGAAAAGTTCGGCAAGGCCGACCTCCTTCTCATCGACGCAAACATTGGCCCAAGGGACAGCACCGAGCTCGCGTTAAAATTTGCAGGCAGCATTAAGGACGGCGCATATCTAATACTTACATTAAAGATTGTAAACGGCAATATAAGCGATCATATAAAAACAGCCATGGATGTGCTCTCGCAAGGTTATACCTCCATAAAACTCAAAAAACTGCCACATAACAGGTTGGAGATAACCTGCTTTGCTGTCAAAAAGTGAGACATTGGAAAACAAAAGCGACTTTATAGAGATTATTCTGATAATTTTGCTGGCCCTGCTGCCATTGGTAATGATTTTTACGATATTTTACCTTGCTGGCCCCCAGTGGGACCTGATGGTTCGCTCGCTCCTAGGCAAAACACTACTTAACTATTTTACGCATAATGTGAGCGCACGGGCGGCGTTTATAGGCGAATTCACCAATAACAATCTTTTCTACTTCGAGCCGTATAGGGAACCAATCAGCATCCTGGTATTTGCATTTCTCTCCATGTTCTTTAACCAGCCAATCATGCCATATATCATATTAGCCTACCTAGCCTACCTCTTTGTGTTTTGCAAACTCAGCAAGGAACTGAAACTCGACAGGCTGATCGCATTCACCGTGTTCCTTAACGCATTCCTGGCGTATTTCCTGTTCCTTCCAAATGGCGGTGAAATACTTTGCATAATATTCGTCCTGCTAGCACTGTTTTATCTTTTAAGGAAAAATCCGGTGGCAGGCGCGCTACTTGCGCTTGCAACGCTTTCAAAGTATCCGGCAATAGTCCTGCTTCCAGCCGTTTTGCTGCTGGACAGCAAAAAGAAGATATTGATAGCAGTAGCCCTTGAAGTGCTGGTCCTGGCGCTCTGGTCTATCTTTGATTACATAGTATATTCAAATCCTTTCTATAGCTATCTTGAGTCAATAGCAAATTCGAATGTTATTTCCACGGGGTCTGCAATAAATGCATACGCAGCATTTTTGATACTCGTGTACCCTGCGGCGATAACGCTTGTCGCGTTTGTTGCACTTTATGTCAAGAAACAAAAAATAAAGGTCCGGGCCGACTACAATACAAAACTATTCGCCTCTCTAATAATCCTTGCCCTTGCAGAAGCCGCCGTAATAATACCGCATAATAATCCGGAAACCCAGGCCAGGTACGGCTACCTCCTATCAGTAGTATTATTGATTCCGGCGGCATTGCTCCTCAACGCCGCTGTGCGAAAGGCCCCCAAGCTGAAATATTACGTTGCTGCATCAGCGATAGCATTATTCATCTGCATAATATATGCGATCTATGCGCTCGGCAACATACCCACGGTTGTCTATTATAACCCGGATTCTGGCAACAGCATCTATGTGCATGCCTGGACTGAACTGAATGCGCTCGGCTTTGGAAATTGCAGATTCGTATCAAACGCCTGGATCCCGATGCTCTATTCGGGCTATGACGCATATTCCCCGTTCATAGTGTATCCGGATTCGACGATAACCCCTATAATTAGGCAAATGGTTGCGGATCGCGGTGGTAACTACACCGGCTATGTGGATGAAGAGTTACGGTATCCAATAATTGCTTTTAAATATATTGGAGTTAAAGAATCATTTATTGTTAATATCAATCAGTCAAGGCTGGCTTACAGCGATGGCAATGTCTCAATTTATTTGCCACAAAATGCGAGCTGCTACACAAATTAGGTAATAATATGATGCCGAATATGGACCCACGGACAATGAAGAGCATGCTCGCTAAAATGGGAATCAAGACCGAGGAGATCGATGCCGTAAGAGTCACGATAGAGACCAACGATAGGAACATAGTCATCGAGAACCCGCAGATAACCAAGATAAGCGCCCAGGGGAGCACGAGTTTCCAGGTTGGCGGAAATGTGAGGGAGGAGGAGAAGAGAATAACTGTGGAGGTCACCGATGATGATGTCAAGCTTGTGATGGATCAGACCGGCATAAGGGACGAACAGAGGGTCAGGGATGCGCTTTCAACTTCCAATGGCGACATAGCCGCCGCAATCCTGGAGTTAAAGAACGGGGATCAGTAATCTACCTTGTATGCATGCGCATATGGCACTTTTGACACTGTCCTGACGTTCTCGCTTTGTATTATGCCCAGATCTAACCCTATTTTTATGGATTCCTCACCCACAAGGTTCGCCGAGTAGACGCCTGGCTTGTCCCCAATTATCTTCTTTGCGCGTGCATGATCTACCAGTTCACCACTGTAGAAATCCTTATAGGACTTGATGTCTATGTAAATGTCTCCCTCACTGAGCACTTTATCTATGAGGGATTCATCGCACATCGCGACTACCGTGCCCTCTTCAGCCTCGTGGGTTTTTATATAAACCGTCATGTTATCCGTACTTGTGCATGAAAACCGTTGTCAGTGAATATAAGCAGCCGAACCAGCCGAGCCATATTCCGCCAGCTATGTTCGACTCCGCGAGCGCGAGATACGCAAGACCGAATAGGCACAGCGCGAAGGCTATCTCCACCTTTGTCGCGTACAGTATTGCAAGCAGCCTGCTGTTGTTCCCCTTGGTGGTCTTCAGCCTGTTCCAGTGCACGCCGGGATTTATCTTTATCAAGGTCGCCAACGCTGCCTTTGTTCTGACAATTGCCAGCGCGTAGTTGAGGAAGAAAACCATCAGTCCCTTGCTCCATGATTTGAAATAAACCTTGGTCAGGAAGACAGGCGTCAGCAAAGAGAGCGAAAATGCGAAGAAGCCAAGAAGTTCGAGGTCCTCCTGGATATGATTTGTTTCTATGAACTGCCAGAAGTTTATATGTGCAAACGGTACGGTCGAGAACACTATGCCAACAGAGATCAGAGTGAAGAGTATCAATACAACGGATAGGTAATTCAGCCCGAATCCATGGGCCAGGTAGGTTGTGGTGGCGAGCGGAGATTTCCTAGTCTTCCAACCCTTTTTCTTGAAGAAGTAGGTAAGGAACTGCGTGTCGCCATAGTTGTATCTCCATTGCTGCTTGGAAAGTTCCGTGAAGGTTTTTATCGGCCTTCCCATCGCATATATCTTGGGCACGTAGAGGCTCTTCCATCCGTGCATATCCGATTCGAAGCTGAAGAATGTATCTTCAATCACGTATTCTGGGAATCCGCCTATGTCCTGGAAGGCGCTCCTTCTTATGAGCCCGCATGAACCAGCAAACACCGCCGTGTTGTTCATTGCCCTCGCCGGCTGTATGAACCTGAAGAAGAATGCATCAAATATGTCTATGGAGTCGGAGAAGAAATTCCCCTTCATGTACCTCTTTTCGGTCTGGATGTAGCAAAGCTTCTCATCCTGGAAATACGGCAGCATGTCAATGATAAAATTCTTGTCCGTTAGGTTCTCGTCAGCGTCAAAGATAGCTATGAACTCCTCTCTCGCGTAGTTGTTGATCACATTGTTTAACGCACCCGCTTTGTATCCTTTTCTTTCATTCCTGTGCACATAGGTGAAATTGTACTTTTTAGACAGCTTTTCCATCGCTGCTTCTATGCCCTTGTCAGTGGAATCATCCGCCACGTAAAGCTTCAGCTTTTTCCTGTCATAATTCATCTTCTGGAGCTCTATTATGTTGGACTCCACCATGGCCGGGTCCTCGTTGTACATGGGCATTATCATTGATATGGTCGGGTACTTGTCCAATGGCTTCAGCTTTGACCTTATCTTTTCGAGATACTTGTCATAGAAGAACGACCTGTAATACCAAATAGAGGCATAGATGTTGAAGAAGCCAGCCGCCGCGGCAAGGAGCGCGAATGCTATTGCAAGCATGTACATGTAAGGCGAATTTGCAACGTAGAAAAGGTACACCGCGAACCCAAATCCCGCTATGGAAAGTATCGTAAACAGGGCCACGGTCAGCAGCCGTCCTGTATAAAGCTTGTTCTTCATCTCCGACATGAAATCCTCTAGATTAAGGCAATACGGCCTTATTCTAAACTATAAAATTACACGTTTAAATAGATATTGCCCCACTCCGGGGTAAGCACTATTTTTATATGGTATCCACACAAATACTAGCATGCCGGGGTGGCAGAATCCGGTAATGCACCGGTCTCGAGATCCAACGAGGAAGGCACGGGCAAACCGGCGCCCTTCGGGGCTTTAGGGTTCAAATCCCTACCCCGGCGTATGGTTTTATCATGAAGGTATTGTTCGTGTGTTATGCGAACCAGAACAGGAGCCAGATAGCGGAGGCGCTGTTCAACAGGCTTTCAAGGAAGAATAGCGCAACCAGTGCAGGTCTAGCTCCCCCAAGGGACGGGATCCTGCTCAAAGACTCGCTGGAGGACGGAAATGTATATCCCCCAATAGTCCAGATGAAGGAAAAGGGCTACGATTCATCCAAAGCAAGGATAAAAAAACTAAACAATCGGCGCGCATCGTCCGCCGATAAGATTGTCTTCCTTTTTGACATCAAGAAGCACTGGGACGATATTCCCGCTTACGCGAAGGAATCCAGAGGAGTGGAATATTGGGAGGTTCCTAGCATAAAAAATGGAATCACCTACGAAGAATATTCCAAGCTGGAAAGAAAAAGGATCAAGGTTATAGAAAAACGCGTGAAGGATCTAGTAAAGCGCATAGGCTAATTTTTCAAGAACTCATTCATTAGAACCGTGGCGTAGGAGCCGGCCTGCAACGAGAATCTCAATTTTAAGTGCCCCTCACCATCGATCGAATGCGAAAAATCGCTATACGGCGCAAACAAAAGCCGCTTTGTGCCTTTGCAATTCAGTTCTGGCATGCTTTTCACCCTGAATTGTTCCTGTGTCAATCCAAGCTCCGCAAGCAGTTCCCTTTCAAGTTCGTTTATCTCATTGTCATATCCTATTATGTTGCCTTGCATGTCAGGCCCGCTCTCCCTATTTTCTACCAATTTTTCCACCTCCATGTTAAAGATGTGCGATTCCACGGAATGGACGAACATTAAAGTCAGGCTCCTTGGTAGTTTTCTTATCGCATTTGCATGGTCTGTCGGATTCATTGCCAATGCACCGATGACCTGTCTTTCATATCTTAGGTATTCAGGGAAGTATTCCATAGCCTTTTTGAAGTCCTTCTCCTCTGCAAGGCGTTTTCTCGCCGCTATGGCATCAAGATTCTTCTCATTTGTAGTGTCGGTTAGGAATCGCATTGCAGCATTTTCGAAATCACCCTTGATTATGCTTACTCCCACATCAACGTTGTTGTTTCTGATTCCAAAGCGCTGTTCACCAAAGTAATTTGGGAAGATTCCGCTTAGTTCGCCGTTTATTTTTTCAATATTGCCCCGATTTTTTACTTCCCTTACCGTTATGGTGAATCTGTTTCCTGAAAGATCGCCCAGTCTTACTGCCGCATTGCTCCTCCAGGCTCCGTTTATACTGATGTCCTTTATATGGGTCCCCATCAGCTCCTCGGGCGTTGCACCAAATATGCTGCAAAGCTGTGTGGATACCGACGTCCTGTCCTTTGTGCCCGCAAAGCCAACAGACTTTATGCCCCTTCTCGATCTCCTTGCAATCATCTTCAGCGCCTGAACTGTGTTCCAGTCCCTTTTTTGGAGTATAAACGTTGCAAATTTACCATCTATGGATACTGCCTGCCCAATATCTTCAGCAGTGTACTTGTTGTCCATTTCCAGCACCTTTCCGTTCTGCATAATCTCCTCTACGATAAAGTCCTCCGGAACGCTTTTTACGATCCCCCCAATCCCTTCTGTCCTAGAAAGCGTGAGCATTGTATTCACCGCCTTATTACCGTCTCCCCGATCTCTTCAAAATCCTTTTCTATTATGAAAGCAGCCCTTTCCAGGACTATCCTTATTATCACAACTACTATGACACCCAGCGCAACTATTATCACTCCAAGATAATCCACTTGGTACAGTATGAAGGCGAATACGATTCCCATCGCTGGCGGATGTATGCTATCTGTTTTCACAAGTATCACCGAAGAAACGAACATCATCGCCCCGACTGCAAAGTATATTCCGAGATACTGCAAGATGTAGTATCCAATTGCGCCCATTACGCCCGCAATTATGTAGCTTTTTATGAACCGCTTAATGTTGGATGCTTTGGCCTTCGGCATCATAAACAGTAGAAAGGCGCTACCGCCGAAAGAGGCAAATATGACTGCAGAATATCCTGTTCCATACTTCAGGTCCAGATTTGCATAGTTCAATGCAGCAACAAGCACCACTATGCTTACGCCAACCATAAGCGCTGGCACCATTATAGAATTTTCTTTTTTCTGTATCTTTTTTCCCGCCATGGATAAGGTATGGATAAAAAACTTATATATCTGCAACGGTTTGTGCCCAAGCGCAAATTTTGTACGTCAAATATAAATATCCCTTCAGCTACACGACTTATGGTGACTAAGTGGCATTATCAGTACTTCGCGACGCCCCGGGCGTGGATAGGCCCATATTTTTGAAGAACTGCAGGTTCGATCATAGTGAGCTGAAGGGTTGGGATACAATCACACTGAGGCTTCATCCAGAGGGTGGCTCTCCAGCAATAATAGTCACCCACGCCACAAAATGCAGAAAGTGCGACACGGAATACTTTCATGTGGACGATAGCGCAAGGAACTTCTACCTGAGACTTGACAGCGGTGGGAACCCGGAAATGCATTGTACTGAATGCGAGAGCCCATTGTCGGTGGTCACCGGGACTATTTTTGTAAGGGACCTGATCAGAGAGCATTTTAGCCACGATCCCATATACTATCCGGAATCCACGCCACAGGTTATGTGCCCAAAATGTGAAAGGGTGCCCGGTGAAGCAGAGATAGTACCCGGATCGGAGGATGATGCATTTCTAAGGGAGAAGCGCAGCGAAATCATGCTTAAGGGCGAACTTGGCATAAACGGGAAAAGGCTGAGCCCGGAGGTGGTCAAGGATCTTAGGAGGCTTACTAGACTGGTTTACGCTCTGGGCTTTAAGCCGCGCATGGAGCACTCGGTGCCGCTAGAGCTATTGACCAGGGAGACCCACATACCCACAAAGGTCCTAAGGGAAACCCCGGCTCCAAAGCTCCGCCAAGAAAATTAGCCGATTCCCGCATCGGAAAGCGATCATGACACAAACTGGTCCTTCCTGCCGAGGAAAGGGATGAGCCGGTGAAAACCATCAAAACCCCCGAATTTTCGAAAGCTTTATATACCTGATTCATTACTAATATACTTCGTGCATTTTATGGACAGCGCAACTCGTTAATGAGTCCGTATATCGAAGCGTTTTTTGACCTCTTCGGAGGGAGCTAGTGAAATTACGAATCCTAGAGTTATCAGTCCATTTTTGCGCTTGTGAGATTGTCTGTTTGACAATTGATTTGAGGAGTGGAAGATTACACATCACATTTTAAGCCACCTAGAGGATGGCTTGGCTGTAGCAGCGATGACGGACGTGGCAAGCTGCGATAAGCTTGGGGTAGCCGCAAGTCGGGCCTTGAACCCAAGATATCCG
Organism: Candidatus Micrarchaeaceae archaeon; assembly: GCA_027310755.1. GTDB lineage: Archaea > Micrarchaeota > Micrarchaeia > Micrarchaeales > Micrarchaeaceae > JAJZYD01. The sequence goes on along the minus strand of DAIDAE010000015.1, from coordinate 8,221 downwards.
AATCATGCAGTAATGCAGGCATACTCGGGGAACTGAAATATCTTAGTACCCGAAGGAAAAGAAAGCATATAGCGATTTGGCTAGTAACGCGAGTGAAACCCAAAGAGGGCAAACCGAATCCCGTCCGGTAACGGAACGGGAAATGTGGTGCAGCATTTTATCCAGAATACGAGTCGAAGGCGCTGGAAAGCGTCGCCATAGAGAGTGACAGCCTCGTAGATTAACTGTTTTGGAGATAGCTGCGATAGAGTAATCCCGCCTTGGAACGCGGGATGAATACGGGGGCATTAAACCCCAACCCTAAATATTGACTACAGACCGATAGCGAACAAGTAGCGTGAGCGAAAGCTGAAAAGAACGCACACGAGTGCGGGTGAAATTAGATCTGAAACTAGGTGGTTAAACGCAGGTGAGGCAGGAAAGGAATGCAGTGCGCAGAAGCGGGATTTCGAGAGGAATTAGCGAAGCGCATGAAACACTGTCTCATCATTCTTCTTGAAGCAAGAGCCAGGGAGTGTATGGTAGTGGCGAGCCGAAAGGCGCAGCGAAAGCGATAGCTCGCAGTATACGAGGAGCACGGTATGAAAATGCCGAAGTCACTATTGTACGACCCGAAGCCTCTGCGATCTACTCGTGGCCAGGGCGAAGGTAGGCAAACGCCTGCTGGAGGCCCGCAACCTGTCATGGCATGTCCTGTTGGGTGAGCTACGGGTAGCGGCGATATACCATTCGAGCGAGGCAATAGCGGGTCCCATCTGAAGTATCTTTAGGATAGCTGTACGCGAGCTTGTGTATGCGGTAGAGCGACCGATTGTTGTGGACGGGGTCGGAAGGCCCCACTCAATTGTCAAACTCCGAATGCATGCACTGCGTAGACCGTACATGTCGGGGTATTTGGGTAAGCTAGATATCCGAGACTGCAAAGACAGTGACTAGGGCTAAGGTCCCCAAATCCTAATTAAGTGTATCAAAGGCGAGAAATGTCATAGACATCTGGGAGGTAGGCTCAGAAGCAGCCACCCTTTAAAAAACGCGTTATAGCGTACCAGTTGAGACATTTCTTTCCGAAAATATACGGGGCTAAATTAGGTACCGAGACCCTAGACTACGAAAGTAGTGGTAAGATGGCGTGCAATACGTCAAGAAGTACGTTCGAAAGGACGTGTGGAACGTGTTGCAGTGAATATCCTGGTGTTAGTAAACAGCATACATGGGTGAGAATCCCATGCACCGGAAGCACACGGGTTTCTTCGCAACGCTTGTCAGCGGAGAGTTAGGCGATCCTAAGGCTTAGGCTAATCACCATAAGCCAAAAGGGAAGCGGGTTAATATTCCCGCCCGTGATACGTAGGAGCGGCAACGCAAGATTGATTTCTGACGGTTGGGGACAGTTCCGCAAGAAAGTGCAAAGGGCTGCAGAGTCTCGTTATGAGGAGAAGCAGCTAAATGAACTAATTGGAATGAATTCCTGACCCCGTGAAAAGGGAATCAGTAACGATCGTATCACTTCGTACCTAGAACTAGTACAAGTGCTGCTGGCTTAAAAGGCCAAGGTGTGATGGAGTAACCGTTGTTAGGGAAATCGGCAAAATAGTGGCGTAAGTTATCGATAAGCCATGTCTGCGTATTGTATGCGCAGATAGCATTAACTCGGGGGCAGCGACTGTTTATCAAAAACACAACTCACCGCGAAGCCGAAAGGCTTAGTACAGTGGGTGACGCCTGCTCACCGCCAGTACGGAAACACCTGTTTCAACAGGAATAACCGCTGGCAAAGAGCGGGAGTAACTCTGACTCTCTTGAGGTAGCGTAATACCTCGTCACTTAATTGGTGACTTGCATGAAGGGCGTAACGACTGTCCCACTGTCCCAACAACGGATCCAGTGAACTTACTGCGCGGTGAATATGCCGCGATCTATCAGTGGGAAACGAAGTCTCTATGAAGCTTTACTATAGCCTGTAGTTGTTGTGCGATGAATCCTGCATAGCGTAATTGGGAGCGTCGAAGCGTGTGCTGAGGTGCACGTGGAGCGAAAATGTAACACCAATCTTGGTTTATTACACAGCTTACCCGCAAGGGAACAGCTGCAGGTGGATAGTTAGACTGGACGGTTGTTTTCGATAAGGAAACGAAAATGACCAACGCTCTGCTTAACCGGGTTGGGAACCCGGTGGTAAGCATAAAGGCAAATGCAGGGCTGACTGTACTCCGAAAAGCGAAGGGTGCAGACACGAAAGTGGGGCTTAACGAACGTTGGAAGCTCTTTTGATGGGGCTCCAAGCTGTCAAACAAGTTACTCTAGAGGTAATCGATTCGTCGCGGGTGAGCGTCCACAGCGACCTCGCGGTTTGATACATCGATATGGTCTCGAGTTATCCCGGTGGTGCATAAGCCGCCAAAGGTTGGGCTGTCCTCCCATTAAAAACTCACGCGAGATGCGTTCAGTACGTCGTGAGACAGTACGGTAGTATCTACTGATAGTGTTAGTGCCAGAAGATAAGTTCCCCATAATACGAGAGGAACGGGGGAACGGCGCCTCTAGTGTACGGGTTGTGAAAGCATTGCCCGGTAGCCACGCGCCATAAGGATAAGACATGAAAGCATCTAATGTCGAAGCCTTACCTGAAACGAGGCATTAGGTCGGCCGCAATAGACGGCTTTGATAGGACGGGTGCGTAAACGAAGAGCTCACGCGATTCGTGAACATACCGTTACTAACGACTAACAAAATTCCTATAGGGAATTTTATCAAGGAATTCTGTAAGTTATTCTTGAGTTTTGTGTGATGCAGTAATCTTCCACTCTCTCCTTTTTGTTTTGCAAAGGAGGCATTAGCGTGAGCTTTCAAAAAGTTTAAATACTGTAAAATCCCAGTATGTTAGGAAACCATGCCAGCAAAGATTGTACAGATGTTTGATCCGCAGAGCAGAGAAGCTACTCGACTTTTTGGGCAGATAAGCAAAGAAGTAAGAGACAATAAACATCGCCTTATCGTAGAACGCCGTGCCGTTGAAAGACTTAATAGGCTAAGGCGTTAGTGATCTGCTCTTTTTGTTTGATTTAGGAGAAGCCCAGCGTGAGCTCTAGACTACAAACATATTTATATTTGGTAATCAGACTTAGTGAGGAGTGCATGAAATGACTAGGACCTGGGCAGGGACATCAAAACAAGTGCATAAGATTGAAAGGCCTTCGCAGAGGTTGGATTCTTTAGAAGCTAATCCTAAGACAAGGGCATTGCTTGACAGATTAGAGCGTGAGCGTGCAGCCGACAGAGCAAGACTTGCACAAATGCCGACTCCTGAGGAAATAAAAGAGCGAAGGATCAGAGGGCCACAGGAAGGCCAGGTCCAATAGGCGGTAGATGAATTGGTTGAAGCAACACGAGATATGTTGGATGAGCACAACGCCGTTCTCCGCGACAAGATTCTTGTTAGGCGCTTGCTAAAAACGGAGGCGCTTTTTCCAGAATGGCTTCAGAGTAGAATTTCAAAAAGCCTCTTGAGCAAGGACCAAGTCATAAAGGTTATAGGGGAGGAAAACTGGGAAGGATTTGCCAAATTTATGGCGGGCCAGACAGTGGCGCTTGGCGCTGATGATAAATCCGCCTTCTACGAATGCGATGTTAATAATTTTATGAATAAGATAAATGGAAGACCGGTCTTTTTCGATTGAAAAATGCACAATAAGTTTAAATAATAAACACATCGACTAGTTGATTGTTTGGTGTGAAGATGGGAGATAAGGTAAGATACCGGCCACCTAAATCAAGATGTGTTGCGATAGTAGATTCTGGAGGATTATCCAGATGTATAATGTGGGTAGACCGTCTCATAAGAAGGGAAGAGGAAGCGGAAGCCTCTCGGACCTCGATGGAAGAAAAACTCAATGGAAGACCGGCCGGAATCCAGACATACGAATCAAAGAAAAAAATAGACAACACAGGTTACGCTTAATTCCGCGTCTGCGTCACTTTTTCTCCCTCTTCTTTATCTGATTGTACGCCAAGAAGAGAACCACAAGCACTATTACTATGACATAGATGTCTGTGTTGTTGATCTGGCTCCCATTCCCAACCCCAAAGTTCGAAAGCGGCAGTGATTCATTTATTGTAATTGTTGTCGGAATGGTGGGATGGACCGGAGGCGGGGGGACACTTAAGCCAGGCGGCACGCCAGAAAGCCTTATAGTGCCGTTATAGTCTGGACGGCCTGTCCCCACAAGCGCATAGGAGCCGTCTTGCACAACATTTATGTTTGTTGCATTTTCCTCAGTATCGCTGCCAAATATCGCCACATTCGGGAAGGCGGCTATGCTTCCATTTTGTGTCAGGTATCCGAGCCAGAGTGTCGAATTCATCCTTTGGAAGACCTGCGTTGCGCCATCCGCTTCTCCTCCATAAACCAACTCCGCATCATAATACTGGCTGCTGTTGTAACTGTTTGGCAGGCTTCCGGTCTGGTTGTAGGGCGTTACGACTAGTGTCGCGGTACCATTTGGTATTAGGAATGTTACATTGTCATAGAATATCTGGGAACCGTTGTCGAAATACCCAAACTGCAAGTACGGGTAGCCATGGTTGTCCGCCAGTCTTATTGTTGGTTCAAAGTAGAGTGGGAAAGAATACGGCATCGAGTTGGTGGAGTAGCTGTAGAACGTCGAGTTCTGCGGATTGAAGAACGAGGACGGGGCTCCGGTTACGTTTCCCCTGCCCGCAAGCGTGGCGTTGGTGAGCCCGGAATTCTGCATTGTCGCATTCCATACGTTGTTAACAATGTAGTAGGTCATATTGCTCGAATTTATATCCGCAACGTTCTGGAGCCAATATGCATAGGCGTGCCCGTTTGCGGTTATATTCAGCATAATGTTTTCCTGCAGTGAAACGCCCCAGGCGGACACATTAAGCTGTGACGCTGCGCTGCTGTTATACGCATACAGCGCGTTTATCTTTGCATACCCGAATATCTCATCAGTTTTTATTGCATATGGGCCGGAATCCGCATGGATGTCTTGCAATCCGTAGCTTGCAATGCCTATCGGCAGCGCGGTGGATGAATTTATGAATAGCAGCGGGTTAATTGTCTGGGCGTTGAAAGTCCAGATTAAAAATGCTGCAATCGCAAAGCAGTAAACAAGCCCTTTCATTCTTTCACTTCTGTGCGAATACGAGATATGCGGTATGCCAAACTCCCTTTGTAGACGGCCTCATGCCCTGCTCCCTTACCAACAGGTCGCGCACCGTGACCTCCAGCGTTACCGGGTTTCTGAATCCGAACCTATTGAGCGTTTCCACGAACTTGACGACCTGTTCCATGTGCGGCAGGTATCCTACTACATAACCGTCTTCCTTCAACGCCGTTTTCGCATTTTTGATCGCCTTGTCAGCGTCGGGCAGGTCAAGCGTGACAACGTCCACGTTCCTCTCGCCTATCCTCTTAAACACATCCCCTTTTTTCAGGATAAGATTATCAAGATTTTCAATCTCCATATTCTTTCTGGCTATCTCAAGGAAGTCCTCCCTGGTCTCGTAGCTTGTTACTTGTTTTGCAATTTTTGCCAGTGATACTGCAAGCCAGCCGCTTCCTGCACCTGCGTCTACACAGACGCTGTTCCTGTTTATCCCCGTGTACACTATTATAATCCCAATATCCTTGGGCAGGATGACCTGCGGTCCCCTCTTTAGCTTCTTGTAGTGCGGGGGCACCAGGTAATCAATCGTCATTTCCCTCCTTTTCACTTGACTCACCGGTCTTTTTTTGTTTTTTGGCCCTTTTCTTAACAGGCTTCTTTACCGTTGCCATTTTCCCAGCCTTCTTTGGCTTCGGTTCTTTCCTTTGCTCTTCAAATTCCGCCTTCTCCACCTTTTCAGGAGCTTTCTCGATCTTGTCCACTTGTTTTTCGTAGCTTGGCCAGTCTTTCTTGGTGACACAGCTTGGGTCTAGATCCATTTCAAACGGACGCTTGCCCTTTCTGATTACTTTAATGAAAGGTGTCTTGCAGTGCTCGCACGTGTTCCCTGTTGGCAGTATCAGCGCATTTTGCGGGAGCGAATACGTGTTTGTACATTTCGGGTAGTTTGCGCACGCAACGAACTGCTTCCCGAACCTGGATCTTCTTATTACAAGGTCTCCCCCGTCCTTCGGACACTTTCCAAGCACATTGCTCTGGTGCAGCCCCATCTTCATCGCAGTTGCTATCTGCTCCTTGTTTTTGTCGAACTCCTTCAACGCCTCCAGCAGCATCTCTTTTCCTTCCGCTATAACTTCCTCCTCCGTCTTCTCGCCTTTAGATATTTTATCCATGTCTTCTTCGAGCTTTTCCGTAGTCGTTTCGTCCACTATCATTTTTGCATTTGTCTCAAGAGTATCATAAACGCTAATTCCGAATTTCGTTGCTGTTATATTTGTTGCGCCTTCCAGATATCTTCTCCTGAAAAGCGTGTCTATTATTGATGCCCTCGTAGCTTTTGTCCCGAGATTTCTTTTTTCAAGCTCCGATATCAGTCCTGCCTTTGTAAACCTTTTTGGCGGCTGTGTCTGCAGCGGCTTTAATTCAATATCAGCAACCTTCACATTCTTGCCCTGCTTGAATTCCGGAAGCATCTTCTCGTCTATCTTCGCAAAAGTATAATACTCCAGCCAGCCGCGCTTCAGTATACTGGATCCTGCGGCTGCGTATTTTTCCCCCCCTATTACGACAACTACCTTAGCTCTTGCAACGATCGCATTCTCCGCAAAGACAGCGAGGAATCTTCTCACAATCATGTCGTAGAGCCTAGACTCTGTCGCATTCAAATCGTTTGGCATAATTCCTGTTGGGAATATTGCAGGGTGCGCTGCATCTGTCTTTGCTCCTTCAAGCGGTTTGAAGCGCTTTTCATGAACCAGTTTTCCTGCCAGCGTCGAATAAGTTGGATTCTTCGCCAGCGCCTGTATTATTTTCGGTAGACCAAGCCCGGGCGGAAGTTTCTGCGATGAGGTTCTTGGATATGAAATGTAAGCCTTTTCGTAGAGCGACTGCGCTATTGCCAGAGTTATCGATGGGTCAAGGTGTATCGCCCTGCTCGCCTCTATCTGAAGTGCCGTAAGGTCGAAAGGTGGATAAGGGCTTACCGCCTGCTCCTTAGTCTCCACGCTCTCAACCGTTGCACCATTCTTCTGCACCTTTGTGTGCTCGAACGCAGCTTCTGCCGCCTTTTTGTCAAAAATATCGCCACGCGTGTTCTCGAACTGTACCGATTCTATCATTGCGAACAGTCTCCAGAAAGGCTTTGGCACAAATTTCAATATTTCCTTCTCGCGCTTTACCAATATTGCAAGGGAGGGTCCCTGCACCCTGCCTATACTAAGTGCGTTCTTCAGGCTCTGCCCATGCACTGCGTATGTGAGCGCCCTGCTTAAGTTTATCCCCCATAACCAGTCGAGCATGTGCCTGGTCTCACCAGCATAGAAGTTGTTGAGGTCCAGTTTCGTCTGGTTCTTGTAGGAATCAAGCAAATCTTCTGTAGTTGTCGTCGAGAATTTCATTCTTGCAGAGTTTCCATCCGTTTTGCCCTTGTTCAGGTATTTTATTATGTTTGTGCCTATGACCGTACCCTCAAGGTCAAAGTCGCACGCGTTTATGAACTTCTGGCTCTGCTTTGCAAGTTCCTTAAGGGTGTCCAAATAGGCTTCCGTATGTGCAGATTTCTTTCCGACCGAGTATGATGGCGCCCATTCGATGTTTAGCACAGGGTATCCGCGCTCGCTGCCGGTTTGTTTTATTGTGAAGAGATGGCCTACCGCCGCAGCAACGAAGATTTTCCCCTCTTTTGTGTCTATCTCATAATAACTGATATTGTCTTCGCCCTGTTTGCGTTTTTCCGCGCCTCCGCCTAGGGCCGAGGCCAACCTATTTGCAACGCTAGGTTTTTCCGCTATTATCAATGTGTTCATAATTCCACGTTAACGCCCTTTGCGTTTTCTTTTCTGCCTTGCCCGCTTCGCTGACTTTCTCACAACGATGCGTTCTGTCTCGAAAAAGGAGGTGCCGGAGATCCTGTACCAAGTATAAACCATTACAAGAACCGTAATCATGAACAGGCCATAGAAGGCAGCCCCAGACCCATAAATTATAAAAACAACAATCGCCAATACTGTTAGGACTATGACTGCAACGGACAGGGACATCTCAGTTGTGAATTCCTGCATGGGTCTACCGTGATCGATTGATTATATATT
>DAIDAE010000014.1 GCA_027310755.1 Candidatus Micrarchaeaceae archaeon | reverse complement strand
TATTTATATCGATGATATTATGGAATGGAGCAAACTGGCAGACGCAGAGACGCTAAAAACCACTATTAAGGCCCTAAACGCCAACGGATTTTCAACTATAGTGGTTGAAAACGGAGAAGAAGCGCGGGAGAAGGTTCTGGAGCTAATACCCAAGGGAGCCGAAGTATTTACCGTGACATCAACTACTGTAAATAGCATAGGACTTGCAAAGGACATAAATGAATCTGGAAACTACAATTCAATCAGGGCGAAGTTAAATGACATGGACAGGAATACGCAAAGAAAAGAGATGGCAAAGCTCGGGGGCGTTCCAGATTGGGTGGTTGGCAGCGTTCATGCTGTTACGGAAGACGGAAAAGTATTCATTGCCTCTGCCACCGGCAGCCAGCTTGCGCCATACGTCTATGGTGCGCAGCGCGTGATATGGGTGGTCGGAACCCATAAACTGGTGAAGGACATGGACCATGCAATTAAGCGCATTTACGAACATGCCCTGCCGCTTGAGGGCGAGCGCGCTAAAAGGGCATACGGGTCTCCGGGCAGTGTAGTTGCAAAGCTGCTAATGATTAACAAAGAGTCCGTAAATGGAAGGATAACAATAATACTGGTCAAAGAAGTCCTAGGTTTCTAGGTTTGGCGCTCCAAGGTCCAAGCACAGTAACCTTATATAATATTCTTGCCGATTGTTTTTAGGTGATCATCTGCCGCAGATAAGAGTCAAGCCTGGTGCTGGGTTGTCCAGCCCGTTTAATTCACGGGCGCAAGAGGTGGTGGCAGCTGCATTGAACGAAACGCTGCAGACTGTAGTTGAACCTGTCGAGCAATTCACGCCGTCAGATAAGATAGCGGCAGCCAAGTTCATAGAAATGACCCTAAGGGCATATGTGGCTGCGCTCAATGATGGGGTAGAGGAAGATTGCAATGGCTCAGGCAAAGAGTGCCTGCTGGATTCACTCAGGGTTAGTGACATAGAAGTTGCAATCACGCACAAGCTTCTCAAGACACTAAAAGAAGGCGGGAACGCCCCCCATGTGCTGGAGCTCGCAGACTTTGCAATTTGGAAGTTCCGAGAACTATTACATAAAAAGAATTCCGAGCTCATAGGCATAGAGCGCAGGGGAGAACAGCCCTATGCTGGCATGTACGGGTGAACGCCAATCAATGTTTGCGGATAATCTTGCGCACCGTGCTGTCCATTAATTTGTCGTAGTAGGAGAGCACCGTTATCAGCACAAACAGAAAGACGCTTATCAGTACTATGAGGGTGAGGCCGTAGTTCACATACTCCAAAACCGCCGAAAGGCTTGTGGACAGCGCCTTTAGCGATATCAGCGTTATCATCGCTATCGCCATGTCAAAGAATAGCGATATATATGCAACCCTGTCAAGAACCCTCTTCACGTGTTCTATCCTTTTTAGCCTCTGTTTTTCGTCCAAGCACTACACCCGTAATCGAATACAATAACCGCTGATAATTATATTCTCTCCAAAATTTTAATTACCTTTGTCCGAAACAATCTAATATTTTAATACCTTCCTGCATAAGATTAACGCGGGGCTCATAGCTCAGTTTGGCCAGAGCGGCGGACTTTTAATCCGTAGGTCAGGGGTTCAAATCCCCTTGGGCCCGTAAGACACCGTTCGGCAACCCAACGCTTTTTATTCCTAATCTGATATTGAAAGGCATGGATTATGAATTGGTTTGCACTTCATGCGGCACAAAGGCCGCGGATCCGGAATTCAGGTGCAGAAAGTGCAATTCTGTCCTTGAGGTCAAATACGACTACTCGATGGTCAGGCTCGATAATGGCTTCAGGAAACAAAGGATCACACATAAGAAATACGCAAAGTTTTTTCCGGTAAAAGGAAAGCTCTTTGACATGGGAGAAGGGGGTACCACTCTCAAGAAAATCAAGCTCAAGGACCACATCCTTTTTCTGAAGCTGGAAGCCGAGAACCCGACCGGGTCATTTAAGGACAGGGGGTCCACCATCGATATCACGAAGGCTCTCGAGCTCGGTTTTGGCGGCGTGTGTTGCGCGTCTACGGGGAATATGGGATTATCGATAGCCACCTACGCCAGGAAGGCCGGGCTCAAATGCACAATTTTCATATCGTCCGATGCAAATGACGAGAAAAAAGGAAAAATTCGCAAGGCGGGTGCAACGCTGTGCAATGTAAAAGGACGTTTCAATACCGCGCTGCTTTCCGCTGAGAAATTCGCAAAGGAGAATGATGTATTCCTGTGCGGTGATTATCACTACAGGAAGGAGGGGCAGAAAAGCATAATCATGGAAATCGTCGAGCAGATGGAGTACAGGGTCCCCGACCATCTGTTTATTCAAGTGGGCAACGCCACACTGCTGGCGGCTACTTACAAGGCCCTCCTGGAATTCAAAATGCTAAGATTGATCAAAAAGCTGCCCAGGATAATCGCCGTTCAGGCGGCCGGCTGCGATCCACTTGTGCGAGCATACGAGAAAGGAAAACCTATTGGGTATGTCGAGCCCAGGACGTATGCTGATGCCATAGCAGTGGGCTATCCCACATTCGGCTTTGAGGGAATTACGGCGCTTGATGGAACCAACGGAATCGCGATAAGCGTAAAGGACAAGGAGATCGAGGACGCAAGGATGGAGTTATACGATAAGTATGGCATAAAATCCGAACCTGGCGGAGCCGTCGGGTATGCGGGTTTTCTCAAACTCTACGGGGAGGAGCCAAGTATTTTCAGGGACAAAAAAGTGGCGGTCATAATAACTGGCAACAATGAGTCGTGGCCGAAGAGCCTTTAAATACCTTGTTGTAATAATATCTACTGCCTAACCTGTTAGCTTTTTATAGTAAGTATTTACAATATAAAAGCAAGCCAAGGTGGCAGAAACCGGTAACGCGTGCGCCTGGAAAGCATTCCAGGAAGCGCATGTCCTTCGGGACTTCTGGGTTCAAAAGCTTTTCAAAAGCTGAATATCCCAGCCTTGGCGTTTGTACTAGAAAGTGAATTGATTGGCCGATAAGGACGAAAAGGATTTGCAGGACGCAAAGAAGGCCGAGCCGCAGCAGAAGAAAAAGGAGGAGCACAAGGACGCAAAGAAAGACGAGAAAGAGATAAAGAGGCCGCAGAAGAAAGACGAGCGCACCTCGATTGTCAGGCTTTCAGGCAAGGACGTAAACGGCTCGTTGAATCTTGAGAGAGCGATTGATCAGGTCAGGGGAGTAGGCCCCAATTTTTCTCATTCTTTAGTTTTTGCGATAGAAACAAGACTTAACATTCCAAAATCTTCAAACCTTGGTTCGCTGTCAGAGGAACAGATAGAAAAGATCGAAGGGCTCCTAAAGAGCCCGGGGGACTTCGGTATACCAAAATTCCTGCTCAACAGGCAGAAGGATATGGAAACCGGGAAGGACCTGCATCTGGTCAGCAATGACCTCGCATTCGCCACAAGGCAGGATGTCAGCAGGGATATGTCGCTGAGGACGTGGAGGGGGCACAGGCACCAGTATGGCCAGAAGGTAAGGGGCCAGAGAACGCGTTCAACTGGCAGAACAGGCACAACGGTAGGAGTGATAAAGAAGGCCGAGGCCGCGAAAGCGATGCCGGCCTCCGGAGGTGCAGCGGCGAAGCCTACGGAGTCGAAGAAGGAAGAAAAGAAAGCGTGAATGAATGGGATCACCAAAAAGGAATAGAAGGCAGTACGACAAGCCGAAGGACATATGGAACCTGCAGAGGATTAACGCAGACAACGAAATCATCGAAGAGTTCGGCCTGAAGAACATGAAGGAGCTCTGGAAGGTACAATCCGAGCTGAGCAGGATAAGAAGCAATATCAGAATGCTCCTGTCCGGGACATCGGAACAGAATGCAAAAGTGCAGGAGAACATACTCACAAGGTTGTCAAAATACGGGGTAGCCACCAAAACCTCAACGCTGGACAACCTCCTTGACCTTAAGGAAAATGCATTCCTTTCAAGGAGGCTGCAGTCCTTGGTGTTCAAAAGGGGTCTGGCAAAGACAATCAAGCAGGCGAGGCAGCTTATCGTCCACGGTTATATTTCAATTGGAGGGAAAAGGGTAAACAGGCCCGGATACCTCGTCTCTGTAGAAGAGGAAAGCAAGATAGGATACTACAAGCCAATAGACATAGCCGGTGTTAAGCAGAAGCCAGACGCCGCACAGGCGGCAGCCGAGACAGCCGCCCCAGCAGGCGGGGAGGTAGCAGCAGCATAGTGGTGTTTATATGGGAGGAAACAAGGGTGCAAAGGGAAAGCCAAAAAAGAGCGAGGAAGGGGGAAAGGTCGAGCAGAAGAAGGAGATAGTATCATTTGAGGCTAAGGCTCTTGAGGAGGCAAAGGCCAGGCCGAGGCCGGAAAGGTGGGCTGTGGCCCATGTGTACTCATCGAAGAATGACACGATAATCACGCTCACCGACATGAGCGGTGCAGAAACCATAGCGGTCGGCAGCGGTGGCATGATGGTCAATGCAGATTCGCAGGAAGGCAGCCCTTACGCCGCAATGCAGGCCGCATACAAGGTCGCCGCGCTTGCAAAAGAGAAGGGAGTGACAAATATTAACATTTCAATCAGGGCACCTGGTGGCCACGACTCAAAAACGCCTGGACCCGGAGCTCAGGCAATAGTAAGGGTCCTTGCAAGAAGCGGCCTTAGGGTCAACAGGATAGAGGATGTCACTCCAATTCCGACCGACACCACGAAGAGGCGCGGTGGAAAGAGGGGAAGAAGGGTATAGCCTATCTAACCGTCTGGCTGAATTCCCTGATGAACGACGCGAACGTATTCTCATTCATGACATAGGTTTTGCTCCCCCTGGCCTCAGTGTGGAAATTGAGAAACTCCAGAAGCTGTACATCCAGCTTGTCCAGATCTTTCAAGTAGAGCCCTTTTGGGTCCCTGCCCCCGACAACATCGAATATCCCAGCAAAATAGCTGGCCGAGTACGCGTTCCTGTACTTGAAAAGCCGGTCCCTGCGCTCAAGCGCATTATCCATAAGTTTTTTGATCTTCGAGTTGTAGAAATAGACCTTTGTCTCATTCTCGTCCCCCTCCTCGACAAGAATCTTATTCGACTCGATCTTGAATTCATCCATCGCGGTTTTGACGAATATCGAGATTATCTCATTGTTGGTTGTCACTATGCCAATGGCCTTTCCCTTGTTATAGGAGTACAATCCAAGAACATAGCTGACTTTTGGGTTCAGCTTGAGCTTTCGCGCCATACTATGGTTGCAAAACTGGAATTAATAAATATTCTTGTAGAGCTCACGCTCATCTTATGAAAAATAAAAAAAGATTTTGTAGTCTTGAGCTTTAATGCGAGGAAAAAACGCTTGCTTATGCACACTAACAATATGTTCGAGGTGATCTATCCGCAGGTTCCCCTACGGATACCTTGTTATGCCTTAGCCCTCCTCGCGAAACCTTAATTCGAAAGTGCCCGAAGACACTGCCTCATTAAGGCCTCACTTGGGTGACTTGGCAGGCGGTGTGTGCAAGGAGCAGGGACAGATTCACCGCCTAATGGTGATGGGCGATTACTAGGGATTCCAGCTTCACGAGGGTGAGTTTCAACCCTCGATCCGAACCTAGATTGGTTTTAGGGGATTTGCTTCGCCTCTCGGCGTTGCGTCCCATTGTACCAACCTTTGTATGCCGCGTGTAGCCCGGGAGATTCAGAGCATACTGACGTACCGTCGCCACTTCCTTCCTCCTCTTTAAACAGAGGCGGTCTCGCCAGAGTGCTTGAGTAATCACTTACCCAGTGGCAACTGGCAACAGTGGTCTCGCTCGTTACCGGACTTAACCGGACAGTTCACACCACGAGCTGACGATCGCCATGCACTACCTCTCGGCTCGTCAGGCAAGATCTTTAGTCTGGCCTTCATCCTGCCGTCGCTCCCGGTAATGTTCCCGACGTTGTATTCAATTAAACCGCAGCATCCACCCCTTGTGTGCTCCCCCGCCAATTGCTTTAAGTTTCAACCTTGCGGCCGTACTCCCCAGGCGGCAGACTTAACACTTTCGCTACGGTACTGCAATCGTTCAAGACAATTGCAACACCAGAGTCTGCATAATTTACTGCTAGGGCTACTCGGGTATCTAATCCGATTCGTTCTCCTAGCCTTCGCTCCTCACTGTCGGATGTGTTCTGGCAAGACGCCTTCGCCACCGTTGGTCCTCATCGGATTACAGGATTTTACCCCTCCCCCATGAGTACCTCTTGCCTCACCCACTCCCCAGCCCGTTGGTATTTCATGCGCGCATTGACGTTGAGCGCCAATATTTCACATGAAACGGAACGGGCCAGCTACGAGCGCTTTAAGCCCAATAATCGTGGACACTACTTGTGCTGCCGGTATTACCGTGGCGGCTGCCACCGGTCTTGCCCAGCACTTATTCGCCAAGCTTGCTATACTTGGCAAAAGGTTCACCGAAGTGAACCACTCAGATTTCCCCTATCACGCTTACGCGCATTGTAGAGTTTGCGCGCCTGCTGCACGCCGTAGCGCTAGGGCCCTTGTCTCAGTGCCCTTCTCGGGGCTCTTGCTCTCACAACCCCTACTGGTAATAGGTATGGTGGGCCGTTACCCCGCCATCTGCCTGATCAGGCGCAGTCCAATCGTAGAGCGGATACCCTCCAATTCGGGTCCTTTAAGCAAAAACTCCTTCCAGATGTCTTTGCCTATGGTGTATTAGCCGCAGTTTCCCGCGGTTATTCGCCACTTTACGGTATGTTGACTACGTGTTACTGAGCCGTACGCCGCCCGTACAAGTGTACGAGCTGACTTGCATGGCTGTCGAAATCTGATAGCTGTGTCCTCCAGCAGCATCGACTGGAGTCGATATGCTGAATCAGCCGTAATTTAAAGCATTGTGCGTTGTTACTTTTCCTCTTTGCACTGCTCAAGACTACATCCAATCCCAAACAGGAATTTTCATGAAATCCTTTACCTAGCGGTAAAAGGTCCACTATCTTTCTGTTCACCCCTGGCGCCGCGGCGACAAGGAAACATAAATAGGTAAAAGGAATTTGCCACGAGAATATATTTATATCTTGCTATGTCCTCCGTGTAGGAAATCCCTCGCGCCAAAACTCATTTGCTCATGATGAATCTGCCGTAAATGTATGCGGCAATCACGCCACCGAGTATTGGACCTATCCAATAGACATACCAGTTTGTGAAATTGAGCGCCACAATGGCAGGCCCGAGAGCCCTCGCCGGATTCATTGCAGCCCCGGTGAGCGGTCCTCCGATAAGCGCGGCGAGGAATACTGTAAGCCCGACGCCGAAACCGCCGATCTTTGGCGCATTCTTATCCATTGCAGTGCCGAACACCGCGAAGACGAGCAGGAATGTCATGACCGCTTCTATGAAAATTGCCTGTACAACGCCGATCGAGCCAAGCACTGATGGGGTTCCCCACGATACCGCCTGCCCCACCGCTGTCGGGAAAAAGCCAAATAGCAGCCCCGCGCCGATTGCCGCGCCAACAACCTCGGCTATTATGTAGTACACTGCCTCCCTGCTTTTTATTTTTTTTGCCACCAGAGCGCCGAGGGCCACTGCCGGGTTGAGGAAGCCTCCAGATACTCCCATGGTAGCCGATATTGCCAGTCCGAGGCCAAGCCCGTTCGCGAGCGCTATCACGAGCAGAGCGAAATAGCCGGGAAGCGCGTACGCCTGTGCTGCCACTACTGAGCCAGCGCCCAGGAATACGAAGAATGCGGTACCAAATAATTCTGCAGCCAATCTCCTGTTAAGTGTTTGGATAGCCATTATATCATCTGCCTACTCTGGTTCTATTTCTCTAGTCCCTTTATAGTTTTATATAACTATCGCAGTTCATCAATTGACGTTGCAGTTGAATGGTTTATAAAGGATTCTTTGGAATCATTTCGCGGTTGAATACATGGCGACAAAAGGTTTACAGAGACCAGCAGAATCAAGGGCCGACCGGCTGCTCAAGTGCGCGGTCTCCTGCGATGGTCCGGTTGAAGACGCGGACACGAGGGGCAGGAAGAGAGCGGTGTTCCTGCAGGATACAAGGAACTCCGACAATGCGCTCAGAAGAATGCTCAAGCACCCCGAACATTGATCTACAACGTTTAAACAAACAAAATAAAAACTTTGCATGCCATGTTATCTGCATGGAACTTGACGCGGATGAGATTGGATTGAAGGATGCGCTCAATCTGGTTAATACGAATAAATCTATTTTTGTCTGGATAGGCGGATGGACGAGCACGCCGCTTAGCGATTTGCTTGAGATAGGCAAAGACAAAGTGGTTGACGCCAATCCCTATGAGCTGATGGAAAAGGAGAGCTATCCAAAAGAATTAAAGCAGTACGACAGACCGATCTTCGTGTGCCACCACGGCATTTCCTCTTACGAGCTTGTGAAGGAGCTATCAAACAACAACATAAAAGGCTACAGCCTCTCCGGGGGAACAGAGGCAATAAGGAATCTGAAGCAATAGCAACAGCGGCTATTTTAGTGAATATATGGAAGTTAGGGCCCCGGGCGTCATAAAACTTTTCGGCGAACACGCAGTCGTATATGGAAGGTTGGGCGTCTCCGCCGCAATAGACATGTATGCGACCGCAGTTTCCCAAAAGCACAAAAAGTTTGAGGTACTTCTCAAGGACTTCAACAAATCCCTGACCTTGGGCGACGAGCAACTCTTAGAACTTTACGAGAAATATAGGGAAAAACCCGACATCAACCATTACATAAAGGAGTCCGGGATAGCTCCAACCCTTCTGCCATACGCGACAATAGCAGCGAGGCTGCACGCCGAGTACAACATTTTTGCAAATAAAAAAATCACCATAAAGTCCGGAATACCCGTCCAAAAGGGATTTGCGAGCAGCGCCGCATGCTCCGCCGCATTCACTGTAGCTCTCCTGAACGGGAACAGGAGCATGTCGGATGTGCAGATCACGGACGTTATAAGGGACGGGGACAGGGTCATACACAGGAACGAAAACGCCGGCGCGATCGATGTTGGCCCTACCTATTATGGTGGCATTGTCAGCTTTAGCAAGGAGAATGGAGCAAGGAAGGAACCGATTGACACCGACTTCGAGCTTGTCGTGATTGACACTGGGCCAAAAAAGAGCACAGCCGAGACCGTGGCCACCGTCGCCAAGCTGCATAAGCACGACATCGCGTATACCGAAGTCATATTGGAAGAGATAAACAAGTGCAGCATAGAGGGCCTCAGGAGCCTCGAATACAACGATTTCAGGAACATAGGGAGGCTAATGTACAAGAACCACGACCTGCTCAAGCAGCTTGGCGTTTCGAGCATGAACCTGAACAGGGCGGTGGAAGCCGGAAGGAAAGCGGGCGCCTATGGCGTCAAGCTCAGCGGCGGTGGAGGCGGGGGGATAGCGATAGCGATCGGTGACTCGCAGGCCATAATAGAGAGGATGAAGGAACTTGGGTTCGATGCATACACAATAAGGATAACAAATAAAGGCGCAAAGGAGAATATTACCGGTGTTGATTAGGTTGTTTCCATGGACGAAAAGAGCTTTTTGGCAGAGACAGAGGCCTACATAGACAGGAGTATGCAATTGATGAAGTCCTTCAGGGCACAGAGCGGGGTAATAACACGGATGGCCAAGGCACTCGACGAGGCAAGGCTCAAGGGCGCAAACATCTATGTAATGGGCAACGGTGGCAGCGCGTCAACGGCCTCGCACATGGCCAACGACATGAACAAGACCGCGTGCATGAACATGGAGAAGAAGTTCAGGGTGATATCGCTTACAGACAATGTGCCCGTTGTCCTTGCCTGGGCCAATGATGAGTCATACGATTCCATTTTCATAGAGCAGCTCAAGGGCTTTCTTAACAAAGGCGATGTGGTCATAGGGATAAGCGGGAGCGGGAATTCCCCCAATGTGCTCAGGGCAATAGAATACGCCAACAGCAAGGGCAACCTCACGATAGGGCTTACGGGCATAGGCGGAGGGAAGCTCAAGGACATGGCCAAGCTATCGCTCGTGATCGAGGATGACTCTATGCAGAGGGTAGAGGACTTCCATCTCATGATAAATCACATACTTACCCATGCCTTCAAAATGATGAAGGATTAGCTAAATTCTGCCCCTGGACTCCCCTTTCGAAATGCCGCTCGCTATCAGGTGCGCAATCCTAAGAAGCTCGAATGCATCTTGAACGAACCGCTTTGCATCTGTTTTATTCAATGATGTTTGGGAATAAAAGCCCTCCAGCTTGAACCCATTTAGATTCTTCAAGTTCCTCACCAGCTGTATTCTGTTTTTAACATTGACTTTCTCTAATTTCGAATATGTCTCGAGTGCTTTAATCAGTTCATTCGGATGCGGTTTTCCTTTCGTTATCGACAATACCTTTGTTTTTGTTTCCTTTTCGATCCTCCCTACATCCAGTATGTTCAGCCCTGCCACTCCTATTCCGTTTACTACGATAAGTCGCACCTGGTCCCTGAATCTGGAGTCATTGAGCATTTTTGCTATGACACCAGCAGAATCTGTACCATCGACAGTCACGTGAGCGGACAGGAATCCCTCTATATAGCCTTTCCTGGAGACCACTCCCACTAGACGGGTCTTTTTTTCCTCCAACGGCGCACACGATACAGCCATTATCCCTATGCCCTCCTTCATATTACCCTATAAATATGATACATTTTAGATTAAAAATACCTTCCAAAACGTCCATAGACGTGAGCCTTGCAAGGCTTAAATACCATAGAAATCACGAACTTTATTGATAAAAATGGCATACAGCGCGAGGGCTATCCCTTCTAGTTTGGAGCACAGTGTCCATCATGCTACAGGAACAGAAGCTCCAGTTAGGATCAGCTCGCTAATACGTAAAAGCGGCAGCAGGTTTACGATCAGCACACGATGGTCTGTGCATGAGCTAATCGGCGGACCTATAGATTATTCAATTACAAACAGAATCCTGGCAAAGCCTTTCCTGCGCGAAAGCGAGGTTTCAGAACACGGATTTAAAAAAATGCTAGCCATGCGCAAGATAATTCCTGAGAATACCCCGAAGCTGTACGGACCGGTGAGGGAAAGCGGTGGAAAGTTCGTTACTTATGCTGTGGAAAGGGTAGATGGCATAACGCTATCAAAGTTTTTAGAATCCGGAAACCGCGCTCTGGTTCCGTCTATAATATTCCAGCTAGATTCGATTTCCGCAAAGTTTAAGGCTGCGGGCTTTGAGCACCAAGACCTGCACAGTGACAATATTTTGATAAATGAGGCTTCTGGCAAGGTATGGATCATAGACCCAGGCTTCGACGTCAGAAAAAATGACAAGGCATTTCTGGACTATCATAGGGAAAAGCTATTAAAATATCAACAGAGCAGATCAGGATACATTTAAGGTGGATCAGAGGATTGGACTGATTATCCCCAAACAAGATGGATAAGATGTTAGAAGAAGCAGTAACTGCCATCGGTACCCCGAACATAGCTCTCATAAAGTACTGGGGAAAGCGGGATCCCGAACTAAACCTTCCGACAAATTCCTCAATAAGCATAACCCTGGATGAAACACTCAATACAAAAACCAGCGTCCTATTTTCAGACTGTTTCAAGGGAGATAGGTTATTCATAAATGGTGAGGCGTACGACCTTAAGGACACAAAAAACGAGAAGACCGCCTTCACGGCGAAAGTATTGGAGCATATGCGGGGGCTTGCCGGGACAGAAGCCGGCGCATTGATAGTCTCCAAGAACTCCTTTCCCACCGCTGGCGGCCTTGCATCGAGCGCATCCGGCGCCGCTACCCTCTGTTACGCAGTTTCAGAGGCACTTGAGCTTAGGCTGGCGCCGAAGGAACTCTCGATAGTCGCCAGAAGGATAAGTGGCAGCGCATGCAGGAGCATAAGCGGCGGCTTTGTGGAATGGCGAAAAGGCAGCGCGGCTGACGGATCAGATTCATATGCAGAATCGATAGCCAACGAAGAACATTGGCCGGAAGTCATAGACATTATAACGTTGATAGAGGACAAAAAGAAGAAGGTGTCCAGCAGCGAGGGCCATAGGCGCGCCACAGAAACCAGTGAATTGTACCAGATCAGGCCAAAGATTGCAGACCGCAGGGTTGAAAGTATGGAAAAGGCAATAGAGCAAAGGGATTTCGAGGCGCTTGCCGAAATTACCATGAAGGATAGCAACAGCCTCCACGCCACGGCTCTGGACTCTTTCCCCCCTATACTGTACCTGAACGACACATCCAAGGCGGTAATACAGAGAATACATGAGCTGAACCAACACGAGGGCGCCACAATTGCGGCGTACACATTCGATGCCGGTCCGAACGCACAGATAATAACATTAAAGAAGCATAAGAACAAGGTCATAGACGCAATAGGTGAGATAATAAGCAAAGACAGGATCCTGGTAGTGGGACAAGGACATGGGCCAAGGCCCCTTCCTTCTAGCGAATCGTTGCTGGGCGATATGAATCTACTGTAGACCAATTTATACTTACATCTAAATATCTTAAAAAAGAGTTTTTCCATGGCAGACATCCCTATCGTTTGGTGCATCCCGATGGTGCTTACACCCGAAAAGCAGGAAATCATCATCGGCCGGAGGGCGCATGTTCATGAGACAGTGTTCCCCGGGGAGTACGAAGTCGTCACTGGGCACGTAAGGGCCAGCGAAACCATGGAGAAAGCACTATACAGGGAGCTTAGGGAGGAAATAGGCGCAAAATACGGGGATGTGACCCGTCTGATAAGACTTGGGGGAACCTCGCAATTGGTCGACGGCAAGACGTTGGCAGGCGACGTGTTCATTGCAGTGCTGCAGAAGGACTTCGAGCCAATACCAGAAAAGAACCACGAGCAGCCGGCAAAATATTCCTTTGAAAGCACCGGCGCATTCCTGCATGAATTCAAGAAGGGGCACGCCATACCGATAAAGTGGCCCGACGTAAACGTGCTGCTCCAATACGCGGATGCGATAGATGACATAGTAAGGAGAATGGCAATGTTATCAGGCATGGCCAGGGCGGAATCCCGTGAAAGGGGCAGGATTCCTTCGAGATCCATCGGTTGAACCCATATCAATATGCTTAAATATCATAAACTAGGTTAAGATAAACGAGTGTTTTAAATGACGAGAACTGCTGAAAGAAACCAATTGGCCGGTCTGGTTAGAACCGAAAAATCCATTTCCTTATGGGAAACCGGACCCTATCCAGCCAGGATAACGGTGAATGAAAAGTTGGAGATATCCGTAAACGGCAGGGAAAGGCATATCCCATGCATAATGAGCACCAAGCCGACGGACGGCGCAATAGCAATGGACGAAAGGTCCCTTGCAGATCTAATGGGCTTTATTACAAAAAACATTCCGGAAGTCAGGTGCGGTACCCAAAGCGCATTTGTAGGCAAAACAAATGGTGTCATGGTTTTGGATCCCCAAAACCTCTACTTTGCGAGGGCAAAGGAAATCGAGGACAGGTTCTATGAGAATATCATGGATTGAAAGTTCGCAATAGTCGTAATATCATGAAAGGATTGATTCTGGCAAAACTCGGTGGCAGCTCCATCACAGACATAGAGAAGCCGAACGTGGCCAGGCACGATGTCATAAAACGCCTCGCAAACGAGGTAAAATCAGCCTCCCAAAACAGAAAGATAATATTGGGTCATGGAAGCGGATCATTCGGCCATGTCCTTGCCAAGAAGTACCGGACCCATGAAGGGCTTATTAACGAAGATAGCCTCCAAGGCGCAGCCTTGACCCAGAATGTGGCCGCGCAGCTGCACAGGATAGTGCTTGACGAATTCTGCAATGCAGGAATCAACGCCCTCTCCTTCCCTCCATCCTCTAATGCCATAACCAAGAATAGGAAAATAACTCACTGGAACATGAAGCCGATTAAGCATGCATTAAGGAATGGCTTTTTGCCAGTAACCTGCGGCGATGTGGTCCTGGACTCCGAACTCGGTGTCACAATTGCATCTACTGAAGAAGCATTCAGTTATCTGGCAAAGAAGCTGAAGCCAGAAAAAATAATATTGGGCGGCGATACGGATGGGGTATTTACCGCAAATCCAAAACTGGTGAAGGATGCAAGGCTGATAGAGGAGATAAATGGCAGCAACATAGAGGCTGCATTAAGCGGTGCCGGAGAGTCAACAAAGGTCGATGTCACTGGAGGAATGAGAAGCAAACTTGAATACGCCTACAACATTTCAAAATTGTACAATATAAGATGCCAGATTGTGAACATCGATGTTCCCGGAAGACTCCGCTCTGCGATACTTGATGAGAAAACGCTCGGAACCGTAATACAGGCCTGATTACTTTTTCCTTATGTACATTTCCTCCACAGCTGATAGCACGATCCTGCGGTATTCGTTGTTCGGCATCCTGTTTATGTATGTCTTTACGTATTCTTTCGCTTCGTTTCCGTATTTCTCTGCAACGGATCTGGCATAATCCAAGCCCTTGTACTTTTCTATCATATCCACAAGGAAGCCGATCTCCTTCTCGGTCTTGTCCTGACGCTTTTTCTTGAATATTGCATCCGTCTTTTTCTTTTCCTCCGGAGTTGCATTTTTATACGCATGCAATATCATGAGCGTTAGCTTGCCTTCGTATAGATCGCCAAATCTTTTCTTGCCAAATTCTTTTTCATCAGCTGTCATGTCGAGTATATCATCAACAATCTGAAATGCTATGCCCGCCTTCTGGCCTATATCCTTCAACATCTCGAGGTCCTTTTCGCCGGCGTCTCCGACCAAAGCGCCCAGCTGCATTGGCCCGTATACGGTATAAAAGCATGTCTTGCTGTCCACTATCCTGAAATACATGTCCTCGTTTGCCCTGCTGAGGTCTTTTGTATCGTGGATGAACACGTTTTCTATGTATTGGCCCTCCACGGTGTATTCCAGCATGTTGTAAAACTTTTCATAAAGACGGTTCCCCCTTTCTGGCCCCACCTGAACCACATAATCCTTAAGCATCTTCCACATTGCCATCTGGCCTGTGTTTGTCGAATTAAGGGAATGTATCCATCCGTAAATTTTTTGTGCGGCCGGTTTTCCCCTCCTTAGCTCCGAATCGTCCTCAATGTCGTCCTGCATCAGTATCCAGTCTTCTGAAAGCTGCTGCGCCGCAGCCGGCAGTATCGCCTCCTTCATCGTTGCACCGTACATGTGTGCCGTCAGCAGGAGCAATGCCGGCCTCCTGTACTTTCCCTGTCTGTCTATGTAATCGCGCATTATCTTGTAATGCCCGAGCGGCTCCTTGATAGGCACATATTCGCATATCTTTTTGTAGATCGCATTCCTGTGCTTTTCCGCAAACTCCTTGAATGTCATTGGATTTTCAGTACTGTTCTCGCTCACCATATAATCCACAGTTCTTTCTATCCCATGCTTTATAAACCTTGATGCCACTTCGTCAGGGAGGCCCAATTTTATGGGTTTATCCTCGTCAAAAGGCATAATAATCAGAAGGCGGCATCCATATCATGGATAAGGAAGCTCTCATAAGGAAGTACTCAAGGCTCCTTGATTATTATGGCTTTAGCGGAATGAGCGCGTTTGGCATGCGCTCGAGCTTTGACATAATATCTGAAAAGAAGGGGAAAGTCACAATACTGAAGTTTGTTGACAACATAGACTCGCTTGCAAAGAGGGAGGCGGAAACACTGAGGAAACTCAACAGTTTCTTTGATGCGGACGTATTTGTTGTTTTCAAGAGCTATAAGGGCGATACGGCCAAGGGCGGGTCCATCTTCAACAGGCACGGCGTGGACTGCGTGTCGCAGGAATGCTTAGAATCCCTACTGAACGGCAGCGAAGTCCCCCGCGCGCAGAAGTTTATAAAAACCAAGTACAGGGTAAACCCCATCGAGCTCAAGAGACTGAGGAAGATGCAAAACATGAGCATGAGAAGGCTCTCCGCCGCACTAGACATTTCAAAGGATACGATATACAGGTACGAGCACGGAAGTGCGTTCGCCACAGAGCCCACGCTGAAGAAAATAGAGAGTTTCTTCAAGACGGAAATGGCCGAGCCAGACGGTCTTTCAAAACCGCACATCAAACTGAAGTATCACCAGATAAATCCAGACCTGGATGTCAACTTTACTGATTTGGGGGCGGCCCCGTTCCATGTATTGGGGAAAAAGCACTCAAGGTATGAGATCAGCAATGTCGTCGATGTCAGGACCATGAAAAAGGTCGCTGCATTCTATGCAGGCCTTTCAAGGATACTGGAGCAGGACTACCCGTTTTTCATGGCAGGGGAAAGGAGCATTAGGGAGGCTTTCGATGGCATACCTGTGTTGACAACCCCCGAGCTGAAGAAGGTGAAGGATGAGAAAGAGCTCATAGACCTGATCTCGTCAAGGAAAAAGTAATCAAATTATGAGAAATATTATGTTGCCTATTAGCAGGGATATTATTACCCCTGCAAATATTGGGAGGGCGAGCGGCATCGCCTTCCTGTAGACCGGAAACTTCGTCCTCACCCCTTTTTTTTTCATCAGTCCAATTATCCCTGGCGTCACAAGCCTGTCAAAACCCCTTATTTTGCGCTTTGCGGCGGCTATCTCGCCCTTTTTCATCAGGTTCAGTGCGATTATGTCGCCGTCCTCGAACTTCTCCACAGAAATGTATTCCACCATCGAATCCGTTATGGGCGTCTCAAATATCGCCGTGGCCAGCGAACCCAACCCTATAAGAGAAAGTATGAAAAGCCCGATTGGAGCCGGCCTCAGTTCATACGCCACAAAGACCCCAAAAGCCAAATACGCCACCAGCAGCATCAATCCCTTGAACATGTCCTTCCTGGATACCATGGAGAATAATCTTTTGTTCAGCAGGCGCCTTGCCCTCGGCAAATAATATATAGGTATTATCAGCAACGCAACCAAGCCCGTTGCAATGAAGACCGAGATTATGAATGGTATGCTGTGCTGCGCGCCGCTGGCCAGGTATGGGAGCTGCTGTATTGGCAGTATCAGGGAGATAACCGCTAGCTCTATCACGTCAGCCGCGCCTATCTGTCCCGCCCTATAGAACACATAGCCTATGCTTCCTATTATTATTGCCACCAGCGCGCCGATCTCCATGGTCTGGAAATCTGGATAATAGCTTGCGAGCGCCAGCACCCCTATGACCAGCGTTGCGTAAGCGAAGTAGGTCGGCACGTTTCTGTTGTTGAAGATGTCAAATAGCATGTATATTAGTGCTATCAGCAAAAGCACCCCAATTCTTAGCGTGATTATGTCCATCAGATCAGGTATTATTTGCAGTCCAGCTTTAAAACTTTTGGATTCAGAGCTTGAAAATGAGCTTCCCTATAAGGTCGCCCGCCTTCAAGGCGCCGAATTTCCTGCTATCCTCGCTCTCCCTTGCGTTGTCGCCCAGAAGGTAGATCCTTCTACCATCAATCCTCCCTACCCTCTTGACTATGTATATCTTTCTGCTTGGATGCCGCATGACGACTATGTCGTTCATGCGCACCCTCTTCGAAAGGCCGTTCACAAAGATGTAATCGCCGGGCCGCAGGCCGGGCTCCATGCTCCTGTCCGCCACCCTGAATATCCTTATCGGGAAATCCATGGCTACACTAATGGATAGACCATCTCATGCTCTGATGGGTAGGGCGATTTTACCCTTTTCGTCTGCACGTTCTTGGTTTTCCAGAATATCTCGGCTATCTTCTGCACGCTCCCGAGCAAGGCCTCCGCGTCCGCCAAGTTGGTGCCCTGCCTTGCCTTTGACGCAAGCTTAAGCGTGTCAAATACCAATCCGTGTAGCTCCGGGTTTGCCTGGGCATGTTCCGGCTTGAAATAGTCTCCCCAGAGGACCCTGACCTCATTCTTGCAGATCTCCGCGTGCTGCTCCTTGACGATGGTATACCTTACAAATTTCTCCCTGGTATCCTCCGCCATCGGGTTATCCTTCGGGAGCGCTGCGATCAGCATGTCCATCCTTATCACTGTATGCGCAGCCACCTGCGCCATGTGCGGGTCGTAGATGCCGCAAGGTATGTCGCAGTGCGCGTATGCGACGTCAAATCCAAAGGCCCTGTCAAAGTTTTTCAAAATGCCCCTGCCGAACAGTCCCAATCCTTTCATAAAATCACCATAAACGTTATAACGTGCAAGGTTTAAATAATTACATCGGTTATTCGTATCGTTGGCATAATATATTGCTATCGCTCCTCGATGGTATTGATGATAAATTACGGTGACATTGAAAAAAAATGGCAGGATGCCTGGGCCGCCGCAAAGCTCTTCGAGGCGGAGCCGAGCGACAGGAAGAATCTCCTGGTCACAGCGGCGTTCCCTTATGTGAATGCGCCCCCTCACATGGGGCACGTCAGGACGTACGGCACGGCCGACACATACGCAAGATATATGCGCATGAGGGGCTTCAACGTGCTTTACCCGTTCGGGTTCCATGCCACCGGCACGCCCATACTGGCATTCGCAAAGAGGATTGCGCGCGGCGAGAAGGAGATAATGGAGGAGCTAAAGGTATTCCATGTATCTGACGCCGATGTACAAAAGATGACCAGCCCGCAGTACATCGCGGATTATTTTATACGGCAGCAGGAGCGCGAGTGGCGCAAGGTGGGCCTCGGCATAGACTGGAGAAGGAAGTTCATTTCTACAGAGCCGCTTTTCAGCAAGCTTGTCGAATGGCAGTTCGCCAAGCTGAAGGAAAAAGGGTATCTGACAAAAGGCACCCACCCGGTAGGGTGGTGCCTCAGCGAGAACCAGGCGGTGGGCCAGCACGATACAAAAGGAGACGTTCAGCCAAAGATAGAGGAGATGACCGTTATAAAATTCAGGGATGCGTCCGGCATCATATTCCCTTGTGCGACTTACAGGCCGGAAACGGTGTACGGCGTGACCAATATCTTCATAAAGGACGAGTCGACGTATGTGATAGTCACTATAGAGGGCGAGAAATATTATCTTTCAAAGGACGCCGCGTTCATGCTAAGCCATCAGTTTGAGATCGAGATAGGCGGCGAGATCGAATCCAAGGACCTCCTGAAGAAAAAAGCGGTGAATCCGGTGACGATGGAAGAGATTCCCGTCCTTCCTGGATTTTTTGTCAAGCCTGATGTTGGTACAGGTGTCGTAATGAGCGTGCCCTCGCACGCTCCATTCGATTACGCGGCGCTCGAAAGGCTCAAGGTCAGTGGATACCAGTTGCCGCAGATGCAGTATAAGAAGATAATAGACATCAGTGGAAGCAGAATGGGGGAATCTCTTGAGGAAGATCCAGCGTCAGGCAAAAAAGGCCCCATTTCGCATCCAGAGATACCTGCGCTTGCATACCTGGAACTGATGAACGCCGATCCAAACGCGCTGGACGATGTGCTCGAACGCGCCACGAAGGCGATATATAGGGAGGAGTCCCGCTACGGTGTGATGCTGGCCGGAAAATACAGCGGCAGGCCGGAGGCTGAGGCGAGGGAGGCCCTGAAAAAGGACCTCGTGGCCGAGAAAAACGCATTCCAGATGTACACCCTCGCAAACCCGGAGCCTGTTTTCTGCAGGGATGGCACGAAGGTCATAGTCAACATGGTGAGGAACCAGTGGTTCATAAACTACGGGGATGAAAAATGGAAGGCGGAAGTGAGGGCCGCGTTCAAGACGATAAAAGTGTACCCTGAAAAGTACAGGAAGACGTTTGAGGCGCTGATAGACTGGATAGACGAGAGGGCCACGGAGCGCGCGCAGGGGCTCGGGACAAGATTTCCGTACAATCCTGAGCACATAATCGAGTCCCTCTCCGATTCAACCATATACATGACGTTCTACACCTACGTCCAGATACTGAGGGCTGCAAACGTCTCCCCCGAACAGCTCAAGCCGGAGTTCTTCGAATACCTGATAAATACGGTTGGAGACCCCACTTCGGTGTCCGCTGCGACCGGAATAGACGAGGCCACGATCAAGAAATGCAAGGAATCTCTCGAATACTGGTACACCAATACGTCCAGGCATTCCGGTCCTGACCTGATACCAAACCACTATCTCATGTATATCTACAATCACGTCGCCCTCTTCCCGGAGAAATTCTGGCCAAAGCAGATAGTCGTCAATGGCTTCGTCAACTACGAGGGCGAAAAGATGAGCAAGAGCCTCGGCAACATAATACCCGCGGGTGACGCCGTTGACAGGTTTGGCGCCGATGTAATAAGGATGATAGAGATAGCTGGAGGCGACCTTGACACGGAAACCGAGTTCAGGACGGACTCCGCAAGCAGCATAGCATCGAAGAATGAATACCTTGTCGACCTCATAGACGCGCTGAACACGATGAAAGGGGTCGAGCTAGAGCACATTGACTATTGGCTCTACTCGAAGCTCAACAAGAAGGTAAAGATTGCAACCGAGGCGATGGACAGGCTTGAGTTCAGGCAGGCATACACGGAGATATACTATAACTCGATAGCGGAGATGCGTTGGTATATAGAGAGGGGTGGCAAGAACCAGCTCGCCATGCGCGACATTATGGAGGCCACGGCGCTGATGCTAACCCCTATAATGCCTCATTTTGCCGAGGAGCTCTGGCACAGGCTGGGCAACACCACCCTTGCCGCGCAGCAGCAGTGGCCTACGGTGGGTGAAGGCATGATAAACGAGAAGGTGGAGAGGATAGAGGCCATCATCTCTGAAACAATGGAGGACACAAACCGCGCCATCGCACTGACCTCAAAAATAACCGCAAACAGGGGCAAAAAATTGAAGGAGATAAGGATCATAATCGCGGAGGACTGGAAAAGGATGGCTTACAACATGCTGCTTGAGAGGAAGAGCATAGACCAGGTAGTGAGGGACAAGGAGCTCAATGATTACAACATACAGACAATGTCGAAGTTCCTGTCCCAGTTCATGGGCAAGCTCCAGACGCTGCAAAGGCTCCCCGAGATAATAAGCGACGAGGCGTATACCGCTTTTGTAGGATCGAGGGACTACATCAAGGACAGGTTTGGCGCCGAGGTCACCATTGAGAAGGAGTCCGCATCAAAGTCGGCACGGGCCGAAAGGTCTACCGTCACAAAGCCAAGCATAGACATCGTTTGGGGCTGACAGAATTCATTAAACAACGGAAGATTAACTGTATGCATGGACTTCGCCAAAAAGAACATCATCCTGTTGAACAATGCCACCACCGGGAGGCTCCGAATCTCCAAAGCTCTAGCTTGGGTCGAGAGGAGACGGAGCAGTAATGTCTACAATATGTGCATTTTATCAGCATGAATCCTCGTAATGTTATTTCCATATTTATGCAATAAAATATACACACCGTATATATGTTCCCAACCCCTGTGTAGTCTTTCTCTTCTCCCGACAAGGTACATTATAATATACACAGGGCGGGGGAGGGGGTGTGTATACAGTTCCAATGAAGTTTTAGAATAATGTGGAAAAATTGGGGGAAAAGTTCCATGGATTCGGTTAAACTACTTTTGTAGTTACGGTAGCAATTTTAACGGTTTGCCATTTGTTAATATTTGATGTAGCCCCCGGTGAAACAGTGTAATTTGCCCAAAGAGTACCATCGAATACTGCACCTACCGATTGCTGACCTAATAATGTACCATTTGCACCATAACAGGGTACCAAAGTAACATTGAGTGCGTTGCTGTTATATAATACAATTGTAATATTTCTAAAAGCGGATAATGGGATTG
>DAIDAE010000013.1 GCA_027310755.1 Candidatus Micrarchaeaceae archaeon | reverse complement strand
ACCTATAACAATAAAGGCAACAGGATAATATCAAATCAACTTGGCAGTACAATTATGGAACTATTTAGAGTTAGAAGTGAAAATATTGCACTAGCTATAGTAATACTTATGTGTTTGAGTGTGCTAGCCGTTAACTCTACAACAGTTAGCACCGCTTGGTCTACTACCTGGTTTGGATATTATGTTAATGGACTGACTCCCGGAATAAATCCATATATAAATCATGTTAATGGATCTTGGATTGTGCAGCCAAGTCTATCCGGATCCCCTTTTCCTAACGGCGTCTCTTTTCAGTGGGTCGGAATAGGAGGAGCAAAATCTGGAAATCTTATACAAATCGGTACGGCTTCTTTTGGTAGTAGTGGAAACGCCCATTATTTCTGTGGCTTATCTTTGCCGCAATATTTGGTTTGGTGGGAGGAATGGCCGTTTCAAAGCAGTATACAACCAATATGTGGTCTTTCTATTCAACCCGGAGATAAAATATCTGCAAATATATCCCTTTCCTTAACTGCAGGTCAAACAGTAGGCGATTGTGCAAATCAATGGTGCAGCTATACTTTAAAAATTAAAGACATTAGAACAGGTCAATCGAACGTAATAACGACAAGTTATGCTACCTACTTAGATACGGCCGATTGGATTGATGAAAGGCCGGATGTTGTAGGCACTCCACTAACAGACTTCGGAATTTCATATTTTGGGAACAAGTGGACAGGAGTGGGACAAACAAATTATGCAGTGTTAAATTCTGGTAGTGATACCCCAATAGGAAACTTCTCTGATGTAACATTATTATACGGCCTTGCCTCTCAAAACAATAATCAGTATACAGCAACTGTTGTACCATCTTTCCCTGAAAATAGTGGTACAAGTTTCGATGAAATTTACGACCTTCAGACTAAAAACCTCCAACCCATAGTTAATGTTCCTCCCCAAAATGTTAGTGTATATTCAAATCAGACCACCAACATTACTGCAACTGCCACTTGTCTTTCAGGATACTGCTCTTATCAGTGGCTTGAAAGCACGCCAAATTCCCTAATATATGCGAATGCCACAAATTGTCATCCATCAAACACGCTTACATGTTCCACAAGTTTTAATCAGACCGATAAACCTGGTCTATATCCATTGAAATTGAAAGTTACAGATAATGCAACCTTAGAAAATGCAACTTCATCTATTGCAAAAGTGAATCTTCTGCTACCAAAGCTTAACATCACCTTCCTTGGCCTCCAGACGGGTTATGTCAACAGGGTTCCCCTAGTCCTTACCAATCCTGGCGCCTCCACTCCGACCGGGTACCAGATGCTAGTGACCGTTAACTCCCTTGCGTATAACGCGTACGAGAATGGCAAACTGGATAACGTCCAGTTTACGTACCTCAACGGTACAATTATTCCTTCATGGTTGCAATCAGGAAACAGCAATACTTCCAAACAGACGCAATACTACCTCAAGATGGGGACACAACTGCCAGGCGGCAACTCGGGAAAGCTAACCGTGTACATGGATTTCGCGAAGAAGAGTATCATCCTGTTGAATAATGCCACAACAGGGGAGGCCCCGAATCTCTCTGCTTCCTACGGAGAATATGACAACGGAAGGAACGTATTCAACTTCTATGACAACTTTGCTGGAAATACGCTTGATTCTCAGTGGACTTCAAGCAACAGCACAGGCGGGAACGATACCGTTGCAATAGATAATGGCATTACATTTACAAGGGATGTAATTAGCTGTGGTACCGGCTGTGAATCAGCCCGCGGGTTTGCGATGATCCTGCTCAACAGCGGCATACCGGTGAATTCATCGCAGTATCTTGAGGCTTATATCGCGCAGCTATCAGGAGGGGTGAGCACACCCAATTGTGGCACCTACGGTTGTGGTACATCATATTCAACAAGCACACCGTTCGCACTGGGTGAAGTGGAAAACGATAACCCTTTATCTAACGGGCTTGTGTATGGCTCCCTATCGGGAGAGGGAGGATATGGGCCTGCGCCTTTTTCCGAGGGGATTGAAAAGGCAAGCTTTGCAAACGGGTTCTATAACCTCCAGAGCAATCCAAACCCAGGCGGCAGCATATGGGGTATGGAGTGGATAACCAACACATCCTCGCAATTCAGCAGCCCCTACCCTAACTACACTTCGAGAAACATAAATACGATAATAGAGGATCCTCCCGGTACGCTCTATCCTGCCTTGGGCATCATTAATTACCAGATCAGCGGCCTCAACGGATACACTAATATTGCAACGGCGGATTGGATAAGGACAAGGGACGACCCGGCATCCATCAACATAACCTTCGGACCAATCCAGTCCCCGACGAACTCATCCATAAAGGATAATCTCGAGATTTACGGCCAGCCGGATACACTCAGGGCAACAGCGCAGGCGCCGAACGATACACTCAAGATGCTCTTTGACGGGAATACTATTTTGATCATTAATGGATCGCTCAATTACACTTTCTGCTCAGGTGGCAGTATATGCCCTACAGCAGGGATGCATAATGTTACTGTGGAGGACACCACCGCTAATCAAGTGGTCTATCAACCCCTGATAGTTTTCAATAGTCCTGCCGTATCTGTGATACCAAATTCCATATCTCTCGACTCTGGCCAGAGCGTTGAGCTCTCTGCCGATGTGGCTGGAGGCACAGGGGCATTCTCTTATCAGTGGTATAACACAACTTCAGGCAACAGCATAGCGATTCCAAATGCAACCACGCAGTTCCTGACAATAAACAGCAATACGGTCGGCAATTTCACATACAAGGTCGTACTTACGGACAGCGGTTCGGTATCTACAGTCAACATCACAGCCAATGCTTCGGTGAGGATCTATTCTGCCCTGAATGTTTCTGTATATGGCAATTCGCAAGTCACGTCAGGCAGGCAAATAATCCTGCGCACCAACATGAGCGGCGGGAGCGGCAGTTTCTCGTATCAATGGCTCAACATATCTGGCATAGGCCAGATTGGCTTCCCGATAAACGGCCAGATGTCGCCAGTATTGAATATCACTGCGAATCAGACCGGTGCGTTTAATTATTCCATCTTAGTCACAGACAAAGTGACAGGGGAACAGTTCCTTGCGTCTCCGGTTAAGGTTAAGGTGTTGCCATCACCTCATAGTTACATAAAATACTATGTGCCAATAACGATAACAAACAGCCAAAATGCTCCGACATCGTCCCCATCCCAGCAGATGATTACGGTAAACAGCCTCAACTACGCTAAACTTGAATCGCATGATCTACAGAATATCCAATTCCTGTATCCTAACTATACAATAATACCATCATGGCTGGAGAGCGGTGATTCCAATACATCCGCATCTACAGTGTACTGGTTGCGGTTGGACACACCAATCTCCGCGAGCGGCAATCAGACGGTATGGATGGGGTTTGCACCCACAAATATGTCCTTGATGCCCATTTTCACAGGATTGACAGGAGAAGCGCCGGAACTATCACCATTGTACGGAGAATACGATAATGGGAAGCAAGTGTTCCCCTTGTACGACAATTTTGCTGGAAATACGCTAAATACCACGCTCTGGGACAATTACGGCTATGATGCGGTCGTATCAAACGGGATCATGCTGAATCCGAGCAGCAATGGTGAGCACTTCACAACGCAGAATTCGATAAATGAATCCGAATATACCGTCTCATTTTATGGTAAATTCACCGTTGCCCACTATCCGAACTGGATTTGGGGTTACGGGTTTGATTTTTCATGCGGGCCTTGCGTGTCCGGAATAGGCCTTAATTACATTAATGGTGCTATTGAATGGGGCAGCTCTGGCGCGCCATATTCTGGAGCCGATCCCCAGGGCACTACGGGAGTATTTACCGTATACCGGAATTCTACTGTCCAGTTATTCTCCATTAATTACACTAACGAGGGCTCATCCGGTCTATACGGATCGTCATCCGGCTCTTACCCTGTCGGGGTGGGCTCTCAAACAAATGACGCGGCATTCAATATCACATGGTTCAGGTTGAGCAGCAACCCGCCGAATGGCATAATGCCATCTGTGATATTCGGCCGGACAGTTGCTGTCGCCCCGCCGATCAATTCCATAACTGTGGCTCCGCAATCTCCAATGCTTGATAATGGCCAATCAATAACGCTTTCCTCAAATGTTATTGGAGGGACACCGCCATACGCCTATCAATGGTACAGCGGGATATTTGGATTAAGCAATGCAATCATCCCTGATGCCACGAATTCAATGGTAACGGTTACGCCAAACGCAACTACAAGATATTTCGTAATAGTCACAGATTCCAAATCTATGAGCGCGAATTCCATATCAGACACGGTCGCAGTGGCAAATACGCCATCTGCCACGTTATCTGCGCCCTCCAATGCAGTCCTTGATTATGGGCAGGCAGAGACCTACACGATTACTGCAAACAACGGAATAGGGCCCTTCACCGCCAACTTGGTTCAAAATAGCGTAGTGCTCCAATCTATTGCAATACTGCTCCCGGGAGGAAGCAACACCTTCTCTTTCACTCCGCAAACAGGAATGGACACCTTCAATGCAATAGTCACTGACAAGGGAACCACAATACCATACACGTTTGCAACAGCTTCAAACTCCGTCACAGTGAATCCCGCGCTCTCGATCCCCGCAGTAACCCCGAGCGCATCTGCACTTGACAGGGGCCAATCGATAACTATTAGGGCAGTGGAATCGTCCGGCACCCCACCCTACAGCTACGACTTTACGATATCAAACGCCGTAAGCAACGCAGCCCTGGCCTCGAGCGGCGCGCAGGCAGGCAATACGTTCACGTTTACTATCAACACCGTAGGCACATTCCATGCAAACGTATCGGTAAAAGATTCGGCAAGCACACCTGTTACTGTAACTTCACTATATTCGAACTCGTTCACGGTCAATCCGCCTCTTGCAGCAACAGTGACACCGTACAATCTAACCCTGCTTACCTGTCAGAATGTTACGCTTACTGCAAACGTGTTCGGGGGAACGCCATTGTACGCATACCAGTGGTATAACTCAAGCACGGGAGTAGGCGTTATAATATCTAATGCGATAGACTCTAATTATACATTCACGGCGCACGCCGCACCCGCAACAGGGCAGTATACCAACATAAGCTACTATGCCAATGTAACGGACAGTGCCACTGCGACAGTAAAGGCCAGCACCAACTTCGCGGTGATCCACAGGCACATCCCTGCCGGATGCTGAATGTATATTATATTTGGACGATTCAATATTAAAGAAAGGTTTAAATAATGCCGACCTACAATAATAAAACTATAGTGCTACACGAGCTTATCGGCTTGGCGGTCAAGGTTGTAAAAAGCCGCGATCCCTCGCAGGTGGGAATTCATGGCACTGTCATCGATGAAACGAAGAACACTTTGCTTGTCAAGACCGAAAGCGGTCCAAGACAGATTGCAAAGGACATCTCGACCTTCAAGTTCAGGTACGGACGTAACAGCTTTGTTGTCGATGGAAATGAGATCGGCTTCAGGAGCTGGGAACGAATTGAAAAGGGCCTGAAGTTTTACAAAAGGAGAAAGCTGTAGTGTTGCTGCAGTAACTGCAGCCACGAACGTGGTTTCCTTTGTTTGCACTGAGTAAGTGACTTTGATGGAATGCGCAGATACGAAATGTCCGGTGCACGGGTCCCTCAAGACCCACGGCTATCGCATAGAGGGCGTCGTGGTCAGCGACAAGCTCAAAACAACGGTCATAGTGGAGCACAGGTACACCACTTTCCTGAAGAAGTACCAGAGGTCTCTCAGGAAGAACTCGAGGATTCCGGCGCATAGCCCACCGTGCATGGAGGCGCACCTTGGAGACCGCGTTGAGATATCCGGAACAAGAAGGCTCAGCAAGACGAAGTCTTTTGTGGTTACGAAGGTCCTTAACAAGGCCAAGGCAACGGTGTGATAATAATGAAGGGACTATCTACAAGAGTATCAAAAGGCCTCGTTCCGGGTTCCATACTCACGTGCGCTGACAACAGCGGCGCAAAGACGCTGATGATAATAAACAAGATAGGCAAGGCCGGCAAGCACAAGAAGATGGCTGCGTGCGGTGTGGGGGACGTCATAATGGCATCCGTCAAGAGCGGGAGCCCGACCTACATAAAGAAGAAAGTGCGCGCGATCATAATACGACAGAAGAGCCCGATGAGGAGGGCGAGCGGCATACATGTGAGGTTTGAGGACAACGCGGCGATACTTGTCACTGACGTAAATCTCGCGGTAGGCACAGAGGTCAAGGGGGCCATGGCACGCGAGATAGTAGAGAGATACATAAAGCTGGCCGGCATCGCATCAAGGGTAATATAAGGGTGATATTTATGATAAAAAGCGCAAAACCAAGGTATCAGAGACGCTTCAGGTTCAACGCGCCCATGCACTCCAGGCAGCATTTCCTACACGCGCGCATAGACAAGGCACTGAGGAACAGGCTGAAGCTGACAAAAAGGACCATCCAGATATCAAAGGGGGACACGGTCAAGGTCATGACTGGATCCAAGAAGGGGGCGACAGGCAAAGTGATTGGAGTGAACCTGAGAACCGGAAGGATAATGATGGATTCATTGACAAGGAAGAGCATGCGCGGAAAGGAGCTAAAGCTCAACATCTATGTGAGCAACGTTTACATAACCGACCTCAATCTAACAGACAGGTACAGGGCCGCAAAGCTGAAGGTCGCGCCGGTTCCGGCGCAGAAGCCAAAGCCGGCAGAGGAGAAGAAGGTCGAGACAGCAGCACCGGTGAAGACTGTTGAAGCAAAGCCGATGGCTCCGGACAAGATGGAGCAGAAGGCTTCCGCGGGGTTATAATAATGACAAACAAGGGAAGAAGCAGGCATATGACAAGTTTGGCGGCGCCGAAGTACTTCGGGATCCAGAGGAAGGCGCACAAATACATATCAAAGCCCAACGCCGGGAGGCACACCCTTGACAGATCATTATCATTACTGCTCTTGCTAAAGAGGCTCGGCTTCGCTGATTCAAGCTCCCAGGCCAAGAAGATAATAAGCAGCGGCATAGTCTCATTGAATGGAAGGAAGATGAGCGAGCCCAAGTTCCCGGTCGGGCTTAGCGACACCGTCGAAGTGAAGGGAAAGGCCTATAGGATAAGCATAGACAACCTTGCAAAGGCCGCATTCGAGGAGGTCAAGAAACCGGATTATGATTCACAGCTTTACCGCGTGATAGGAAAGTACAAGGCAAGGGGAGGCCAGATAATGCTAAGGCTCCACGATGGAAGAACGGTGAAGTCCGACAACAAGGTAAAGGTGAATGACTCGGTGGTAGTCGATTCGAGCGACGCGGTGAAGAAGGTGCTGCGCATGGATGTCGGGGCCGAGTGCTTCGTATTCAGCGGCGTGCACGTGGGAACCAACGGAAAGATCAAGACCATAACGCCAGGAACTGAAAAGAGGGAGGCGCATGCGGTAATATCCCCGAAATCCGGGGATGAATTCGAGACAGTAATAAAGAACATAATGATAGTGGGCTAATGGCAGAACAGAAAACACAGCAAGTGCAAAGGCAGAAGCGGAAGGACAACAAGATGAAGGAGCTTGTCCTGGACAAGCTTGTCATCAACATAGGCAGCGGAGGCGAAGAAAAGACCTTTGCGAACGCAAAGAGCCTCCTGGAGCTGATAACAAAGAGGAAGCCGTCCCCCACGTTCTCAAAGAAGAGGAACCCGGCATTCAAGATAACAAAGGGCCAGAAAGTGGGCGCGTTCGTGACCGTCAGGGGTAGCGAGATAGAACCGCTTGCAAAGAGGCTGCTTGACGCAGTGGACAACAAGCTGCGCGAAAGCGCCGCCACCAACAACAGCCTGAGCTTTGGCATTCACGAGTACATCGACATAAGCGGGGTGAAATACGATCCGAAGATTGGAATGCTTGGGATGAACATCAACCTCTCCTTCAAGAGGAAGGGGGAACGGGTCGCGCTCAGGAAAAGAAAGGCGTCTGTCATCCCGGACAGGCACAGGATCGTGACAAGGGAGGACGTAAAGAAGTACATGGGAGAGAAGTTTAACGTTGAATTCGGCTGATATGCATGAAAGTAAGGCTTGAGGAAAAGTTTAAGGGCAAGGGCATGAGGAAGTGCAAGCTCTGCGGAAACGCCAGGGCTCTCATCCGCTCGCACAAGCTCTACATATGCAGGAGGTGCTTCCGCGAAGCGGCAAGGGACCTGGGATTCAAGAAATACGGTTGATATTATGGTGGACAGGATCGCTGATGCAATAAATACGATAAAGACGAACGAGCGCATAGGCAGGGAAGCCTGCGTGCTGGAGTCCACCAAATTCATAAGGGCGATACTCGACGTCATGAAGAGGGAATCATATATACACAGCTACGAGGAATTCACGGACGGAAAGTTCAAAAAAGTGAAGGTAAGGCTTTCAAACAAGATAAACAATATAGGAGTGATAAAGCCAAGATACGCGGTGACGTCAAAGCAGCTTCAAAGCTACGAGACCAGGTACATACCAAGCCGTGATTTTGGAATACTGATACTCTCCACGCCGCAGGGGCTGATGACAAACAGGGAGGCGAAGGCAAAGAACTTCGGCGGGAGGCTTGTCGCCTACATGTACTGATGATATTTATGATAACGGTAGAAATTCCAAATGGGATCCAGGTGGAGGTCAAGGGCAGCGAAGTTACCACGAAGGGCACCCTGGGGTCGAACACGAGGAACTTCAACGACGCGCTCCTGGTTGTCAAGAAGGACGGCAACAAGATAAGCATAAGCGGCGTGGCGCACAAGCAGCTCGTTAAGAAGGGCAACATGGCAGAGAGGTCATTCGCAAAGCAGCTGCAGAATGACATCAATGGGGTCACAAAGCATTACGAAAGCAACATGCAGGTGATTTTCGCTCATTTCCCGATAACCGTTGAGGTCAAGGGGGACACGGTGCTGATAAAGAACCTCATAGGAGAGAGGGCACCAAGGGAGGCCAGGATCGCAGGCGCCACAAAGGTGGAGGTCAAGGGCACGAATGTCCGCGTCTATGGCACAAACATAAATGACGTTTCACAGACATGCGCGAACATGAGGAAAGCGTGCAAGATAAGGGAAAAGGACGCAAGGGTGTTCCAGGACGGAGTATACTTTGCGCTCGAATGATGAAGAATGATTGATGAATGATACATGACATGAAGTTGACGTGATAATTATGAACATTGTGAATGCAAAGAAAAAAACCCATCCAAAGTTCAATGTGCCCAACCAGGGCGCGGTGAACAGGAGCAGGGTCAAGGACAGCTGGAGGAAGCAGCGGGGCATAGACAATAAAAAGAGGGTGAAGAAGGCCTTCGCCGGGGCGGAACCCACGATAGGGTACGGCAACCCCGAGCAGCTCAAGGGAATGAGGGCAAACGGGAGGAAAACGGTGGTGGTGCAGAACGTGCAGCAGCTGAAGGAAGTGATAGAAAACCCGGACATGACAGACTATGATGTTACGCTTGCAAGCGCCCTATCGAGAAGGAAAAGGATTGAGATGGTGAAGCTTGCGGAGAAAAATAAACTCAGAGTTACAAACGGAGGAGTGAGATGACAGTAAGACTTACAAAGAGGATTGCAGCCGACCTGCTCGAAAGGGGAGTCAGCAGTGTAAGAATAAAGGAGTCGGCGACAGCGGAGGCCGAGAAGGCAATAACAAGGGAGGACGTCAGGGCTCTCATAAAAAAGGGCGATATCTACGCGCTGGCGGAGAAGCGCAATGTCAGCACCTATGGGAAGCTCCTGAAAGTGAAAAGGAGCAAGGGAAGATCCAGGGGCAGCGGAAGAAAGAGGGGAACGATAAAGGCGAGGGGGAGCATCGAGTACAAGAAAAAGATAAGGGCGCAGAGGAGAGTGCTCTTGGCGCTCAAGGGGGACAAGACGATAAACAACGAACTCTTCAAGGAGTTCTACAGGCTGGTCAGGGGCGGGACGTTCCAGAGCAAGGCATCCCTGCTCGGACACATACGCGGCGAAGGGGTAGGCATAAGCGACGAGAGATACCAGAAATTGAAGCATATGTGATTGGCGGATATTCATGAAGTATAAAATGATTAAAAAAAGGAGGAGGCACGCAGTGACCGACTACAAGAAAAGGATAGCGATGCTCATGGGCGGAATGGCAAGGGTGGTGATAAGGAAGAGCAACAGGAACGTAACCATGCAGATAGTGGCGTTCCAGCCAACAGGCGACAGGGTCCTTGCCGGAATCAATTCAAACGAATTGGCGAAGTACGGGTGGGCCCCAAGGAGCAACACGCCCACGGCGTATCTCACCGGGCTCGCGCTTGCGCAGAAAGCGAAAAAGCTAAACGTGGGCGAGA
Source organism: Candidatus Micrarchaeaceae archaeon (assembly GCA_027310755.1). Taxonomy (GTDB): domain Archaea; phylum Micrarchaeota; class Micrarchaeia; order Micrarchaeales; family Micrarchaeaceae; genus JAJZYD01. The sequence continues at coordinate 12,455 of DAIDAE010000013.1, read as the reverse complement.
CGGTGATTGACATTGGGATATACAAGCCCGGGAAATCCTCAATAATATTTGCAGCGGCAAAAGGGGCGGCTGACGGCGGCCTGAAAGTCCGCAACAGCATAGAATTCGACGAAAAGAGGATTAGGGGCGCCCACATATCTGATTACGCTAAGCTTATTAAATCGGATAATCAAAGATACAGCAGGCAGTTTTCTGGTTATCGGGAAGGCAAATTCGATGTGGAGAGCATGGATTCGCTTTTCGAGAATGCAAAGAAAAAGATTATGGAGAGCGCGTGATTGATTGGCAGACATTAAAATAGGGAGGAGGGACAGGGAGGAAAGGCACACCTTTAACATAGAGGCATGGCAGCCAAAAACCACAATCGGAAAGAGGGTAAAGTCCCACGACATAACTTCCATAGAGCAGATTTTCCACGAGGGAAAAAGGATAGAGGAGGTCGAAATTGTGGAGGCGCTGCTTCCGGACCTGAAGAACGAGGTAATCGAGATAATAAGCGTGCAGAGGATGACGAAGAACAACCGCAAGCAGAAGTACCGCGCCACGGTTGTGGTGGGAGACGGGAAGGGCCACGTCGGTATGGGCGCAGGCAAGGATGTCGAGGTCAAGGCTGCCATAGACTCGGGGATAAAGAACGCGAAGGTCAACGTGATACCGGTTATAATGGGATGCGGCTCGTGGCAATGCACATGCGGCACGCCACACAGCCTGCCGCTCATAGTGAAGGGCAAGTGCGGTAGCGTAGAGGTTATACTAAAGCCTGCGCCAAGGGGGCTTGGCGTGGTCGCAAGCGAACCGGTGAAGAAGATGCTGGAGCTCGCAGGTGTCAAGGACCTGTGGAGCTTTTCAAGGGGAAGGACGAGGGCCAAGTACAACGTGCTGATGGCCACATACCGGGCGCTCATGAACATAGGGAGCATGAAGAACATCGTGGAGATAAGCGCGAAGAGCAAACAGTAGGGTAAGTAAGGTAAAGATGTGATTTTTGATGGAAGAGCAAGCCATGCTTGTCATGCCGGGGGATAAGATAGGCATCGAGGAGGAGTTCGTCGCCGCGGACAACGCCTATGTGGATAACGACGGCAGCATACGCGCAGCGATCCTTGGCACCGTGGTCAAGAGGGATGGCAAGATAGGCGTGGTGAACGAGGGGCATGATATAAAGAGGTTCAAAAGGGGGATGTTCGTGCTGGGAAGGGTTTCGGACGACCTCAGGGCGGTGCTTTTCGTAAAGCTCGATGGCATACGCGTCAACGGCATTGAATATATGCCGCTGAAGGATGGAAAGATAGTCATGATGCAGAGAAGGCCGCCCATGGGGAGGGGTGGCGGAAGGGACTTTCACCAGAGGGACGGCGGACACAGGGGAGGCCAGGAGCAGAAGGCAGTGAAACCATGCGGCGTGGGCGACGTAATCATTGCAAGGATCGCATACGATGATCCGGAAATTTACACTTTATCAATGGAGGACAGCGACTCTGGAGTAGTGTATGCCGAATGTGGGTTATGCAGCACGCACCTTGAACCCGGGGCGGATGCCAGTGCGCTGAAATGCCCCGTCTGCGAGCACAGGGAAAATAAGAAGGTCAGCCCGCATTATGGCAAGCCAGATGAGATAAGGAAACTATTTAAATAATGATAAATTCAAACAACTAGTGGTAGCATGAAAATAACCGTGGTAAAAGATGAGAGCAACGAGCTAATAATAGACTTTGACACTTCAGATTATACTATTCCGGACCTCATTGCGTCGCAGCTCCAACAGAACGATGACGTGGAATTCGCAGGGGTGGCGAAAGAGCACCCTGAAGTTGGGAGGCCGAGGCTTGTGATAAAAACCGGGAAGAAGAAGGCGAAGGACGCGCTCGAAAAAGCGCTGAAGCAGCTGGATGAAACGATCTCCGAGCTCAAGGCCAGCATACCCGCAAAAGGCAAATAACTCGTAGGCTTTCAGGAGGTCTATCAAACTTTTTATTAGTATCCATCTATATTATCCCGGTTAACGTGAGCGAGGGTGGCGGCAGCGGAGGAAGCATGGGCAGGGGCCAGATAGCGTTCGAGTTCCTGGTAGTCTACTCCTTCGTGATAGTAATATTCGTGGTCTTATTCCTGCTGATCTCATCTGAGAGGGCCTCATCCATCAACTCGCAGTCATACTCGACCCTGCAGCTGGTTGCGCAGAACATTGCGGCGTACATAGATGCCGCGGTCTATGCGGGCAACGGCTATAATGCATCCATACCGCTGGTGAGCAGCATAGGCTCCACGCAGTACAACATAACCATATCATCAAGGGGGGTTGTGATAGTGAGCAGCAGGCTGGGCTCCCAGATAACAAACGCGTATGCATACAGCAATGCCAGGAATATCTACGTGAACGGTACCAACTCGATACAGGGCACCAATGTGATACAGCTTACTGTGCTAAAGAACAATGGCGTTATCAGGATATATAACGTGGCTGGGAAGATCTACATAAATGAGAACCCATCGAACATTTCCACATCCCTGCCCATATCTCTCTCTGCGACAGTGGTTGTAAAGGGGCTCGCCGCGGGCTTCAACGGTGCGAACAGCTATCTGTTAACAAGCGCGGCGGCGCCGATCAACAACCTGGCAAAATTCAGCATAACCGGATGGTTCGATCTCATGGGCGCCCCGGCGAACCAGGTAATATATTCTGAATCATCGTCAACACAGGGCTCGTTTGCATTGCTGGTAAATGGTGCCGGGCAGATACGAATATGCGCATGGAAGACCTCGACGGCATGCACGGTCTTTTCAGGCGAACAGGCACAGGATGGGAGATGGGAGTTTTTTGCGCTAACCTTTAACGGGGTCAGCGGGGGAACTGGCACATTGAATGTTACACTGCAAACCACAACTACGCAGAAAACATCCTGGCAATCTGAAAGCAACGCAGGGGCATCGTACGCCGCAATAGGCTACAGCGCCGCAGAGCTTGTGGGTGCAACTGACATAGGCAACGGCGTCCCATTCAATGGATTCATCGCAAATCTGCAGATATACAATACGACATTGACGCCGAAGAACATAAGCACGATGTACAATGAGGGGTTCACCGCGCCGCCGGCGAACGCCGCGAACATTACCGAATGGTATCGCCTTGCGGGGGATGGAAATGACTACGGCGGGAAAAATGTAGCCGCATATGCCAATAACATAGACTATAGCACAATCGAACAGATAGGAGCCTACGGAACGAGCTCTTACGGCACCATAGCCTCGCCCATGACAATCTTTACGGTCAGCAACGGCCTGCTAGGATCAGGCGGACTGTTCCTTTCGAACTACTCGCTTGCCGACGGAGTACCGGGCACGGCGTTCCTGGACTCCAACGGTGCCAAGGGCCAAATAAACCTTACTGCGTCTGAGTTCAACGGCCAGAATGGTCTCGTGGGCGGCTCATCACTCGCTGCATGGTTTCCGCTCGATGCCGGATTCGGGAATACCATAGGCGGATTCAGCGGCCTTGGAGGATCGAACACTGTCTCAAATCCCATAGTGCTGAAAGACACAAACTTTTACGGCGGATATCCGAAATGGACCGCGGTGGGGCAGAACATCACAAACTTCATGGTGGCAAATTTCCCGGGCAAAAACAACGTGGGTTACATGAGTTATCCATATATCAGTGCATACAACAACATAATATCGAACAACAGTTTCACGGTGATTGCATGGTACTTCACAGGGGGGAGCTCCAGCGACCAGGGCATACTTGGAAATGAAGGCACGCAGGGAGGGCCCGGATTCCAATTTTTCCTGGATGATGCAACCAACGCCCCGAGGCTTTATGTGGGCTCGGCGCGCGTTGGAGGCACCAACCTTCCAACCATAATAGGGAACTGGATTATGGTAGCTGCGCAGTACCAGGGCAATGACGGAATTGTAAATTTCTATTACAACAACACGTTGGAGGCACAGTACATGAGATCAGGATTATTGCAGAGCAATGCGCCTTTCGGCAGTTTCATGCGCATAGGGGATGACGAATGGGACACCAATGGTGGTGAAACCTTTAACGGAATACTTTCGAACATACAGCTATATTCAACTTTCCTGAACCAGTCGCAGATTTCATACATATGGAAGCAGGGCACAACCGGGGCGCCAATCGCAGGGCCAGGATTGCTCGGATGGTGGCCCTTAAACGGAGGGCCGAACGATACAAGCTCATTCCAGAACGTTGGCACTGTAAACGGATCTGTAAACTTTATAAACTCTGAATTCTCCAACTATTCGCTTAGAGGAGTACCAAGATACGTGCTCACAACTAATCCAGTAAACTCGAATTCGTTTTCTGTTTCATCCGCCAATTTGGTGATTGGGTCGCAGGCGACCGTCGTGGGCTGGATAGACCCTACCCCTGTTCAGTTCCAAACAGTTTACAACGATTACTTTGACTACGGAACCGCATCATCTTACAATACACTCATTGTCGGAATCAGGCAGAGTGGAATACCTTTTCTTTCCAATTATAACAACGATTTTACGCCGGTCAAGGGTCCTGTTGTAAACTGGAACTCCTGGAATTTTATTGCTGATGTAATGAACGGCCAGAGCATAAGCATATTCATAAATGGGATGTGGGAGAACGGCACGCTCGCTAATGCCCCACACGTGCTGGCAGGACCGCTCACTATAGGATCTGGCGGCAAGGTCTCTCCGAGGGTATTCAACGGATCGATAACCGATCTTCAAATTTATAATACTGCCCTCACGCCCCAGCAGATTGTTGAATTGTATAATCAGGGTATGGCGCCTAGCGCAAGGTTAAACCTGTCGGTGAGTTGATCGGGGGAGAACATGATGAATATCAATAGCAAAAATAAGAATTTCAAGGCCCAGTTCTGGAGCTTCGATGTCATCTTCGCCATGGTGATCTTCATACTGGCGCTTACTATACTTGGCTTCACATGGTACAACGTAAACAACCAGCTGGCGCTTGGCTATTCCGGGAGCACGGCCATCGCGCAGCTCCAGGCGCACTCGCTCGCGCAGAACCTGTTGTCCATGGGTTCGCCGGCCAATTGGCAGAGCATGGTGAATACCACAAATGCGCTGACATGGTCGAACATAAGCGTGGGGCTCGGCATGTCAGCCTCCGGAACAAACATCTCGACTAAAAAGCTGTACACTTTCATGTCCATGGCAAACCAGAATTACCAGGCAACAAAATTCGAGCTCGGCATAAGCTATGAATATTACATAAGCATTTACGGAGGGATGATAAACATAAACATAGGGCGCAATCCCGCCAATTATCATTCACTTACAAATTACGTGGAAAGGAGGAGCGCGTTTGTAGCGGGGGTACCGGTAATAATGCAGGTGGTACTCTGGACGAATACCACTTTGGCCATAAGCTAGTGATACTATGAAAAATCTCAAGGCGTTTGTATTCACGATTGACGCGATCTTCGCGCTCATACTAGCCTCAGCTGCCACATCCCTGCTTGTACTTTCTGTATACATGCCTCCGTCACAGTTACAGGGGCCAGTAGCAGAATCAACAGGCATATCGCTGAACTTCATGCAGGCGACTATCGGGCAGGAGGTAACCAGCATACCGCTTGCCGCGGCCGCAGCAGACGGATGGAGCTCCGGGCGTTATACCTGGCCGCAGTATGGAAACAATGCGGGTGAATCATCTAGCACACAAGGATTCGGACCACAATTTCCATTTGTACTATTCAGTTACCAGACGTCCGGGCCCATAAATCCCGCACCGGCCGTGGCCGATGGACTCGTGGTGTTCAGCACAAACGGGGTTGGCTCGAATCTCTATGCCATAAATGCAACAACCGGTGCATTGGTATTCAATGTTCCGGACCCAAAAGGTGGGGTTTATGTTGGGTCACCAGTAATATACCATGGTGAGATATACATTGCTGACAGCAATGGCATAGTAGAGGCATACTCGGAAAACGGCCTCTTTCTATGGGGCGCCCAAATATCCGGATCGAACAATTTGTTCCTTGATGCGGAAAATGGATGGATAGAGGCCAACCTTACATTTATAAGTCCGGTAAATGGGTCTGTCTTGGTGTCCACGCCCACATATCAGGCGGCATACTCAAACGGAGAATATTTCGCCATAAATACAATATCGCCCGGGAATCTTGAGGGGTTCTCTCTCTATGGAAATACCATTGCACAACTGTGGTCCTCGGGCCTTTATATCTCGTCAACCGAAAATTTTGTGCCACTCGCCGCAGATGCCAGCAGCGTATATGTGGCAATAACAAATACGATAGGGGCGCCGAAATTTGAGTCTTTTGACTTTGGCGGATCGCAGAACTGGGCGGAGAACCTGCCGAGCTATGTTCAAGGCGGCGGGGCCAGCTCCGGAAACGTGGTTATTGTAAAGACAGCCAACGTATTATATGGATATAATCAAAGAGACGGATCCGTGCTGTACTCCACCGCCTTTCCGACGGACGCTTACTCTATAACACCGTCAATAACCCCTACATACGTCTACACTGAAACTAATGGAAATGTACTGAACGCATACAACAGGCAGACAGGGGCGCTCATATGGAACCAAACGCTGCTGGGCGGCGTAGCTACCCTCAATGCAAACACGATGCCCTCCGGCATTGCAATAGCATACGGCAATGCCTACATGGTTTCCGGCAATGTACTTTATGTGATAGGGACGTGCAAGGCCGACCCTCAAAGCAGCATGCTCCAGGCAATAGCTACGATGTACATGAACGGCCAGGGTGGATGCGCTGACATTTTATTAAACAAAAGCTATGGTTCCTCCAAGGTAGCAGTAATGATAAACAACAGCTATGCATCCTCATTGGAATCGATCCAGTTCTCCGGAGGCAATTATCTCTATACGAATCCAGGTGTGTCTGGAGGAATAGCGAACGATTACATTACATTATCTCTATGGGTCTACCCTAATGCAAACATAGCATCCAACGGCATGATAGCCGGATTCAGGAATCAGCATGATGCGGACTTCTATATCAAGCAGATTGCCGGAACAAACACGGTGCAGACAGCCTTCAGGAATTCGGCGGGAGCTTTTTTCTCAACCACGAACAACAACATACTTACGCCCAACAAATGGAACAACATAATTTTCGCGTACAACGGGACCGACATCACAACATACATAAACGGGGCTGAAACATCCAGCGGGCTCGCCAACGGACTTATAACAAATACCTCAGCCCGGTTTACAATAGGCGCACAGTTGAAGAGCAGTGCATCAAACATGTTCAATGGAATAGTATCCAACGTGCAGCTTTACAATACCGCGCTGGACCTGCAACAGGCATATTCACTTTACAGCAAGGGCACGGGAGGCGTGCCGCTGCAAGGAGCAGTCAACTGGTGGCCGCTGGAAGGCGACACCAACGATTACGTCAGCTATGATTACGCATATAGCAGCGGAACGAACAAATTCGTATATGCACCTTCCACACCTCCTGGCATACAAAATGCGTATGAGATAAGCAGGACGTCTGTGCCGCTTGCAATAGATGTAAACAGAGCATACAGGACATACAATGTCGGAATAATCGCATGGAGATGATTATGTGGGTAAAAAAGTAAACTATGGCAAGAAAGGAATCCTGATGTCCTTACTGGTCGTGATTCTCTTTGTCATAATGCTTGCAGAGATTATGACGTACATTGCTGTTAACATAAATTATTCGACAATGGAGCAATCGGCGTCTCTGGCATCCATACAGGGAGCGCAGGCGTCGTTGCTGAAACTTAGCCTAATCGGCTTTCTCCATTCGAGCCTTTACGCTGCCGTATCAACGCTGGCAACGTATGAAGGCACACCATCACTTAGGGGTGCCGCATTCATCAACAATACACAATATGCGCTACGCTCCCTAATGATGAACGGGACGCTGTACGGGGTAAACCTTACGGGATACATGGGCAACCTCACAGTGGCCGATTTCAATGGCACCATAGAAACGCAGCTCGCCCATCAAGGCATAGGCATTACCATGAACCCTGGGTCTAATTTGACGGTCTTCCAGAATGGCCCATCAGCAATAAACGCTACATATTCGGTCTTGGCAACAATAAACGCCAGTGGAAGCTCGTATAACCTTCCGATAACAGAGACAATAGGAATACAGCTGAACGGAACACCAGATCTTGCCTCGCTCATACGTGCTGCGCCTGCCACAATATTAATATCTCCGAACATATCTGCAGCAGTGCGCGTGGGCGGAGAGAATGCCATCATGGGCACCACCGGGCCATTCTCATTTGCGTTCGGAACCGTAGTGAATAAAGATTCGGCCAGCGCGACGTGCGCTGGCGTCCCCTCGTCAGAGCAGAACAAGAATTATATCCTCGCGATAGACAACGCCATGAAGATAACGAACAATGTCTGCGGGATGGGAGGGCTCATAACCAGCGCCAAAACGCAAAGCGCAACGTTCAACGTACCATACCTGATTTATCCGGGCACACTTCTGCCTAAGGGTTTCACAAATGGCACTCAGATACTCCTCGATGGCCCAGCCCTATCGGCATATTCATTGTCTTCACTCCAGAGCGCCATACAAAACGGCGAATATTTCACCTCGCCGTATCTGCCAAATTATCTTGACAGCGCGCAGGGCGTCCTTGCGGGAAGGAATTCCGGCGGCCTATTCTCGTTCGGCCTGCTGGACAGGACGGTGCCAGACATGATAGACACGTCCGCGGTGCAGGAGAATGTGATAGTGCAAGCTGGAAACATAATACTGCCGCCGTCGTTCACAGTATCGTTTTGGGTTTATAAGAGCCCGGTTGAATCCTCCTGCGATTCGGTGATATCGCCAGGCTACAACGCCTTCATAATATACACAAAAACGGTAAATGGATGCAGCGCAGGCTCGGTGGCGCAGACGCCGCTGATAGCAAAGTACGTGGACAGCGCGGGCACGACGCACGACGGCCTTGCATCGACCGGCATACCGGTGCAGACATGGACGCAGGCCGCGCTGGTCTTCGGCCAGAATACGCTCACCTGGTATATAAACGGCAACAAGGTAGCCGCATACGGCGGGTTGGTCGATCCGCCCACAAATGCCAATGCGTTCCTGATAGGAGCAGGCGACCATCCGTTTAACGGATCCATCGCTGGCGTGCAGGTCTACAACGCGCCCCTCTCGGCTTTCAGCATACAGAATATATACAGGAATGGACTGGCCGGTGCGCCGCCGGCTTCTATCGAGGCTAATCTCATAGCATGGTATCCGCTGAATGGTAATGCCAACGACTACAGCGGCTTCGGACGCAATGGGGAGGCCAGCAATGCTCTAACATATGCGCCGCTGAGCGGCTACTACGGAGATCCGATATACCAGAATGCATTCACAAATTTCAACACTAGCGAGGTGGAGGGTGTGCTGAACTGCGGGAACATAAATCAGTGCACCAACAGCGCCCAGCATCTCTACATAGGAGGAATGCCATTGGAGACAAACGGATCCATCGCGGTAAACGAAAGCGCGGCCCTCAATTTGGGTAATGCACTCATACCAGCCGTGCTCAGCTTTGACGGCGGATATGTGCAGGAACACAGCCCCGTTTCGTGGCTAGAAGCCGGGACGCACGCCTATAGCATGTCCATCTGGATATATCCAACCTCATCTAGCGGCGTGATACTTGACGAGTATAATTCCAGCGGGGTGAATGATCCGTGGATAAGCATGGCATCAGGGACAGGATATATAGGATACAAGGGGACTTCACAAGTTTGCAGCTCAATAGGCGCCATCCCGCTCAACTCTTGGAGCAATATAGTTGTTACCTTCGATGGAACGGATATCCTCGCCGGCTACGTCAATGGCACGGTGGCATTTTCGCCCACGAATACAGGTGCCAGGACCACGCTATCGTACAACGGCTTCTATGACCTTGGCAAGGCAAACTCGGGCACCACTTGCGGAGGGGGAAGCGGCGCGGCCTACAACGGCATGATGGCAGATTTCCAGGTGTACAATACTGTGTTGAGCGCAAGCCAGGTAACCACACTATACCTGAATGACTCGGTTGACGCCTCGCCGGCTGCTTCACCAAGCCTTTGGATGTGGCTGAGCTCGCGGTATGATGGCAACCTTAATAACACCCAGGAAACGGTGAACAACAACTATGGCGTATTTTACGATAGTGGCGGGATCTGTTCGGTGGCGACCGTGGCAAACGGGGTGTGCGGACTAGATGATACTCCACCGTGATGCCATGAGAACAAACAACGCGCAATCCATCGTCGAAATGCTCAGCACCTACTCCTGGGCATTACTGGTGGTTTCCATTTTCATCGCAATAGTAATAATGCTCTCCGGATCGCCTGGCGGGACACCAGAATCCCCAACAGTCTGCACCATACAGCCCCTCTTTCCATGCCTCGACTCTACATTTGGAGCCGCTTCGCACAACCTTATTCCCTTTTACCTGACATTCATCAACAATCTCAGGACTCCTATATATTTTCAGGGCGCCAACTCTTTCAACCTTACAACCACGGATATAGGGACTGTGGCAACGGAAAGTACGCTTGGAACGTGCATGCCAGACTTTGCACCTCCTGGAACGCAGGTGGTCTGCAATGCAAATGTGGTCGGGCCGATAGAGCCGGCCTATGGCACGAACGTAAACCTCCTTTTTACATTCACATATGAAATATGCTCGAAGAACGCGCAGTCGAGCTGCGCGCCTGGTTTGTACGTAACCTCCGGCTATGCGACCCTCTCATGGTCCACCGCGAATACTGCAGATCTCCCCTAGAAGAGTATTAATAAAACTTTGCAGTGAATAAAAACAATATCGTGCTGGAAGGCATTGTATTGCAGTAATTGCCGCCGTTGATGGTGGATACCATGGACATATCGTGCAAGTGAGGTAATGAGGAAATTTGGTGCGCAGTCGATTGTGGAAATGCTGAGCATGTATTCATGGGCTGTGCTCATAATATCTATTTTTATCGCGGTGGCATTCATACTTTCCGGATCGCCGAGCGGCCAGCCCGCGGTGCCGGCCGTCTGCACAATTCAGCCCCTGTTCCCCTGCCTGGATTCGACGATAGGACAGGCTTCAAACAACAAAATACCATTTTACATGACTTTCATAAACGGCCTCCAGAACCCGATGTACTTTCCCAGCGCGAACTCATTCAACCTGACGACCACCGGAATAGGCGTGTCTGGCACAAAGAGCACGGAAGGGGTATGTACCCCGCAATTTGTTGAACCCGGGGCGCAGATAATATGCAATGCGAACGTGATAGGAGGGTTCGGGCCAGCAGCGGGCACCAAGGTGGATGTGCTTTTCTCGTTCACGTACGAGTTGTGTTCAAAGAACGCGCAGTCGAGCTGCGCGCCTGCCCTTTATACCACGACGGGCTACGCCACGCAGACCGTATCATCCACCAACATAGTGTTCACTTCCACTTCAAGCTCAGCCACGACTACAAGCACCTCCACCACCACGAGCTCAACCACGACCAGCACGACGACGAGCTCCACGACCACCACCGCCAGCCAGTACTATCTGACTGAGAATTCGGTGCCGTGGTGCACTGGCGGGTACGGTGGGAAATTGACCCAAAACTCCTGCCCGGCGCTAACCCCCGGATCCAATACTTTCCCTTCAGGAAACATCCTTACACTCGGAGAATCGGTTCTGATTGGCACATTCATCAAGTGGATAGGCAGCGGCAGCGGAAGCTATAGCGGGACGAGTACCTCGCCCACCGTGACTATGAACAGCAATATAATTGAGACCGCAGTGTTCAACACAACCAATACGGCATATGTCACTGGAATATCTATTGCCGGGTTCTCAGAGCCCTACGGAATAACTATAAATTCGGCAGGCACAGTAGCATACGTAGTAAACAATTGTAACAACCAGATCGTAGAGCTGAATACATTGACAGACCAGATAATAGGATACTTCAACCTGTCCAGCGCAGGATGCGGGAACGCATGGCCCTATGACATAGCGATCAATCCGTCCGGAACTGTAGCATATGTTCCGTTTGAATTAGACACTGTAGCATCCAATCTTAACCTGGTCACGAATACTGTTGTAGGCACATTCTCGGTCGGCTCTGGAAGCTCTCTGGACCCGATGGGGGTGGCATTCAGCCCAGGCGGCACATTCGCATATGTCATGACCTATGGACAGGGCATAGCAGAAATAAATACAGCTACGAACACGTTGGTGAGTGATTTCGGCCCCAGTACATATTTTGGTGAGGTGGCATTCACACCTGATGGCAAGTATGCCTATGCAACAGGCGGTACATCGGGAGGAGTATACCAAATAAATCCTTCATCAAGCACGGTTACAAATACGATAAGTGTGGGCAGTTACCCATCTGATGTTGCCATAAGCCCAAACGGCAAGTACGCCTACGTGGTGGATCAGAGCAACGGCGACTTCTACTCGAT
>DAIDAE010000012.1 GCA_027310755.1 Candidatus Micrarchaeaceae archaeon | reverse complement strand
TATGTTCTTCCTTTTATCTGAGTAAAAAAAATTTATTCGGATAGGCATTACTGGAGCTCGTTGAGGCATAACCGTCCTATCTACCGCAAATGTGAAAAGGTTTTTAAAGCTTCGTTTAGTATTATTTATCGGCGATTAAGGCGATAAAATGACCGACCTGGTAAACGAAGTATTGGGACAGAGTAGGAACTCGAATGTGGGCGAGGAGTTTAGCTCCACGCAGATAAGAATTGTGACGGCAGGCTTTGGAGGCGCTGGAAACAACATTGTCAACAGGCTTTTGAAGGCAGGTGTGAAGGGAACAGAGTTTGTTGCCGTGAACACTGATGCTCAGCATTTCAAAATCATAGACGACAGGATAAAGAAGGTCCTGATCGGCAAGACCATAACCCGCGGTCTGGGCGCTGGAGGGGATCCGGCCCTGGGCATGAAGGCGGCGGAAGTCGACAGGGGTCTCATAGAAGACTCATTTTCTGGTTCTCAGCTCGTATTCCTGTGCGCAGGTATGGGAGGCGGGACAGGAACGGGATCCATAATCACTGCTGCGCAGATTGCAAAGGAGCAGGGAGCTATAGTGGTGGCGATGGTAACCTATCCGTTCGACCTTGAGAGGATAAGAAAGGTGAAGGCCGAGGAAGGAATCCAGAAGCTAAGGAAGTTCTGCGACTCCGTGATCATATTGGACAACAACAGGCTGGTAAAGCTTGTGCCTAACCTGCCGATGAACGACGCATTCGCCCTGGCGGACGAGGTGTTGGCAAAGGCGATCGGCGGACTTGTCTGGACAATAACGCAGCCGTCCCTGATCAACATAGACTTCGCTGACGTGAGGTCTATTCTTGGAGGCGGACAGGTTGGGTTTATAGCTGTCGGGACAGGCAGGGGAACAGACAAGGTAAACCTGGCTTCTGAAGGCGTCCTGAAGAACAAGCTCCTGGATGTAAACATGGAAGGGGCTTCTGGTGCATTGATACATATCTCGGGTGGAGCATCGCTTACAATAGGCGACGCAATAAAGGCAGGAGAGATTATCACGGACCAGATGGATGCGAAGGCAAACATAAAATGGGGCGCAAGACTCATTCCGGGCTACGATGACCAGATAGAAATAGTCGCGATAGTAACGGGGGTCAAGGGCGCAAGCATTGTCGGCCATCTAGAGGAACCAAAGCAGTCCTCGTTCAGCGGAATTGAAATGATTTAGAGTGATTGGGGCTTTTGCCCCGTCATCCTTATTTGTTTCATTTTAATATTGCAATCAAGGTGTTATAAATGGGCGACGACGACTACCAGGCAAAACTGGCGATAGTAGGACTGGGAGGGGCAGGAAGCAACCTCATAAACAGGATGTACAACGGCGGTATAAAGAGCGCCACGACAATAGCTCTCAATACCGATGCCAAGCACCTGAATATGATCGGCGCCCACAAGAAGATACTCATGGGCAGGGAGATAACCCACGGGCTTGGCGCAGGCGGGTTCCCGGAAGTCGGCATGAAGTGCGCCGATGCAAGCAAGAAGGAGATCCAGGATGCGTTGAACGGCTATGACCTTGTATTCCTTGCTGCGGGAATGGGCGGTGGAACGGGCGGCGGATCTATACCGCTGGTTGCGCAGATGGCCAGGGAGCAGGGCTCGCTAGTTGTTGCATTTGTCACATATCCATTCTCATTGGAGAGGAGCAGGAAGCTCAAGGCCGACTGGGGCCTGGAACAGCTTGTGAAGAACGCTGACACTACGGTTGTGATAGCCAACGACAAGGTACTGGGCTACGCGCCGAACCTTCCAATGGAAAAGGCGCTGGAACTGATAGACAACGTGGCGATAAACGCGGTAAAGGGCATCGCAGACACCATAATGCTGCCAAGCCTGATAAACCTCGACTTCGCCGATGTGCGCGCCGTGATGCGCGATGCGGGCACAGCGGTAATAAACCTCGGAGGCGGGACAGGGCCCGATAAGGTGCAGAAGGCGATAACATCAACCGTTCAGCATCCGCTTCTGGACATCGAGGCGGAGGGCGGGAAGAGCGCGCTGGTGCACGTGACAGGATCGGCATCACTCACCATAGAGGAGGCCACGATGGTCGGTTCCGGCGTGACCGAGATGCTAGATGAAAGGGCAAATGTGATCTTCGGGTCAAGGCTTTCACCGGAGCTGACGGATCAGATAAAGGTCATGTCGGTCATCACCGGAGTAAAGGCAAAACTCGGCTCGAGCCCGGTAAGGCTCTCAAGCGCGGCAAACAGCTCGGACAACAGATGGCTCGATGCTATAGAAGCGCTTTGATCCGGGCTTAAAGCAAGGTATATATATGCTTTAGGCTCAAATAAAGGTATCAATACTACTTAGTGTGCATTTTATGGCAGATGAAGAGGGCGAGATCCAGCACAAACCCATGAAGGACATACGCGTTGGAAGCTACATCATGATCGACGGGATTCCATGCAGGGTGGTGGAGATAGAAACCAGCTCGCCAGGAAAGCACGGATCAGCAAAGATGCGCGTGACCGGCATCGGTATATTCGATGGCCAGAAAAAATCGCTCATAAAGACAAGCCATGCGGATGCGGATGTCCCAACCATAACCAAGAGGAAGGCGCAGGTGGTATCATTGACCGATACATCTGTCCAGGTGATGGACTCTGAAACATACGAGGTCTATGACCTGCCACTGACCGAGGATTTCAAGGGCAAGCTAAATCCGGGGCAGGAGGTGGAGGTGCTTGACACAATGGGCAGGAAGGCGCTGTACAGGACATGGAACCAATGATTTGGTGAAAAGATGGAAGTTGAAATATTAAAGGATAACAATAATGCCGTGATCGGAAGGAGGGAAATAGAGGTATCGATAATCCAGGGGGACGGGACGCCCTCCAGGGACGAAGTGAAGAAGGAGGTGTGCAAAAAGCTCAACCTCAGCCCGGACTCTACGCTTGTTGTGAACCTAAGCCAGACATACGGGCTCAGGCAGTGCACCGCACTTCTGCATTCATATTCAAATTCCGATTCCATGAGGAAATTCGAGCACTCGTATCTTTTTGAAAGGCATGCCAAGAAGGAGAAAAAGGCCGCGGCAAAGGCGGCAGGCGGCGATGCCCCCCCAAAGGAGGAGAAAGCCGTAGAAAAGAAGTGATGATTGGGTAATATTATGGCGGATGAGAAAAAGAAGGAGAAAAAGACCTTCAAGCCCTACAAGCCCGGGAAGATGTGCCCCAAGTGCGGGAGCAGGATGGCTGAGCACAGCGACAGGAGCTCGTGCGGCAGATGTGGGTACGCGGAATTCAGGGCGCCAGCCAAGAAATGATGGGGTATTGCTCTTGGCAATAAAAAACGGGAAAAGTGGCAAAAAGGAACAGGTTTGGATTAGATACTTTTTCTACGCCTTCGCCATTGCGCTCTTGCTCCTTACGGCTTACTATATCTATGAATACTCGCAGGGATCCGTAAGCGCGGACACATTGGATGCAAATACGAGCATAACCCTCTCGCTCATGTTCTCTATTTTTGTGTTCGCCTACCTGCTTCTCAGGGGCTGGAGCCTCAAGAAGATAATAAGGTCATTGGGATTGTCACGCGAAAAGTTCAACGTGACGGCGTTGGTCACAGGAATCAAGCTCTTGGCAATAGTCTTTGCCTTCGAGATATTGCTGTCGGTCTTCTCACAGGTCACCAATATACCTCTTCCCACCAATGTCGGAACCGTTCTATCCGGCTTTCCTCTCTATTTTCTTATTTTCAGCTTCCTTGTGGCGCCCATAAACGAGGAGATATTGTTCAGGGGATTCCTTGTGCCAAGGATAGGCATAGTGTTCAGCGCCCTTATATTTGCGGTGCTCCATAGCGGCTACGCCTCCATAAGCGAGTTTGCGGCCGCACTGCTCTTCGGCCTTGCTGCCGGTTACTACTTCAAAAAGACCGGTTCGCTCTACGCCACAATATTTGCCCACGTGCTGGTGAACCTTATCGCCATCGTGGCATTCCTGGTGCTTGGCGCCAGCGCTATGTGATTCCATCAAGGTGTGCAAATGAGGAAAAACATAAAGGTCGTGCTTGTCGAGCCCCTTTACCAGATAAACCTGGGGTATATAGCAAGGGCGATGGGCAACTTTGGCATCGGGGACCTTTCTCTTGTTAATCCAAGGTGCAATCATAACGGCAAGGAGGCAATAAAGTACTCCAAGCATGCATTCCCCATCCTAAAGAAAGCAAAAGTTTGCAAAAGCATAGACGACGCCGTCAAAGGGAGCACGATTGTTGTCGGCACGACGGGACTATGGCACAAAAGCAACGCCTCCTTCTTTAATGTCTATACCCTTTCAAAGGCAAAAAAGGCGCTGCGGAGCGGTAAAATAGCATTGCTGATTGGCAGGGACGACACCGGCCTCACAAAAGAGGAACTGCAGAAGTGCGATCTCACCATTTTTATCCCTGCTGACAAGGGCTATCCGATTCTCAACATATCCCACGCGCTTGCAATAATCCTGTACGAACTGAGGAAGGAGGAGCTCGAAAATGATACAGATTTCTCACGTGCGTACGCCGGCGAGGAACAGATAAAGGGCATGAGCGCCCTGTTCTGGAGGTCGATAAAGAACAGGACGGACATCAGGGACAAAAAGGCCGTGATGTTCGCATTCGATCACGTGGCCAGGAGGTCCATGATCACAAAGAAGGAGATCAATGCAATATCGATTGCGCTATCCAAGGGTGGCAAAAAGAAAAGCGTGAATAAATAAAAAGCTACTTGCCAGGCTGCTGTCTCTTGCTCTTTATTATCTTCACTTTGCTGGGCACAAGAAGTATCTGGTCCTCGTTGAGCTTTGCAATGTCCCCGTTGGTCTTGTCGACGTACTGTTTCAGCGTGTCCACAATCCCTTTAAGCGTCTGCGGCCTTTTGTTCATCTCCGTTACCTTCATCAGGATTATGTTCCTCTTCTGAAGCTCTGCTTGTATAACCGCAACATCAGCCTCGCTTGTGAGATTGAAGGGCTTGACATAGAAATCGGCAGGTTCATTCATCACGTCTACGTTCTCCATCTCTTCCGAGTTCATGTATTCCTCTACATTCATGTCCTTCGATGTTCCAAGCACTCCGCCCAGCTTATTAAATAATCCCATTCAAGTCACCAAAAAGTGTCGCCGTTTTTCGATTTTATAATCACTACTATATTTTATAAAGCTTTCTTTTATTCCAGATAACGGAACTACGAGGGAGAAGAATCATTTTTGATATTTCTACGGCTTTATGGGGCCGCATAACCGCTCGTCCAAGAGCTCGAGTATGTCTCTCCGCTGCTGGCCTGGCCGTTGTTATTGTTCCCAGAATAGTCGTTCATGTTTCCGTTGAGCGGCCACCACCATACTATGTATTGCGGGTTTATTGGGGCCCCGCCTATGCCCTCTTTGTAGAGGGCCTGGATTTCGTTGTATGAGAGCGATGTATTGTATACCTGTATGTCGGCAGCCATGCCGTTCCAGTGATCCAGCTTGAATGCTCCGTCTGCCGCTATATTGACGCTGTTTTCCACAGCCGGGGAGAGCGAATATAATTGTCCGCTATAACCCATGTACGCGGTTTGCGCTATTCCATTATATGTTCCGGCCACGAACACCCAGCTACCAGTCGACACCCCCTGCGAAAATTCCTGGTCTGTGCATCCCATGTTCAATCTTACCGCATATTGCCCGTTTCCGCGGTTGTACATGAACATAGATATTCCGGAGTAGCAACCGAAATTGGAGCAGGTTCCAGGGTAGCCAAAGCCATAACCGCAGTTGCCGCCAGGGTCCGCGTCGTTCAGCCATCCCGCTATGGTTATCTGTTGATTGCCCCCGTAAGTTATCTGTGGCATATTTATTTTAGGCGAAAGCGTGGTCTCCACAGAATTGTCTGAGAAGGAGGCAACGAACTGGGGCTCCTGCCCCTGGCACTCCCCTGCCAAAGATATCGTCTGCGTAATACCGGATCCCACCTTTATTATCTGGCAGTTACCGGCCTGCGCCTTGGGGGTAGTTATTCCTGAAAAAACTCCAAGCTGGAAAAGGACGCCCAGCACTACTGCGATGATCAGTATTGCCCAGCCGTATGTCATTAGGTATTCCATCGCAGACTGGGACTTTTTAAAATGCACGCAGGTCACCATCTAGTTTTACTAATAGAAAAAATGGATTATATAACTTTCTTTGCCGATGGACAATCCATAAAACTATAAAGCTATTTTTTTATTAGTATCTGAAGGCCTATGATAAAGCTCAAGCGCATCTACGACAGGCCCGAGATAACGGACGGGCTCAGGGTGCTGGTGGATCGGCTCTGGCCAAGGGGCGTAAGGCGAAGCACGGCTAATGTTGACATCTGGATCAAGGAGGTGGGTCCGAGCGACGATCTAAGGAAGTGGTTCGCGCACGAGCAGGAGAAGTTCCCAGATTTCAGGAAAAAATATTTGAAGGAGCTGAAGGAGAACAGGGGCTTCAACAAGCTTCTCGCCCTCTCAATGTCCAATGAGACCATAACGCTCCTATTTTCGGCAAGGGACACCCAGCACAATAATGCGGTCGTGCTCTGGGGCGCGCTGCAGCATGCGCTGTTGAAGGAGGAGAGGATGGCGATGAAGATGTCAAAAACCTCCTCCAGATAAAAGATGATCCAATGATAAATGCACCAGATGCCTTCAAGTCGGTTCTCAGCGAGGTCAGCAAGCATGTAGCCGGCAACAAGGATATACTCGAACTCATGTTCATAGCGATGGTTGCCGACGGCCATGTGCTTCTTGAGGGGGTGCCTGGGGTCGCAAAGACCACGATGACTAGAACGCTTGCGGAGACGGTTACTGCAGATTTTGGAAGGATAGAGGGGACGTCCGATCTCCAGATCAGGGACGTTGTCGGCTACACATACATCGACGACCAAAACAACCTCCAGCTTAAGAAGGGCCCGATATTCACAAACCTGCTGCTGATAGACGAGCTCAACAGGGCCCCCCCGCAGACCACCACATCCATGCTGCAGGCCCTCGAGGAGAAGATGGTCACCCTGGGTGGCTCCACCCTGCCATTGAAGAAGCCATTCATAGCATTCGCCACGCAGAATCCGCTCAATATAGAGGGCACCATACTCCTCCCAAAGGTCCTCACCGACAGGTTCCTGATGAGGATAGGGGTTAATTACGCAGACATCGATGTTGAGGAGCAAATGCTGAGGATAAAGGAGAGGGAGGAGGAACTCAAGGTCAACAAGGTGCTTAATACTGATGACATAATAGCCCTCCAGCAGCAGGCGAAGGCGATAGAGATGTCTGACGAGGTTGCCAAATACATAACCCAGGTTGTCCATGCGACAAGGACCGACATACACGTGGTGATGGGTGGAAGCCCAAGGTCAGAGATAAGCTTCATGAGGGCCGGAAAGGCAAAAGCGCTCATAGAGGGCAGGAAATCCGTAAGCATTGACGACATAAAATCCCTGGCAAGGTCGGTACTGGGTCATAGGATAGTCGTGAAGTCGACGGGAGGCCTCGGGGTAAACGGCATAATAGATGGAATAATAGCAACGCTCCACTAAACCCAAAGAAAAGCAAGGTATAAATTCATCCCCTTTTTACTAAATGTGGTTCAATGAAAGGAAAGTTTGCGGCGCAGAGCGCAATAGAATATCTTACCACCTATGGCTGGGCGATAGTCATAATAACCATAGTTCTAGTCGCAATGTTCGAATTGGGTCTGTTCCAGCCGCCGGTTAGCACCACCTGCGTCTTCCCGGCAGAGTTCGGGTGCCTGACCGCCATATTATACTCCTCGACCGGCCAGGTCAACCTGACGATACAGCAAAACACCCAGTCGACTATAAACATCACCTCGTTCGGATGCAACAACAGCGGCAATCCCTCCAATATGATACTGCCAAACAACCCTCCCTCAAACCGGCTGACCATCGCGATCGGGGGCACTGTGACATTCAACGTCCTCTGCTATAACAACGGCACCGCGGTGAATGTGGCGCCCGGCCAGCTTTTCAAGGGATATGTGATACTGAATTATACGACGCTGACATCAGGATTCCCCCATACTGCGGTAGGACAGCTTGTGGCAAAGGCGGTGTGAGCAAGTCCGCTCATTTTGTCTCTCCGAGCTTGAATTGCGCTATGGTCCTGTTCCTTTGTGAGGCAAATGGCTTAAAGAGCCTGCCGTTGCCATCGAAGAACTTTGAGAAGAATTCGACATATATAAGCCTGGCTCCTTGTATGCCTGGCTCGAACATCGCAATTGTTATGTTGAAGAGCTGGCCGATTACCAGTATCAGGGTGCCCACCAGACCGAGCAGTATGGAGTGGTGCCAGCCACCGATGAAGATTATGTCTATCACCTCGGCGAGTATTACGGACGCAAGGAGTATTCCAACAAGTCTCGTGTATGAAAGCATGTGGCTTATGAGCGAGGGCAGTTCCATCAGGCCCATCATACCCTCGAATACTACTATAACGAGTATCCCGAGCACCAGAAGGACGTATGACGCAGCAGCGACAATATTGTTTAGCTCCATAGGCTGTCCATGCAATATGTTCAATCCGAAGATGACAAAGCCAGCCCCAGCCATCATCCAGCCTAGTTTTGCTATTGCATGCCTGCTCTCACCATTCGTCCATTTGTTCAGGAAGCCCAGGAAGAACCCAAACTCAACCATGAAGACACCAATCCATCCCGACACTACAAGCAGGGTTCCCAACCCGGTCTCCACATTGAAGAGTGCGGTATACGGGAGCTGGAAACCGAAGTACTCGTTGAATGCAGCGCCAAGGATTATGGCGATTATAGCGCCCGGTATTATGGACTTGGCAAGCACCTTAAGCGACTTGGGTGTAATTAGCAGCATCACGAATGAAGTGATCATCTTCGGAAGCCTGCTCTTCTTCGGCGGGTGGTCAACCCTGTGGATTATGAAAAGCGCGAGCCCAAGCATTATGAGCCCGTAGCCCACGTCGCCCACCATGAATCCGAAAAAGATGGGGAAAGCAAGAGCGAACATTATCGTGGGGTCAATCTCCTCGCTCTTCGGTATCGAATAGAATCTCACAAAGAACTCGTAAAGCCTCAGCGTTGCCGGATTGTGCATCTTGGTTGGCGGCATCTCCTTGGTCCTTATGTGCTCTAGTACAAACCTGCCTTCGGTGACCTGCCTTATGATCTTTTCCAGGTTGGCAAGCGACTCCTGCGGCACCCATCCCTCAAACGCAATTATTGATTTGGTTGTCCCGACCTTGTTCAGCACTTCGTACTTCTCCATCTCTATATCGAACTGCTCTCTCAGCGCGCTGACCAGCGGGTACATTTTATCTGATATGTGGGAAAGCTCGTCTTCAAGCGCCATTTTTGCCTTGAGGATCGAACCGAGTTGTTTCTCAAGCTCCTTTTTATTGTATGCCGCGGTATTGGTCATCTGCGGCACTGTCTCCGCAGTTATCCTGTTGTTGCCTTCGGCAATATCAGCAAACTCTTTCTCATTGCCGCGCTTCACGCTGAATATTATCGCATTCTGGAGTCTCGTCTTCAATATCCCCTCTTTGGAAGAAGCCCTCTTCTCCACCAGGTCAAGCTGCTGTTGCGGGCCATACACCATATACGAGACTATGTTCTTGTTATTGAGTATGGCGAGGTCTCCCGTAAAATCCGGGATCCTGTTGAGCAGCGATAGCTTGGAGTTGATATCCTTGGCATTGGCGTCTATGCTGTCAAGCTCTTTCCTTATGCGGCCGACGCGTTCGTCTATATGGACTTCCTGCGCCTGTGCTATAAGATCTCTTTCGTCCCTAAACGAGAACTTTTTATCCGTCCCACGCGGGTAGAGCAGGCCTTCCAGGCCCCTGAAACGTTGCGCATAATCAGATACCTCCTTGTATTCGACACCCTCCTGCGTGTCAAAGAATTTTAGCATCGCTTCAGGGAGGGATTCTATTTGCATGACCCCGATGTCCTGCAATGCCGACATCACGGATTTAGAATACCTTTTGTGCACGATCAGCCTTATCCTTGCCATATGGGAGGGCTTGAACATTTATACACCGAACTTTTCCTTTAGCGCCTTTTTGAATATTGCCAATGTCACAGCACCGTCTGCCTTTTTTATTTTTTGTGCCTTCTTCACCGCCAAATCGATGATGTCATCGTGTTGCTCCTTTGCCTGTTTGGTGGCTTTCTGCATCAGCTTATCGTAATCTTCAGCGGATTCGACCTTTGTTTTTTCAAGCGCCTCCTGCACGCCCTGTTTTGCATCCGCTATTGCCTTCTCCGCTTTCTCCTGCGCATCCATCACCTTTTTCTCTGAATGCTCCTCTTTTTTCTTGATATCCTCAAGCAGCTCTATCTCCCTCATTCAAACACCAACGCCCAGCACCTGCAATATCATTGCAGCAGCTATGACTACAATGCCTATCTTTACTAAAAGCATCGTTCTTCTTATCATATTGAACTTTTGCAGGTTATCCATGCCGATTCGCCATTTTTCTTTTTATGAACTTCAACGAGACCGTCTGGTCCCTTTCGAGATCCTCGAGCCTCTGTTTTATGTAGGATGCCTTGTCCTTAAGATTGGGTATCACCACATTCTCTATGGCGTTCGCCCTCCTGTTAAGCTTCTCTATCTCGTAGAGGAGCTTCCTCAACGAGCTTTCCTTCTCCGCAACTTCTATCAGCAGATTGAAGAGCTTGCCATAGTTCCTCCTGGCGTCCTCGACCGAAGTCGGGACAGATATCAGCTCATAAGCCAACGATATTGTCGACTGCCCTCCCACGTTCACGTTGGGTATCCTCACACCCATCACGTTCTTCGCCTCAACTCCTGCCATTATCGGTTTTTGCTCTGCGGCAATCCTCTCGAGCGATATCCTCCCTGCGTCTATTTCTGCGATCTTTGTGCTATCCATCGCCCTTTGCGTGCTATCCCTCAGGTTCGCCTTCAAGAGCTGTATCTGCTTTGCAAGCTCAAAGAACTCCAATACCAGGCTTGCCCTCTTCAGCTTGAGGAGCTCAAGCCCCTTTGTTGCTACCTTTATCCTTGCCTTTGTCCTGATAAGCTCTATCCTTGTGGTCTTAATGTTGCTCTGCGGCATCCTCTTCTACCTTGGCTTTTTTCCCCTTGTCCCACAAACCATACTTTTGGATGAATTCGTCCTTCACCCTCTTCACCTCGTTCTTGTCAAGCATGCTGAACAGTTCCCACCCCAATGTAAGGCTTTTTTCTATTGTTCGGTCTTCGAAGAAGTCCTGGTTGACGAATTTTGATTCGAATTCGTCCGCAAACTTCAGGAATTTCTTGTCGTTGGCGCTAAGCGCTTCCTCCCCTACTATCTCTATGAGACTCCTGAGCTCCTTGCCCCTCGCATACGCGGAGAAAAGCTGGTCTGCCACTCCCCTGTGGTCCTCCCTTGTTCTTCCCCTGCCTATTCCGGCGTTCATGAGCCTTGAAAGCGATGGTAGAACATCTATGTTTGGGTACACGCCGCGCCTTTGCAGCTCCCTGCTCAGGACCACCTGCCCCTCTGTTATGTAACCGGTAAGGTCTGGTATCGGATGGGTGATATCCTCTCCCGGCATTGTAAGTATAGGTACCTGCGTTATGGAACCCTTTCTTCCAGTTATCTTACCTGCCCTCTCATATATCGTTGAAAGGTCCGTGTACATGTATCCTGGATATCCTCTCCTTCCCGGTACTTCCTCCCTCGCAGCGGAGATCTCCCTGAGCGCCTCGCAATAATTTGTCATGTCTGTCAGTATGACAAGGACATGCATGTTCTTTTCATAGGCTAGGTATTCCGCAGTGGTCAGCGCAAGCCTTGGCAATATTACGCGTTCCATGGAAGGTTCCGAAGCAAGGTTCAGGAACAACACTGATTTATCGAGCGCCCCTGTGTCCTCAAACTCCTTCCTGAAGAAGTTTACCTCTTCGCTATTGATCCCGATTCCGCCAAAGACCACCGAGAAGTTCTCATCAGAGTTGAGCAGTTTTGCCTGTCTCGCTATCTGCGCGGCAATCTTGTTGTGTGGAAGCCCTGCGCTCGAGAATATTGGCAGCTTCTGCCCTCTGACAAGCGTATTCATGACATCTATGGTGGAGATACCTGTCTGTATGAATTCGCTCGGCTCTTCCCTTGAAGCGGGATTGATCGCGCTTCCCGTTATGTCTAGTTTTGTATCGCTATAGATCGGCTGCCCACCGTCCCTAGGTCTCCCTACGCCGTCAAATACCCTTCCCAGCATCTCCTCGCTTACCGGAAGCTTGAACGTGGTTCCCTGGAAACGCACCTTGGTGTCCTCCAGGTTTATGCCCCTGGTTTCTCCAAAAGACTGGACGATTGCCAGTCCGTTTCTCGTATCGAGGACCTGGCCGGTGATCCTTTTTCCATCTTCGAGTTCTATTTCCGCCAGTTCATTGTACGCCGCATCCTTGATTCCGTCCACAAAAAGCAACACGCTCGTTACCTGGTTTACCGTTTTATAATATACATCGCTCATGTGATCACCTATTTTGCCTCTACCGTAATCCTTTCTATTTCCCCTATGGCATTCTTGGTTTCATTGAAGTATTTCTCCATTTGTTCCTCCTTCACAAACTTCATGCGTGCTATTTTCTGCTTCGCGTCCGTCCCCTGAAGCTGATCCACCAATATTCCTTTGTCGACCGCATTCTTTTCGCTTTCATAGAGCATGTTTATCGCTTTTATCATCATGTACTGCTTTTTCATCGAGGAGTACGTGTCAACTTCGTCGTATGCGCTCTGTTGCAGGTAGTCTTCTCTTATCACCTTTGCGATGTCCAATATCATCTTCTCCTTTTCTGGAAGGGCGTCATAGCCCACAAGCTGCACAATCTCGTTTATTTCCGCTTCTTTTTGCAGTATTTCCATGGTATCTGCGTATAATTCTCCCCATTCCTTGCTCACATTGTCTTGATACCACTTTTTTAGGTCGTCGGTGTAAAGCGAATAGCTGTTTAGCCAGTTTATCGATGGGAAGTGCCTCCTATTCGCCAGTGAAGCATCCAGCGCCCAAAATACCCTGGTTACCCTGAGCGTATTTTGCGATACGGGCTCTGAGGTGTCGCCCCCGGCAGGCGATACCGCGCCCACCGCCGTTACTGAACCCACCGCTCCGTTGAGTACGTTGACCCTGCCTGTCCTTTCATAGAACTCGGCTATCTTTCTTCCCAAATATGCAGGATAACCCTCTTCCCCTGGCATTTCCTCGAGCCTCCCGGATATCTCCCTGAGCGCCTCTGCCCATCTTGAGGTGCTGTCCGCCATGAGCGCAACATTGTAACCCATGTCGCGATAGTATTCCGCAATTGTTATTCCTGTGTAAACGCTCGCTTCCCTCGCCGCTACCGGCATGTTTGAGGTGTTTGCCACAAGCACTGTCCTGTCCATAAGCGGCTTTCCCGACTTAGGATCCTTGAGCTCCGGGAACTGCTTGAGAACTTCCGTCATTTCGTTGCCGCGTTCCCCGCATCCCACATAAACGACTATTTCGCTATCGCTCCATTTTGCAAGCTGCTGCTGGATTACCGTATTATGTAACAGAATCGCACCATTACCACCAACAAAATTATATCCAAAGTCCGGCACAGATACATCATAGACTTCCATCGGTCCATGTATCTCTTCAATCTGAACGATTTCATCACAATAGATGTATTCGAGGTTTTTTGCCAATTCAGAAATCTGCTGTACCATCAACTGGGTGCCGGATTTTGCAGATAAAGAGGCTACGAATCTACTAAATATGGCTTTACTCATTTTTTCTCCATTGCCGATATAATTGTGTATATCTATGCCCTCTTTTTCCAATGTAGAATATGACGAATAAGCTCTATACAATTTTTCTATTGCATTCTTGCTCAGCGGAACTATATCTATAGAAGTATACGCCGATTTCTTAGAATTAATGTAGTCCATTATGCTCAATATTTTCCTATGAGCAGTGAAATTAACCCCATCAGAAATTACATCATAAAACAATTTCAAGTTTTCTACACCGCGTATATATATCCTATAATAAGTTTCACTGTTTACTTGTTTCTTTGCTAAGGTGTGGAGTATTCCAAACCTTGTGAGGGTGTAAGATAATTGTAACTGCAATTTGTTACTCGCAGTACAGAGCTCTACATTGCCATCGTAATAGGAACCATCACCTAGGTAATAACTGGCTAAGAATGCAGACAGTGTTCTATTGCTGGACCCTATTATTGTTGCAGGTATACTTTTCTCTTTTGCTACGCTGCCTATTAGAAGCGTCTCAAGCATCCTAACGAGAGTTCTGCTACAGATTAATACATTCGGCGTTCTATTCTTTTGATAATCTTTTTTTCCTGTAAGGCCAAAAATTACATTTGTCAGATACAAGAATCTTTCTAATAGCGCTTCCTCAGAGTTGGTGAAAACGATAGTGCCTTTTCCTCGGATATAACCTTCTGAAACATAATAACCGAGGAATTCGGCAAGTTCTGGTGTCATAGTTTCTGGAATTCTTACTACATTACCCCTGCCATTTCCTGTCAGAAGTTTGATATTCGATTTGAATACACTGATTTCCATATCCTCATTATTCACATCATATTTTCTCACCGATGAGATGAAGTCTCCAATTTTGAGGTCTCGAGCCATCGTTTCTTTTATTTCTCCAGTGTCTGTTACTTGGAATAATTTATGTACTGGAGTAATTTCTGCGGACCTGCCGGTTCTTGTCTTAATACGCATGAGTGAATTGCTCATTCCTTTATACAGCAAAGTTGAATTGCTTTTTCTAATTTTTGATTTATTAAGCGAAAACAGGCCAACACCCCGTATGGGCTTTATTATCTCTTCCCTATCCCCCGTTTCAACAATTCCCAAATCTTTGTAAGTATTGTATAGGTGCTTTATTTTCACAAAATTACCATCTTCGAGAAGTACTTGGGTATCTCCACTTACGCATTTTCCACTACCAAACGGCCCTGGAACCGCAGCGGTTCCTCCTTTTGCAACCGGGAAAAGCGTGTCGACCACGCGCTGGCCGGTTATAAGCGGCACATTCGGCGGAAGCTTGCTGATTACCGGCCTGGCTATCCTTACCGGCCACTTCTGCGCAAGCGTCAGTTCTACTTTCCCTTCTCTTGTTTTTACAACAGCAACAGTTTCTGTTATATTGAATTTTCCTCCATCTATTTTTTCGATTGTGCCCTCTATGCCGATAGGCACCAGAATCCTGTGGGTTATCAGGCTTGTCTCCTGCACTTCGCCAATTATGTCCCCGCCCTTGACACTCTGCCCCTTCTTCACGGTTGGCTTGAAATCCCATTTCTTCTTCCTGTCCAACGAGTCAACAGCAACCCCCCTCGCTATGAAATCCCCGCTCACCTCCCTTATTTTATCAAGGGGCCTTTGAATGCCGTCGAAAATTGAACCAAGCAGCCCGGGCCCGAGGATTACAGACAGCTGTCCTCCCGTGTTTTCAACTGGCTCCCCCGGCCTTATACCGGTTGTATCCTCATAAACCTGAATTATTGCATGCCCGCCTTCCAGTTTTATTATCTCTCCTATGAGTCCCTGGCTTCCCACCTTAACTACATCGTACATTTTGGCGTTAGCCAAGCCCTCTGCCGTGACCACCGGGCCGGATATCCTATTTATTACACCCTTCATGACATCACTTTTTCAATCCCTTTATATCTACTCCAAGAACTCTTTTTGCAAGTCTTTCCACCGATTCCCTCTCCTCCTCCTTTCCGGGCATCGGTATGAATACGACAAGCGGTGACAGCGAAGTTTCTGCAAGTCTCAGCAAGCCGCCATCCATCTCCGGTCTTATGCTCTCCGAGACCAATATCAGGTTGTACGTTTTCGAAGCCATCAGTTCTGCAAATTGCTTTATGGCATCAGAGCCGGATTTTATGAAAGTGTCCTTTATGCCTATGAGCTTGAAGCCAAGCGCGATTTCACGTTCGCCTATCACCGCAATCTTCTCAAACTTCATCATATCACGTATTTTAATATCCTCAGGCTCTCCGTTCTCTCCTTGCCCACCTTATAATATTTGCTCATCCATATAGTTCTTAGCTCGTTGCGCTCCAGTTCGCTCCTTATTATGAAGCCTATGATTGAGCCCAACGACAGCGGAAGCGAGTCGAATACCTTCAGGTATTTCTTGTAGAGCTCCCGCCTGAGCGCCGATTCGAAGTAGGCTGTAAATCCGTCGCTCTTAAACTTGTCGAAAGCGTCGTCTATCTTAAATGGCATGTCATTCTTAATCGCGGCTATCTCCTTGGACGCCATTTCCACCAGCTTGTTCTCGGGTATGCTTCCGCCCTTTATTATAAAATCCTTTATGCCCCTGCTGCCGATGTCGATGCCCTTTATTACCGTCATCACGTTCTTTATGTCTATAAGTCCTTTGATGAATTCAAACAGCGGGCCCTCATCCCCGTTGTAGAACTTGAATGACTGGAGCAGCCTGCTGTAGTAGTACATGTCCAGCGCGAGCACCATCGTTGATATGTCATTTGTCCTCTTGGCTTCATCAACGAACTTGAGCAGTATTATCCCATAGCCATATTTTGTTAGTGCATTCGCTACGCTTTCTATGTCCTTCAACTCTATAAGTTTGACATACTCCTCCCTGCTTATCGTCCCGCCAAACAGGCCCACCGGCGTGTTTCTTTGCACGGTGAGGAAAACCTCTGTATTTTCCACCGGATACCCAAGCACCTTGGATGACAAAATCATTTTTATGTTCTCTATGTCCCACTTGCTTATGTAGGCCGCAACAAAATCCTTGGCCAGTGGCGGCACGGCGAAGGCTGCGTTCCTTATCATGCGCGTCATATGGGCGTTTAGCGCCGCCTCTGTAAGATCCGGTTGTGCATAGAGCTGTGAAAGCGCGTCTATCTCTTTCCTGTAACCAGTTGTTGCAAGCTGTTTCACGAATTCGTCCGACTCTTTTTGGCTAAGCTGCTCCATGAATGCAGAGCTAAGGAAATCAGACTTTGATACCTTCAGCCTTCCGTATGCACCGGAATACGTGGAATCCATCAACTCTCCTCCTTTATCATTTTCAAGAGTCCGACGGCGATGCTGTCCCTGAGGGATTCGATTATTTTTTCAATGGAATAGTCCATATAACGTTTCCCGTCATTGGAAGTTGCGCGCACGCCGCCAAGGAATTTCTCCTTCGCCTCGATTACCTTCACATCCTTTATCTGCTTTAATTTTGGAACATCCCTTTTCTGCACGGCGATCGTGCATCCCTGGCCCAGCTCCTGAGTAACCATTCCTGCAAGCGTATTCAGCAGCTTCTGGTATTCCTGGCTTTCGAGATAGCTGCCAATATTATCATTGAGGGAGGTCATTGAGTCATTTATGTAGTTGTTAACCGCATTCTGGTATATCCCCTTCGCTTCCGTGTTGGCCCTGGACAGCTCCCTTGTAAGGAGCTGCTTTGCATCGGCCTCCGCCTTGATCCTCGCACTCTTCCTGTGCCCCGCCACTGCCGCCTGGCCCTCCTCTTCTATCTTGCGGATCTCAGCATCTGCCGCATTAGCAATCTGCTTCGTCTTTGCTTTCGTCTCTAACTCTATATTTTTGAGTATTTCCTCCAAGCCCATTGCTAGCACCGAATGAATATGGTCCCGTTCAGAGTATCTGCAAGAGCAGTATCAGACCGAGAACAAATCCGATTATCCAAAGAGTTTCTGGTATGACAAAGAAGAACAGCACCTGCCCGAATTTCTCCGGCTTTTCTGCTATAACTCCCATACCTGCAGCCCCGATTCCCTGCTGTGCCATTCCAGTACCAATCAAACCGCCAGCTATTGCAATTGCGGCAGCAACCGAGTATAAAGGATCCGCTGTTACCATTAGTTCACCTATCAAAAATCAATAATATTTGCCGACATAAGTTTATAAAGCTTATATTGTCTTTGGGAAACAGAATTGTTCTACGTCATTGCATATCTATTTGTCCACTGGGAACTATAAATAACATTATTGGCATCCACCTTCAGGCCGTCACCACTATAATCGTCTCTATTTCCATTTAGTGGCCACCATCTTAAAGATTTTCCATTTTTAATCCGTTAGATGTTTATTTTCCAATTTCGATAAGTCAGAAGCTGGGCACCCTAAATTCTTCTGTTCAGCAATGGCACTTCCGTATTCCAATCATACCTAACTATAGCCGGTTTGCCATTCTGTCTCATAAGATATGTCGTTTGCTGCACCGTTATTGCCATTGCCACTGTAATCTTTGGTATCCCCATTCAGAGGCCACCATGCTGCTAGATGGGTAAGGTCCACGGGTGCCCCTCCTATGCCTTCTGCGTAAAGTGATTTTATGGCTGCGCTGCTCAAAGACCGATTATATAATTGGATATTAGAAACATAATCCGGAATGCTATTGGAATTCAACCAGCCATTGATTATTTCCAGCTTTCCCCATTCAGTGTTGGCTCCAAATACATTTATATTGGCCGAACCTATTTCATTGCTGTCTACGTACAGGTTTGCGGTGAGGGGGCTTCCTGGGGCAATGGTGCCTGCTAGGAAGTACCATATCCCCGTAGTGGGCGTGAAGGTGCCGTGTATTGCATTGCAGCTGGGTGAACAGCCGCTACAGCCATCCCCTATGGCCATATGTTCTGGTTGGCTTGTATTTTCCAGTTTGAAAGAGTAGCCGCAGCCGTTGGATCCTAATTCTGTATTAAGAATGACGGCTTGGCCATTCGGCCCAAGCGGTGCCTCAAATTTGACCCATGAAGTTATGGTTATGCCAGTATTCTGCGGCAGTATAAACAATGACTTTGATGGGTTCACCATAATATTGCCAGAATACGAGGAGGCATCTATTGTGAATTCTGGTAGAATTCCCGTACACGTGCCGCCCATGGATAAGAACTGCGTGGTCTCAGGTCCATTTGGCCTAAGCACATAACAGGAACCGGGCTGCACCGTAGGAGTTCCGAGACTGAATACTCCAAGGCCGTAGAGTGCAGTAAGGATTATCGCAAGGATGAGGATCGCCCATCCGTATGTAGTAAGGTACTCCATAGCGCTCTGTAATTTCATATCCCTAAATTTCCACATCTATAGCTAATGAAAAGTTAACAATATAAAACAGTAGCCCGACATCAGCCCTTTGTGACTCCCAGCGGAATGAGGCGTGCCACGGCATTTGAAATCTTTGCCCCCTCCACACTAGCGACTACCTCATCCACGTCCTTGTACGCCCATTGCGCCTCCTCGCTCACCAGCTTCTTGCTCCTCACGCGTATCTCGATATTGTTCTTTTCCATCTCCCCCAATGTTTTCGACGAAGGTATGTCGCGCAATGCCTGGTGCCTTGACATCACCCTGCCCGCGCCGTGGCAGGATGAACCGAATGTTTCTGTCATGCTCTCCGCTCTTCCTGCAAGCACATAGCTTGCAGTGCCCATGCTGCCAGGTATCAATACGGGTTGTCCAACATTCCTGTAGAACTTTGTTATCTCGCTTCTTCCGGGCCCGAACGCCCTGGTGGCTCCCTTTCTATGCACAAAAAGCTTCATGCGTTTTCCATCTACATCATGCTCCTCCAGTTTCACTATGTTGTGCGAAAGGTCGTATAGCAATTCCATCCCTAGCTCATCGAAGCTTTTTCCAAAAGTATCTGCAAAGCTCTTCCTGATGAAGTGCATCATTATCTGCCTGTTGCTGAACGCAAAGTTGACAGCCGCGCGCATGGCGCTTAGGTAATCTTCAGCCTCCCTTGTGCCCGCCACGGCGTAGGCCAGCTCGGGATCCGCCAGCTTTACGCCGTTCTTTTTCAGGTAAGCGTCGCACACCCTAAGGTAATCACTGCAAATCTGGTGTCCGTATCCACGCGAGCCGCTATGCAACATAACAACGACCTGTCCTTCATGCATACCATATACCTTTGCGATCTCCCTGTTTAGGATTTTATCAACCTTCTGCACTTCGGCAAAGTGGTTTCCGGCTCCCAGTGTTCCAAGCTGCTGGATCCCCCTCTTTTTTGCAAGGTCGCTGACCTTATTAGAATCTGCGCCAGCTATAGCCCCGCGTTCTTCTGTTCTCTCCTTGTCCTCCTCAATTCCGAAACCTTTTTCTATAACATAATCCACGCCATCTTCTACTATCTTCTTCAGCTCCTGCTGCGAAAAACCCAGATTCATCGTGCTCCCTACCCCGCTTGGGACATTCTTGAAAAGGGCATCCATTAATTTGGGAAGTCTTGGGCGCAGTTCCTTCTCAGTTATGTTCGTTTTTATCACCCTGATTCCGCAATTGATATCGAATCCGCAAAAACCCGGAGACACTATCCCATCGTTCACATCGAAGGCCGAGACGCCCCCTATCGGTGCGCCATATCCCTCATGCCCATCCGGCATGACAAGCATGTTCTTTACAATTCCGGGCAGCGTTGTCGCATTAGTCGCCTGCTTCAGCGTGCGATCCCTCTGCATCTGCTCTACTATTCTTTTGCTCGCATACACTCTGACTGGGACTCTCATGCCAATGCTCTTGTCCTGCTCCAATTCCCAGACGAAGTCGCTCAATTTTTTCATTGTAAAACCACGATCAGTCCAATCCAATATTCCTGCGGAGCCTTTTAAGAGTTATACCGTCAATCCAGCCAGGCACCCTAAGATAATTAACTATCCATTTTTTGCTCAGCCCTATGCGCCTCGCCTCCGCCACCGATATCTTGTAGGCTTCTATCTCTGTTGGTCTATCTATATATTCATAGCTTTTATCAAAGAGTTCCTTTCCCTCAAGATATTGGCGTATATGCACAAGCTCGTGCACCACATCTAGGTAAAGATGCTTGCGGTCACCTTTTTTGAGATATTGCGGAGCTATAACCAGGCGTCCCTTCTTGTCATCTATCCACATATAATTCCACTTCGCCGATCGCGGGATGTGGACTCTCAGCTCGGAAAGGGCATGTTTGGTCCTTTTTCCAAATATCTTTTTTATTGCTGGCACATCCTCGAAGTTTTCAAAAACCTCGAAAAAATATGGGTTTCTCTTTTTTATCCCCCTATTTATTTTTACGGCGTCATACATTGCACGATCACCATGATCTTAAATTATCTTATTCGGTATACTTCAGAACTTATATTGAAGCCCCACTGTCTTATAAAGGTGCTTTTGCCGTTCGTGTCCAGGAAACCCTTCAACGGCACAACGGTACAGTTTGTGCCGGTCCAATTCTCGATCTGCGAATTGATTGAGTTAACTGTCCCGTGTTCACCGTTGTAGAAGGCAATAAGCAGGGAGCCATTGTACGAATGCATGCATTTCCCCTGCATAGGATGGACGTTATAATCGCCGTATCCGGATATGAAATCTATGAATCTCTCGGCAAGAATTGAATTCACAAATATCCCATTGGCGTTCAGCATATCCGCATATCCGGTCATACCGACCAATGTGCCTGAGTCGGTGGAAACAACAAGATTATAGTCAGCTATTGAAAGATACGGGCTTATGTAGAGGGCAATGGTTATCATTATAAAAATGAGCGAAAGCCCGTACGCCCATTTTTTGGAGACTGGGATGAACGGGGCCACGATTTCTGTTACTGCATAGGCAACCATTATTGACATGGGCGCGGCTATGAGTATTAGATAGCGTGCGACCACAAGTATATTTGAATAGCTGTTCAGGTTTATTGCTCCAATGAAGAAATAAAGGAGTATGGCCCATAGCATAGCCGCGATAAAGATAAACTTTCTTTCCTTCTTTACCAGCGCTATTATTGTCCCTATTATGCACCATACGGGCAGTGCACCAAACAAGAAGACTTCTGGCAAAGGGGATATGCCCCCGAATGCATCCAGTCCGCCCCCGATGAGCACTGCAAGGGTGGCAAGGTTGGCCGTCACTGGCACATAGTCTCCCGTTGTTTGTGCCGCGCTATAATTCGAGAATGCATAGATGGGGTTTCCTGTCAACAAAAAGAACGCCGCCAGGTAGATTATGAAAAGCAGCAACGCTCCCATAAAAAGGCAAAGGAAGTTGGTGTAATCAAGGCCGAAAGACTTTTTCCCCGATCTTGTGTACGTTGCCGCGAGTCCGAATGATGCCATTGCAAAAAAGCCGAGAAACAGCAAGCCCGTCAGCTTTGAGTATATAGTAAGCCCGGCAAACACTCCCGAATAGAAGTAGAAGAGATTCCTGTTTTTTGCCTCTTGCATTGCCGTAATGAAAAGATAAAGCGATATGGTTGCCATCAATCCCGTAAGCATATCAGGGATAACACGCGTAGCATATCCAAAAATGTATGGAGAAGTTGCAGCAACAAGCGCAGCCACTATGCCGAAGCCATCACCCTTCATTTTTCTTCCAGTCAAGAAGATAAAAATTACTATCAGGATGTATCCAATGAAGTTTGGAAGGGCCGCGGCAAATAATGTGTAGCCAAAAAGCTGGAATGACATGGAAAGAATTGATATGAACAGGAAGCCGTACGTATATGTGCTCTCATAGACACTGAATCCACCGGCGAGCATCTGGTGTGCATAGGTCATGTAGTTTATATCGTCAAAATTGTAGAACGGGCCCGAATAAAAAAGGTACGACAGCAGTCCACAAAGCAAAAGGATCAAAAGCAGCAAAAAGGGGGTCAATCTGCCCATTTTATCATAGGAATGGCCACGCATAACTATTTATTGTTTTTTTGTACTATGCTTATGAGCATAATGGAGATCAAGGCGCAGGCAGCAATAGAATATCTCACCACATACATATGGGCAATATTGATAATCGCCCTCGTGGCTGTGGCGCTCTATGAGTTTGGCATATTCAATGGATCTACAACCCCATCAGCCCAGCCCGGTAGCTGTTATGTAACCAGGCCCTACGGTCCAGGCACCACCATAGGCATATCTCTGACCGGAGAATGTACCGGCATACTACCAAAGTTTATGGTATTGTTTGGCACCAAGGGCAATTATTTCTTTGTCAGCCCCAGCCCTGAGACACCAGGCAACACCGCTACCGAAATAGCCTGGATATATGTCACTGCTTTTAGCACAACCAGCCTTCCAAGGTCGGACATAGTCACTACAGAAGGAGGTGGAGGTCCAAGCGGCGGTGCAGGCCTAAGGCTTTCAATTAACAATTACAGCAACCACGAGGCTGACTTTGCCACGTGGACTACAAAGACAGCAGCCGGGAACTACGTAGTCGCAACTTCATCGTCGGGTGCAATAGCCCTCAATCACTGGTACTTTATAGCTGGGGCCTACAATGGGGTCGCCATAAGCGTATGGCTGAACGCTTCGCTTGCTGGAAGTACTCCCAGCAACTATCCAATAAACCAGAGGTCCTACATTACGGGACAGAACAACATGAGCATAGGATCTGAAACCAACAAAGCGGGCGGATATTTCTATGGCTACATATCAAATGTGCAAATCTACAACACCTCGCTTTCGCAATCAGAGCTCTGGGCGCTCTACAAAGAGGGGGTAGGCGGTGCGCCAATAGACCTGAACAACCTTATTGGCTGGTGGCCGCTCAACGGCAACGGCAATGACTACAGCGGGCAGAACCTCAATGTAGGTTCCAACGACGTTAGCTACACTTCCGGATGGGAAACTACGTATCCTGCAACATAAATCAATGAATCAGAAACGCCCTTGCCGGGATTTGAACCCGGGCCTCAAGCTCCGCAAGCTCACGTTCTGTCCAAGCTTTTCTGTCGTAGTTGCTCTGCATTTTGCTCACCATTTTTAAGCGTGCTCTGTTTGCTAAAATAGGTGCATCTACACCCAAGCATTTTAGCAAATAAAACTATTTAAGCATAGAGCGTGCGAATTTCTGCAAATTCGCACCCACCATAAAGGTCCTTTTAAAAGTTCTCATGCCATTATTGATTGATGGACAGTAAAGTAAGAAATGAGGTAAAGGCTCTGCTAATAAGCAAGCTTCTCGAAAAATTAGAGAGAAATGCGCCAGAAGCCGAATACAAACCTTTCTTCGATGCAATATTCAACAAGAAACAAATAATGTTAGCTTCTCTAATCCAGTCTTTCTATACTGCTTTTGGAATGTCAATTTATTAACAGATGGCTGTTGCTGTTGCTCGCGGCAACGGCAGCACAGCCGAAAGACAACATAAATTGCTAGGCCAAATAGACACAAAAACAAACGCCTTGATTGACAAACTTGATACTGATCTCAGAGCAAGAAAAATCAAAGGTGACGCTAAGAAAGAAACAGACTTAATAAGAGCCTCTATAAAATCAGGCCAACCGGAAAGACATCCGGATAGCGTAGTTGATCTTTATATCAAAACGGCCTCAAGCGACGAATATTACTTTTGCATAACAACAGTAAAGCCAAATAAAGAAGGTTTTGAAATTCACAATCGCACATTGCTTAATTGGATTGCACTAAAATTAAGCC
>DAIDAE010000011.1 GCA_027310755.1 Candidatus Micrarchaeaceae archaeon | reverse complement strand
ATTTTATGCAGGGTTTTATTAAATCTAGAAACCGCACAACGTCGTCTTCATAAATACGCAAAGTATACATTTGCAGGTTATTGACCGTCATACCCCTCTTATATATCGAATTCCTTATATCCTGACTAGACAAGAAACGACTTATTGTTTGTAATATTTTTAAGTTACTGTTCGCTATATGAATATCGTATCTACCGGTACCTTTTCTCATAAATATTGAACCTTCACTTTCATAGAACCCTTTTGTAAAAGCTTTCGGGTATAAGCTCACAATTTTTTCTATATCAACCCAAGCAAGTTTTTTATACCATTCAACAAAATTTTTGCTCACTGCTACTGCGTGGTAAATTTTTCTTCTATCTATATACGTTTTACATGGATGTAAACCAATATTTTTCAGTGAGGCACTAAAGTTTAAAGCAAAGATCTTAGATATAGTGCCTAAACAAACGCGTCGCCCATTAGTTTTCCCCTGCGTAACATATCCATCTCCCAGTATAACGGCCAAAGTATACGCAAGGTCTTCAGATGGCGACAACACTGGCCTTATCATCTGTTTTTCTACGGTCTCTTTTATATGATTCCAATTAGGATGTTTTTTAGCATAGGTTTTCATTTTATCCGATATTATCTCTCTTGTTCGAAGTGAATGCGGTCCATAGAATGGCATGTATATCACTTATTTAAAACCTGCAACCCTATTAAATATATCGTGGCTCCCCTAACTATTTTCTTACCGTTCTTCATGAAAATTGGAACTTTTGTCACAACTTTATGCTTCGCATCATACAGTTCTGCGTACGATTTGGTCAGGTCCTGCATTTTATTTAGTTTGCCCTCATTAGCAAACACTATCTTGTAGTATGTTATGGGGCTCTCGCCCAGTGCCCTTGCGAATGTCTCCCAATTCCTTTTGCTTGGCTCCTTCCAGAGCTTTACGGCTATATCAGCAATCTTATGTATTGTCATAATATCACATGTATCCCAGCGCCTTTAGTCTTGAGACTACTGTATCCCTTTCTTTACCCATTCCCTTATCCCTCATCTTTACCAGCGTTTCCCTGAGCACGAATGTAACATAATCGGATACTGAGGAGAACCCGGTATCCTTTATCTCATTTTTAATCTTCTCGAATAACGGTGCAGGTATCGTTATTGTAGTATATTTTCGTTTCTTTACCATAAACCCACTTACATATAATATAATGTTATAACATTATAATATAAATAGGTTTCTGTTGGTTGCCAGCTAGCAAGATATAAATATAATCAGGGGCAGATAGCTTAGCATGGAGGCCACAGCAACATCTGAAAGGCAATTATTTTTTGAAAAGGTCGATGCCCTCAAAGGCGACAAGACAATCTTCTCTGTAATGAGAATGTCAGATCCAGACAGAACATTATTCAAGATACTACTTGATGGAGGCGCGCAATTTACTGCAGAAATGGTAGGCGATAACCTAACGAAAGTCCTGCGCGAGGGCGGGAGAGCCGAACTCCTGTTCAGTGGTCTCTTCACAAAAATAAAAGGAAAAATCACTATGGAAGAAATAATGCACGACGGGCTCCCCGGCAACAGGGATATGACAGATTTTTCAATATTACATCCAGAATCTGCTCATAAGGAACACCCCGCAGTCATATTTAATGGTGGGAACGTCTCACTTCACTTGGTTTCCCCAGATACGGTGGCTCTCGCAATAACCGACCGGAATGCAGAAGGCATAACCGGCGTTTACTGTTTGGTCTTTACTGATGAAAAAAGAACTGATGCGAAGGCTCGCGAGTCAACGGTAGTCAAAATGATAAAAATAAAATAACATTCAGTCCGGCAGCTTTATTGCGTCCCCTATCTTGGGCGCATAGGCGTCGTATCCCTGCTCCCTTAGCTCTTCGGCCATCGCCCTTGCATTATCTTTGTCCCCATGCACGCAAACCACTGCCTTCGGTCCGCTTCCCTTCACATACTCAAATAGGTCCTTCCTGCCCGCATGTGCAGAAAAATCGTAAAACGATACGGGGGTCTCTATTTTTCTCTTGTGCCCCTCCAATACAACTGTTCCTGTATCGAGCAGCAGGCGCCCGTTTGTGCCTTCTTGCTGGAATCCGGTAAGGAAAATATGTGAAGCCTTGTTCAGCTTTCCTAAATAATCAACTACTGGGCCTCCATTTAGCATTCCAGAGGTCGTAAGCACCACCGCCCCGCCGTTCAACGGTGTTCCTCTTTCGCTTCGGTCTCCTATCCAGGTTGCTTCCCTTGACGCCTTTGTTAGAAGTTCAGCATTTCTTATGAAGCCAGAATGGTTCAACACTATAGATGTAGCATCCTTCACCATCCCATCAATGTAAGTATGTTGTGCAAGCCCGTGCTTGTGCAGCATTAACAGCAATTCTTGGCTTCTTCCGACCGCAAATGCTGGAACTAGCGCGGTCCCCTTATTATCAATAACCTCCCTTACTTTTGATATAAACTTCTCCTCCATCGCCTTCCTGTCAGGGTGCTCCTTCCTTGCATACGTGGACTCTATTATCAAAAGATCACTCTTCACTATCTCTGCACCTTTGTGCAGGAGCTGTGGTTCAAGTTTGAAGTCTCCCGTATAAACTACTTTTTTGAATTCTTTTCCAAGGGCCCTTTCCACCAGGGTGATCGAACTTCCAGATATGTGTCCAGCGTCAAAGAACTCTATGTCAAAGTTACCGAAATGTGCAGCGTTGTGGTAATCAAGGCTTATATATCTGTTAACGAACTCGTTGAGATGTTTTCTGTGAAACCGCGGCCTCAAGTGCTGCTTCTTTGCTATTTTAACTGAGTCGTCAAGGAGCAGGTTAGATAGTCTCAGCGTGGGCTGCGTTCCAAAAGTGGGAATATGAAGCTCATTGTACAATCCGGGCGTAAAACCGCTGTGGTCCAGATGGGAATGGCTGAGTATCAGCGCGTCAGCATTCGGTATGCTTGATGGATACTCTATGGTTTTGTCGATTTTTATGCCATAATCAAAGAGCAGGCTCCTGTCGTCCTTGAGAAAGATCGCGGACCTGCCAACCTCCTGTGCTCCGCCGAAGAATTTAAGCTGCATTAAAAAACACGTCTAATGTTAAATTTATTGGAGAATGTATATAAAGATTCTTATTGAATAGTTAAGTGATTTTATGCCCGATGAAATTAATTTCTTCGACTTAGTTACGCTAATGAAAATTAAGCCGGGAATAACAGTGGAAAGGTACGGCGGGCTGATAAATTCATCCTTTTTTGACGGTGCAAAGGTTCTTGGAACCCTTCAGCAAAAGAAACTGATCAGTCTGTCAACGGCAATGCCCGATCAAAATCCAATAACCGTGACAGATGTTGGGAAACAGCTGATCACAGAAGCGGACGACAGGGCAAACCAGGAATTCGACCACCTCGATCTTGAGATACTTGTACAAGTGTCAAAAGGCAAGTCAACCCCTGAAGACCTCGGAAAGACCGTGAATGTAAGACCAAAGGACCTTGCAATGCACTTATATCGGCTATCAAAACAGGATTATGTAACATATGAACTTGCAAGCGGCACCGTAAATATAATGCTCACAGAAAAGGGGTTCTCGCAGTCAAAAACTGGCATGCCCGTAAAGCCACAGCCACAGACGGCACAACAAGCCGTTGCAGCCGGGGGTCCGGCTACGGCACTGCCGCAACCTCCAGAAATGATGGCAATGCAGCAGGCCACGGGCGGCTCGCGAACGCCAAACGACCCAAATAGCAGTCCTGCGGCTGCTCCTACAAAGGAAGAAACAAATGCAGAGGCACCGGCCGCGCCTCCAAGCCACAAAAGGAGAAATACAATAATTATATTTGTGGTTTTGGTTGCGATCGCGGCTGTCGGATACCTGTATTACACCCACGCAATAACCATTCCATAATAAGGAATAAATATTGTTACTGAGATGGTTCCTCGATGGAGGGAGCGCATGCCAGAATTGATGGAATACAGCAAAGCTAATTTTCTGCTCAAGAAGTACGGCATACGCTCTGTTGGTAGCAAATATGTTTCAACGGCAGTCGAGGCGGTGCAATTCGCAAAAGGCAAGCCAATTGTGCTAAAAGCCATATCAACCAGAGCCCTCCATAAATCGAAGAGCGGACTGATCCAGCTGAACCTGCAGGGCGAAGTCGAGATAAAGAAGGCATTCACGGCGCTCACGAAGAAAGCGGGCAAGTTCAAGCCATACAAGATGCAGGCTCAGCACATGGTAAAGAACGGTTTGGAGATAATCATGGGCGGAAACACAGATCCGCAGTTCGGAAAGCTCATCCTGATTGGGCTTGGCGGAATCTATGTAGAGACATTCAAGGACTTTGCGCTCAGGGTCTGCCCGATAACACCCAGGGACGCAAGATCAATGCTAAACCAGCTGAAGTCGAATGGGATAATAGCACCGGATGACGCTTCGAAAAAGATGATAGGGGAATTATTGCTCAAGGTTTCAAGGCTATTCTACGAGAATGACATCTCAGAACTGGACCTCAACCCGTTAATATTGCATGATGGAACATATGATGCGGTTGATCTTAGGATATTAAAATAGGCATTACAATGAAGAGGAAGGAAAAGCTGGAATATGCGGATCTAACCCATATACTTAGCCCTAAAAGCGTGGCCGTAATCGGAGCTACGGAGAATCCCGCAAAGGTGGGACACGCAATAATGCAGAATTACATCGATGTCGGGTTTCAGGGATCGGTGTATCCTATAAACATAGGCGCCCAGGGCAAGATAATGGGCTTCCAGGCGTATAAGAGCATCCTTGATGTTAAAAAGCCGATAGACCTGGCAGTTATAGCCATACCTGCTGAGTTTGTTTCCGCTACAATTGGACAGTGTGCAAAGGCCCAGGTCAAGGGAATTGTGATAGTCACGAGCGGATTTGCCGAGGTCGGCAACCAGAAGTTGGAGAACGCACTGAACAAGGCCCTCAGCAAGATAAAAATACCCACAATAGGGCCGAACTGCCTGGGCGTGATGGACCCAAGAGCGAGAAACGACACACTCTTCCTTCCTACATACAAAATAGACAGGCCAAAGGTTGGCGGTGTGAGCTTCGCTTCACAGAGCGGGTCTGTAGGTAGCTCGATACTGGACCTAATAAGCGCAGAAGGTTTCGGGCTTTCTAAATTCATATCATACGGTAATGCCTCCATGGTAGACGAAGTGGATGTGCTCAATTACCTTGCGCATGACAAGGACACAAAGGTAATACTTTATTATTTAGAAGGAGTCAAGAGGGGCAGGCAATTCATTGAGGCGGCAAAAACAGCTACAAAACTTAAACCTGTGGTCATAATAAAGGGCGGGATCACCGCACAGGGCGCTGGTGCAGCCCACTCACATACTGCGTCTTTGGCAGGAAGCCATGAAGCATACGAGGCAGTATTCAAGCAATATGGGTTTATCACAGGCGACAGCCTGGAAGATCTGTTATATTTCGGGAAGGTTTTTGATACACAGCCCCTTACAGATGGAAACAGGATAGCCGTTCTTACAAACGGCGGCGGTCACGGGGTATTGGCAACCGATGCAATATACGCAAATGGGTTGGCCCTTGCCGAAATGTCGAAGAGATCCGAGAGGGCGCTCAGGGCTGCAATGCCCCCGATAGTAAACATACGAATGCCGTTTGATATGAGCGGGGAGGCAAATGCCACAAGCTACTCTAAAGCACTCGAAGTCCTCGGAGATGATCCAGGTGTAGACGCATTCATGGTCATAGCATTGTTTCAGACTCCCGGCGCAGATGAAAATCTGGTTACAACATTGATAAAGTTCTCTGAGCAAAAGAAAAAGCCGATGGTAGTTGTAAGCACAGGCAGCGCATACACTAAGTCACATACTGCACTCATGGAAGCTTCCGGTGTTCCGGTCTATGACTCGCCCACTGCGGCCGCAAGATCGCTCGCAGCATTAATAAATTATTCCAGATATAAAAATGGGGTGGAAGAATGATAAGGATGACAGAAAAAATAAAGAAGACAATAAATCGCGATAAGAAGATAATCAATACCATAGCCAGAGAACCGTATCCGCTTGTCGTGGCAAAGGGATCAGGAGACTATGTATGGGACATATCAGAAAATAAATTTTTGGATTTCACAAGTTTCATAAGTGTATATAACTTCGGGGTCAACGGCAACGC
Organism: Candidatus Micrarchaeaceae archaeon; assembly: GCA_027310755.1. GTDB lineage: Archaea > Micrarchaeota > Micrarchaeia > Micrarchaeales > Micrarchaeaceae > JAJZYD01. The sequence goes on along the minus strand of DAIDAE010000011.1, from coordinate 20,579 downwards.
TGAGATAAGAAGAGCTATCAAGAATCAGGTCGACAAGCTTATGCATCCAGCATTTCTGGATTTCTATGCAGAATTGCCTGTGAAATTCGCAGAGGGCATAATCGATATGATGCCAAGCGGGTTTGGAAAGGTCTTTTTCTCAAATTCTGGCACAGAAGCAATAGAGGATGCAATTAAACTGTCAAAGCTCCTCACAAAAAAGAAATATATCATATCATTTTATGGTGCGTTCCATGGCAGGAGCATCGGTTCCCTGGGTCTCACATCTGCCAGAATATCACAAAGGGAAAACCTCGGACCGTTCCCGTACGTCGTTCATGCTCCTTTTCCAAATCCGTATAGGCCACTTTCCAGTGGCATGGACCCCGACGAGTGTGCAATGGCTTGCATAGAACACATAGAGAAGAACATATTAACAAAGGAATATTCAAACAAGGAAGTGGCAGCTATCTTCGTCGAGCCGGTCCAGGGCGAGGGTGGATATATTGTGCCTCCAAAACTTTTCATAAAGGAGCTGAGGAGGGTGGCAACTGAGAACGACATGCTTCTCGTATCTGATGAAATACAGTCTGGATATTACAGGACAGGAAAGTTCCTCGCGTTGGAGAATTTTGGCGTGACGGCAGATATATACACGATGGCTAAGGCGCTTGGCGGTGGAATGCCGATAGGTGCTACGATATCAAGGACATCTCTGGGTGACGTATTGTCTGGAGCCCACGGGGGGACATTCGGCGGCAATCTTGTATCGATGGCTGCGGGTCTTGCCTCGCTCAATTATGCAAAAAGAAATAAAAAACACCTGGAGAGGATGGTTAAGGAAAAGAACAAATACATGATGAAGCGCTTGAATAAGATGAAGGATGAATATGGAATAGTCGGAGATGTGAGGGGGCTTGGACTCATGATTGCTGCAGAGTTTGTAAAGGACAAAAGGACGAAGGCGCCAGGGGCAAAGGAGCAGGAAGCCGTGATAAAGCATTCATTCGACAACGGACTGATGCTGCTCGGATGCGGCACATCCGTTGTAAGGCTGATCCCTCCACTCACAATGTCCATGGAAAATATAGAAAAGGGCATGGATATATTTGAAGATGCAGTCAGGACGGTTAACACTGGTATGTCTAGGAAGTGATCACATGAAAAGCGCATTCGATTTCATAAAAATTGGAAAGTTGCCTCCAAAGCCGAGAAGTAAGAGCATGCTAGAGATCAGGGGACCTTACTATTCTTCAATTACATACGACTATTTAAAAGGACTGCTGGACGATTGGTCAGATTATTTTGATGGATATAAATTTGCCGGGGGCTCATTTAGACTATTAAGCGAAGATAAACTCAGGGCCATAATAGACGAATGCCATAAACATGATGTGTATGTATCGACCGGAGGATTCATAGAACGCGTTCTGCTTGAAGGGCCCGAGACTGTAGATAAATATTTTGAAGGATGCAAAAAGGTCGGCTTCGATGTTGTTGAGATATCCAGCGGATTTATCCCCCAGCTTAAGATGGAGGACAAGCTCGCAATGGTCAAAAAGGTGAAGAAACTTGGCATGATGCCGAAGCCAGAAATATCCCTGATGAAAGGCGCCGGGGGCGGAACGCACAAGCTCGGATACGAAGAAGCGATGAAGATGCGCACCCTAGATGAGTTCATGGACGAGGTTCAGATGCACATCGATGAAGGGGTCAAAGTAATAATGATAGAATCCGAGGGATTGACAGAAGATCTTCCACCGGAAAAATGGAGGAAGGACGTAATAAAGAAGCTGACGGACAAGTTTGGATTCGAGCCTTTCATGTTTGAATCCTCAGATCCAGAGGTATTCAAGTGGTACTTTAAGACCTTTGGTCCGGAAGTAAACCTATTCGTTGATTATTCACAACTCGTAGAATTTAATGAATGGAGACTTGGTATGTGGGGGGATTCAGATATATGGAAAGGAAAGAAAATCCACTATCCGTGATCAGTCAAGTATTATAAAGAGCTTAGATATATTTTTTACGTTTTCGAGATTCCATATTGTCTCCATGATAAACTCTGCCTTTTGGTCGCCAACAAAACGCCTAGTTAGCCGAATGAATTTTTCCTCTATTTCTTGATCGGTCATTGGATTCCTCGGATGTCCCTTTGAATAGAGCTGCTTTTCGTAAATTGTTTTGCCGTCCTTCAACACTATTTTTATATCACTCGCATTTACTGTTCCGCCTTCATCAAAAAGCTTCGTAAACTCCTTATCCTCGTGCACTTTTATACTTTTCATGAGATCCAGCGTCTCTTTATCGCGCAACCTTTCCTCCTTGTAAGAGTTTATATCCAATTTCTTGTCCATGAGTGCCACAGCAACTACATACGGTAGGCTATGATCAGCGGTCTCCTTTGTCTTTGGATTCCATTTGCTAGGATCATTCCCAAGGATTTTTAGCCCAGCTCTATTTGTTCTAATATCGATACTCTTTATATCCCATACTGATTTGAATTGTTTTCTTGCCTGCAAGGCCACAGATATGGCCGTCTGTGCCCTTATCTCCGCAGGATAAAATTTTATTACCCCCTGCCCCAGCTTAAACTTATTTTTTTTATTGCCAAACCTCTTTACGTCCAAGTCAAACTTTCCGGTCACCAGTTTCCAAAAACCCATTTCCCCTTCAAAAACCGGCGACGGTCCGGTCATACCTGCGGACGCCAGTCTAGAAGAGAAGATTGCATTCCTGGCAGAGTTTGCAAATGCGGATGCTTTCCACATAGAGATTTCTCCTACACGGAGCTGTCTCATTGTCAAGTGTGAATTCAATGCGATGTTGATTGCATGCTCAGTTTTCTGTACGTTAAGTCCCATTAATTTGGCGGAAACCGCACTTACGGATATCAGGCCGTATATTACATGATCCCATCCGCGTGTCCAGAGTGCGGCTGCATCGGCGAGCCTACATTGGATTTCATATGCCAGCACAGTGCCAAGCAACACGTCTCTTCCGCTTCCCCCTTCGGATTCCACAATCGCAATAACCGGCATAATGTTATCGCTCGGATGTGAGAATTCCTTCCCATCATAAGTATCCATGTAGTCGAGGTATCTTGACATTGTGCCGTTGATGAATGCCGCCGTCTCTGGCGCAGCTTTCCTTCTTGTGCCAAGCACGGTGGCCTCAGGTCCGGATTCCACATACTGGGCTACCTTTGTAGCGATCTTCACGGGCTCCGCATCAAGCGCGCCCAATCCACATCCTAGCGTATCAATAATCAGCCTTTTTGCATCGTGTATGGTCTGCTTTGGGATATCATTGTAGTCCACCGAGTGGACGTACTCAGCTATATCATGTGCAAGCGTCGTGAAAAGCACCGATTTTATTTGACACCCAACCTATTTATTATTTCTGCAGTCATCTCTGTAGTCGCTGCAGGTTTTTTGGGATTAATATCGTATGTTACAACCCTTCCCTCTGCAAGTACCTCCCCTACTGCTCTCTCGATATCTTGCGCAGCCCTATCCTGTCCTATGTGATGAAGCAGCAATGCACCGCTCAGTATGCACGCCGTTGGATTCACCTCGTTCTTACCTGCATGTTTCGGCGAGCTTCCATGCACCGGCTCAAATATGGCGCAACCCTCTCCAATATTGGCGCTTGGTGCCAGCCCGAGGCCGCCAACAAGCCCGGCACAAAGGTCAGACAGTATGTCTCCATAAAGATTTGGGCAAACCAGCACGTCGAAATTTTCCGGCTTTGTGACGAGCTGCATACAAAGGTTGTCTATTATCATGCTATCAAATTTTATTGACGGGAAACCGGCGGCCACGTTTTCTGCGGTTCTAAGAAATAGTCCATCGGTAAATTTCATTATGTTTGCCTTGTGGACAGCGGTAATATGTTTTCTCTTATTTGCTTTTGCGTAACTAAACGCGAATTCAACTATCTTCCTGCTTGCGGATGCTGATATGGGTTTCAACGCTATTGCGCTGTCTATCTTTATTCTTTTCCCCGTTTTTTTGTCAACAAATTCAATTAGTTCATACGTGTGTTTTTTACCCACGTCAAATTCTATTCCTGCGTACAAATCCTCCGTGTTCTCCCTTATCACTACTAGATTGACCTTAGAATATCGTGATTTTATTCCCCTGAACAGCATTGCAGGTCTAACGTTTGCGTACAATCCCAGCGTTTGCCTTAGTTCTACATTCACACTCCTAAATCCCTCTCCGATGGGGGTGGTTATGGGCCCTTTTAAGGCAACGCCATTGCTCCTTATCGACTTAAGCGTCTTTTCCGGCATCACCGATCCAAATTTTTTCATAGCGGTTTCCCCTGCATACTGTGTGTCCCACTTTATTGAAAAATTATGCTTTTTTGCGGCTGCATCGATGCAGGAGACTGCTGATTTGGCGACCTCCGGTCCTATTCCATCCCCGGGTATCAGCGTTATTGTGTAATCCATTTCAACACGGTCCTTATTTTCTTTTTTCGATCGGAACAAATTCAAGGTCGACCGGCCCGATATAGTGGTCAAGCGGTCTTATGAGCCTGTTGTCGGAGTACTGCTCAAGCGCGTGCGCAACCCATCCCGAGCTCCTTGCTATGGCAAATATTGCGGTATCCATGTCCATCGGGAGGCCGAGCTCCTTATACACCACCGCCGAATAGAAATCAACATTGGGATATAGGGTTTTCTCCTTCAGCATCTTTTCCTCTATTTTGTCACACATTTCAAACCATTTCATGTCATTTTTGCTCTGACTTATTTCCCTTGCGGTCTTTTTCAATATCCTTGCCCTTGGATCGTACGTCCTGTACACTCTATGCCCAATCCCCATTATCTTCTGTTTGTTTGCCAGCGCATTGTCGATATAATTGTTCACATTGTCCACGCTCCCAATCTGCCCAAGCATCTCCATGACTCCAGATGCCGCGCCGCCGTGCAGCGGCCCTTTGAGAACGCTTAATCCTGTGTTCATAGCGGAGTACATGTCGCTCAGTGTCGATATTGTTATCCTTACCGCAAATGTAGATGCATTGAAGCTGTGCTCGGCGTGGAGGACAAAGTCCATGTCCATTGCCCTTATAGAATAGTCGTCAGCCACATTGCCGCTCATCATGTAGAGGAAGTTCGCTGCATGTCCCAGCTTCTTTTTAGGCCTTATCGGTTTCAGGCCATTTTTAAGCCTGTAATAATACGCTGCAGCAGTCGGGAACTGTGCGATCAACGTTATCCCCTGATCAAGCTGCTGGTCCATTGTAAGCTTCCTCGCATCCTCCACGTTATTGGAGAGTGCGCTTATCGCGGTCCTCATCACCTCGACCGAGTTCATCGTGTTAGGAAGCGCCTTCATCGTCTTTATGACATATTTTGGCAGTTGTCTCCTTTCGGCAAGCTTCCTTGAGAAATCCTTCAGATCATGTTTCGTCGGAAGTTTACCATAGAGGAGCAGGTACGTGATTTCCTCGAAGTTGCAATTTGCCGCAAGGTCCTCTATTTTGTATCCTCTGTACTCAAGTTTCCCTATGGATCCGTCAAGCAGACAAACTTTGGAATCCCCAGCAACTGTTCCTTCTAGTCCCTTTTTGAATTCTTCTATGGATTGTTCCGGCATATCATACACCCAGCTTATTCAACTCGCCCACGAGCTGTTTAATTTTTTCAGCAGAAGCCGCCATTGCCCTCCTCTCATCATCGTTGAGCTCCAGCTCCACGACTTTTTCCACGCCCTTCCCCCCAAGCATCACCGGCACGCCTAGGAATGCGTCGCTCACGCCGTATTCGCCTTGCAGGTAGACAGAGCATGGCAGCGTTAACCTTTTGTCGTTGATTATCGAGTCTATCATAAGCGCGAGGGATGATGCGGGCGCATAGTATGCGCTGTCCTTAAGGTATTTTATTATCTCGGCACCTCCATTTCTTGTCCTTTCAACAATTGTATCAATCTTGGTTTTGTCCAGCACATCGCTAAGCGGCTTCCCATTCACGGTTATGAACCTTACCAGCGGGACCATTAGGTCGCCATGGCTGCCAAGCACCATCGCCGAAACCGTCTTTGGACCTGTCTTGGTCTCCATCGCTATGAACTCGGCAAAGCGAGAGGAATCCAGTATCCCTGCCATCCCTATTACTTTCTCCCTATCAAATCCTGTAATTTTCTTCGTTAGGTAGACCATGGGGTCCAATGGGTTTGTAAGCACCAAAACGATGCTGCCAGGCGCATAGGTTTTGATGTTTGTGCAGATGGAACCTATAACATCCGCATTAACCTTAAGCAGATCATCGCGGGACATGCCCTCTTTTCTTGGCACCCCTGCCGTTATTACAACTATATCGCAGCCTGCGATATCCGCCATATTGCCTGTAGCTGTTATTTTGGTCTGGAATCCTTCGACAGGCGCGCTTTCCATTATGTCCAAGGCTATTCCGATGGCCCTTTCGGGAGTCCTATTCCAGAGGATAACGTCACAAAGGTTCTTGTACATAAGGACTTGTGCAAGTGTAGATCCAACCTTGCCGGCGCCGATTATAGCCACCTTTTTTGGCATATTCTGTATAATACAACTAAGCTATAAAAAAGGTTGTTATCACCTCCCTATCACAACATTTTAATAGGTATTCGCGATAATAATACTGTTTAGTTAGAGGGCTATTTCTATTGCTCTTCATTCAGGTAGTTTCAATGTCTAATATATTTGACGTCAAGGGCTCGGACCTGGTTAGCCGTGCGGCGGAGCAGCTTAAGGGCAAGATAAAGAAGCCGGATTACATGAATTATGTCAAGAGCGGTGCAAATAAGGAGAGGCCGCCGCTGGACCCGGATTTCTGGTATGTGAGGAGCGCGTCCATATTGAGGCAGGTATACATCAACGGTCCGGTGGGAGTGTCAAAGCTAAGGGTCAGGTACGGAAGCGCAAAGGGGCACACAGTGCATAGGAAGCACCACGAGGAAGCCGGCGGCAGCATAATCAGGGACTCGCTCGCCGCGCTAGAAACCATCAATTTCGTTAAAAAGACAAAAAAGGGAAGGGTAATAACCCCGCAAGGCAAATCATTTTTGGACAAGCTTAGCAAAACCATCACAACAACAGTCAAGTGATGCAAGAAAAGTGTAAGAAATGGCATATGAAGAAGAGGCCGACGATCAACAAAGCCAAAAAAGGTTGAGAAAGGCCCTGATGGAACAGATGAAAAGGCAACAGGTTGAGCAGCAAAAGAAAGAGATAATAAAAAAGCTGATGGATCAGTCGGCATACGACAGGATCATGAATATACGGATCGCCAATGCGGATCTTTATACACAGCTCGTCGACCTGATAATATCCCTTGCGCAGAGCAACAGGATACAGGGGAAGCTTACGGAGCAACAGTTGCTCCAAATATTGGAGAAGGTCACACAGAGGCCGGATACGAAAATCGAATACAGGCACAAATGATGGTATTATGACAAGGAAAACCAGAAACTTAAAGATGAAGCTCGGGCACAAGCTCAAGCAGTCAAGGAGGCTCCCCCTGCTTACAAGGCTCAGGACGCACCAGAAGCTTCAGCAGAACACCTTTAAGAGGGACTGGAGAAGGACCAAGATGAGACTGGAATCAGACAAGGATGACTAACATGGTAGACAGATTGATTACGATAAACCTGAGGAAGTACCTTTCAACCCAGCCGAGGACAAAGAGGGCAAGGAAGGCTGTCAAGTACATAAGGGAAAGAGTGGGGCACTTCACAAAGATAAAGACCGAGAATGTAAAACTCGGATACGAGCTCAACAACCTCATTTTCAAGGAGTATTCGAGAAGCATGAGGCCGATAAAGCTGCGGGTGAAAATAGGCACGGATACCGCGGATGTGCTCCCGTTCATCGAGGGCGAACCAGCGAAGATCCAGGCCCCGCAGCAGGCATCAAAGCCAGAAAAGAGGCCGTTGGTCGGGATAAAAAAGCAGGAACCAAAGCAGGATGCCAAGCAGGAGGAGAAGAAGGACCCCGCACCGCAGGCAAAGCAGACGACCCATCCAAAGCAAGCAGAGAAGAAAGAGAAGGCAAATTAAATATCTTCTATTTATTATGTGAGAGCATGGGAGCCGCAAAATGCATGATTACCGGTAGCGATTATGTCGGGGTCTTCGTAGCGGCAAGCGACCGATACGTATTCTTTGGCAATAACATAAATGAGAGAAGCAAGAGGATCCTGTCCGAAACGCTAAAAGTGCAGCCGATCGGGATATCGGTATTCGCCACGGACCTTGTCGGATTATTCATGAAGGTGAACTCCAACGGCATATTGGTGTCCAGCATGATAGAGGACTATGAGCTCAAGGCACTAAGGGGCTTGAACCTAGATACAAGGATAGAGGTGCTGGAGAGCAACCTTAATGCGGTGGGGAACAATGTTCTTGCCAATGACAAGATCGCCATAGTGAATCCGGACTACTCTCCCGGAGAGATCAGGCAGATACAGGATGTGCTCGGAGTTGAGGCCATACCTGCCGACATAGGGGGGTTTAAGACCGTCGGCGCCAATAACATACTTACAAATAAGGGCTTTGTCATAAATAATAGGGCGACGGATATGGAGAAGTCGAGGATCGATGGCCTGTTGGGATTTGAATCAACCAGGACCACTGCCAACACCGGTTCCCTCAGCATAGGGCTCTCGGCGGTTGGAAACTCAGCAGGTGTCGTGGCAGGGGAGAACACCACAGGGTATGAACTGAACAGGATAATGGATGCGCTTAACATAGAATGAGTGATATTATGAAATTCTTGATAGAAGGCAGGATAGAGAAGCAGGACAGGTCATTTAAGATAGAGATAGAGGCAAAGTCCGAGAAACACGCCAGAGACCTCATAATTGTGAAGCTGGGCGGCGCCAGCGCGCTAAGAAAGTCGGAGATAAGCATATTAAAGGTAGAAAATAAGAAATAAGCGATACAATGGCAGAGCCCGGAAATCCACATCCACAACCGCAAGCCCCGATTGCAACCACGCTTGAGGAGTTCAGATACCTGCAGCAAATATACCAAAACCAGTACGCGCTCGTGACGCAGGAGATAAACAACAGGTCGGAAAACCTGAGGGAGCTGGACAGCGCGCAGAAGGCACTGGAAAACATTGATACAATCAAGGACAGGAATACCATGATACCCATGGGCGCGAACACGTTCGCCACCGGAAAGATAACCGATGACAGGAGCATAGTTGTTGGGATAGGCGCCGGCTACATGGTAGAAAAAAACATAGACGAGGCGAAGAACTACATCAGCAAGGCAATCGATCAGGAGACCAAGTACATAAACCAGCTTGGCAAGAGCAAAAGGGAGGTAGAGTCTGCGCTGATGGAGATAGCCTTTAAAGTCAATGAACTTTCACGCTAGGTATCTGAATGTTTGACGGTCTTAGAAAGAAATTATCCGAAGCCGTGAAGGTATTCACCAAAAAGGAGGAGAAGGCCATCGAGCAGAGGCAGGAGGAAGCTATTGCCCCAGTGCCGCCGAAAGAAGAGCAAGGTATCGAGCCAAAAAATGTTCCGGGGCCTCAGCAGCAATCCATCGAGCCAAAAAAGGATCTTAAGGAGGATCCAATCATCAAGGTCTCCCTCAAAACGAAATTAAAGGGCATTATCTCCAGTTCTGTATACTTGGGCGAGGATGAAATCGATAACTTTTTGGAAAACATAAAGGTGCCCCTGCTTGAGTCCGACGTGTCCTACGAAGCCACAGAGGCATTTCTTGAGAGCCTCAGGACAAAGCTGGGGCAGACAAAAATAGATCCGAAGAACATCAATAGGGAGCTGGTCGACCTAGTGCGGAAATCGTTGTTCGATGTCCTTTCCAAGAGCGGAAACGGCGTGAACATTACGGATTTTGTCAAGGCACGGCTTGGCAGCGGAGACGCCCCGGTAAAGATACTATTCTTGGGTCCAAACGGCACTGGGAAAACAACCACCATTGCGAAGCTTGCGCATAAGCTCAAGAGGGAAGGCATCTCCAGCGTGCTTTCTGCCAGCGATACGTTCAGGGCGGCTGCCATAGAGCAGACCGAGCGGCACGCGAGCAAGGTCGGTGTGCCCGTGATCAAGAGCAAATACGGCGCTGATCCCGCCAGCATAGCCTTCGACGCCGTCGCATACGCGAAGGCGCACAACATCCAGGCAGTGTTGATCGACAGCGCAGGAAGGCAGGAAACCAACAAAAACCTGATCAGCGAAATGCAGAAGATGGTAAGGGTGGCAAAGCCGGACCTTATAATATTTGTGGGCGAGAGCATAGCAGGGAACCAGCTTTCGGAACAGGTCAAGGAATTCGGCAAGTTCCTGAAGATAGATGGAATAATACTCACAAAGCTGGATGCCGACGTCAAGGGCGGAAATGCAATTTCTATCGCATATGCAACCGGGATCCCGCTTCTTTATTTCGGCACAGGAGAGTCCTATGAGGCCCTGGTCCGGTATACGCCAGAATTCGTTGTCGATGCGATAATGCCCAATAATTGACTATTCGGCGACCTCCCAAGCACGGTGACTAATGCTAACTTAATTTATAGCTTTTCATACATTTATAGCTGTTATAGACGTGTGATATTATGGACGCCAAGCTTTACGATCTGGAGGATAAGATTCTTGGGCGCCTTGTGGGGAAATTCGTTGAATTTACTGAAGAAAGGAAGAGGAGGGAGCTTGTGGCCGAGGCCGCAGAGCACCTAAGCCCCTCCACCAGCCAGAAGGATATCGATGACATTTTCAACGACATGAATGATATCTCCATAGTCAAAAAATACGTAGAGGCGCCAATGATAGAGGACATAATGATAAACAACACCAACAGCATCTTTATTTTTGACTCCAAGGAGGGTTACAAGAAACTGGAGGAAAAGTTCAATACCAGGGAGGACCTCGCCAGGTTCGTTAACAAGCTAAAGCTCTTTGCAACCAACAAGGAGGCCAACGGCAACATAATGGACGTGCACATGCACAACGGGAGCAGGGCTAACATAATAACATCGCCGCTGGGTTATGATATCACGATAAGAAACTTCAAGAGGCAGCCGCTTAGCATCATCGACCTCATCAATTTCAGAACCATAGATTATAGGATTGCCGCAAGGCTCTGGATTTATACGGACGGTTTCAGGGTCAGGCCGGCAAACATATTAATTGGCGGGATTCCGGCTGCTGGAAAGACCACGATACTCAACACTATGTTCTCCTTCTTTAGGCCAGAGCAGAGGGTGGTCACGATAGAGGAAACATACGAGCTCAACACCGCGTCGCAGGAAAATACCGTGAGACTCGAGACAAACACGGACCTCCAGATGCAGGATCTGGTGAAGAATGCCCTCAGGATGAGGCCAGACATAATAGTGATAGGAGAAGTCAGGGGTTCCGAGGCCAATGCAATGGCGGCTGCGATGAACATTGGGAAGATTTGCATGGCAACAATACACGCCTCCTCCTCCAGGGATATAATATCAAGGCTGGAGCACGCCCCCATGGATGTGCCCAGGGACATATTGCCTGTGATAGACGCGCTAATAGTTTCTTCGGTAATCTACCAGAACAACGTACCGACCAGGAAGGTGACCCAGATATCGGAAATTTCAGGGATAGAAACCCAGGTGCTCCTTTCAGACCTTTACAAGTACGATTACAAGAGCCACGAGGGCTCCACCATACTGCCTAGCGTCACATACAGGGACCTTATATGCAAGATTCTTGGTGTGGCGCCTCCAGACCTGCTTGCCGAGGAAGTTGTCAGGTCGCGCATTCTCGAGCAGCTGAACAGGCTGGGAAAGCGAGATATGGGATCGATAAGCCAGGCCGTCAAGGAGTATTATGACAACCCGGAAAGGCTGCTTACAAAATTGGGGCTGCAGAGCCTTACACCGGGGATAAAAGTATGACGGGTCAGGGCAGCCAGTCCTTGTTCTTTATCTTATCCCTTATGTAGTCTCCCACAAAGGTGAGCCTTGGCCCCTGCAGCGTATCCTGTTCAAGCTTTACCTTGAGCTGCAGCACCTTTTTCAGTTCCGCCACCCACTCTCTGTGCATGTTTATCCATTCATAGTTTAGCATCTCCTGCGCCCTCTTCAGGTCCACCTCCGTGGCCTTGAGTGTCATCTTTTTCAGGAATTCGTATTTCTCCAGGTCTGACATCGTTACCCCAAGGAACCTGGCCTCCGGTGTGGCTATGTCAGAGCCTATGTACGCGAGGTTTATGCTACCCGTCTTTATTGTCCAGTAGATGTACCATCCCCAGGCATCGCCGTCGTTGAAGACATAGATGGGCAGCCCCATGTCGGCGAACTTCCTGATCAGCCTCCTAGTCCCCCTTGTAGCCTGCCCCTGAGGGGATATCAGTATGCAGTTCTCCTTTTTCCAGAATCCGTCCTCGTTGAGCCTCTGCCAGATCGCATCCTTCTCCACAATGAGCACGTATTTTGCCTTGACCTCCGAGAATTCAATCTCGTTGTCGACATCGCTCGGGATCGCCCATCCGCTCCTCCCCATCTTGCTGGTGTCGGTGACGATCCTCTCGTTCCCGTAGTTGTCCACCACCTTCATGTTGCCGGCCAGGACGCCCCTCCTAGTGGCGTTGAGGTTGAGGTCCTCCCTTCTAAGCCCCAATGAGGCCTCCAGGTCCTCTATTAGCGGGTTGGATTCAGCCTGCTCGCTGAATATGTTCTCATCCACGTCTTCCCCGAGCGAATACTTGAGCTGGTAGAAAAGGCCCCTTATTGACGTGTGCAGGTTCTGCTTGATGAATGCGTTGCATTTCGCCGCTATCGCCACCGTCTGCATGAATCTTTTCGATTGTGCTATGTTGATGAAGTTCCTCTCCTCCATCGCCCCTCCCATGGTGAGATAACCGGCTTTCTTGTCATAGACGATATTGGATTTTGTCCTGGCGATGGTCTTGAACTTCGGAGGCTTTAGGCCCTTCACGTCCCTTGCAATCTCCTTTCCAAAACCCTCCACAATCTCCTGGGATTTCTGGGAGCCCCCACCGCCTTTTTTGTTCTCTCCCCTCATTTTCCCGCCTAATCCTCCTTCTGGAACTTCTTCAGCTCTTTTATGATTTCTTCTCGCCTTGCCGTTTGCTTCATAGCATGTTGCAGCACTTCAGCCAATGTTTTTACAGGTATTATCTTGATCTTTTTAATCTCGTCAGGTCCCAGATAAATGTCGTTCGCGTTGCTGTATGGGAGTATCACGGTCTTCAGCCCCGCAGCAATCGCCGCCTCCACCTTGCTGTTCACGCCACCCACCGGGAGAACCTGCCCCCTTACCGAAAGAGAGCCAGTCATGGCCACGGACTGGTCAACAGGTATGTTTTCCATGGCCGATATTATGCTTATCGCAACGCTTATGCTTGCGCTGTCGCCTTCCACCCCTTCGTACGACTGCAGGAACTGCACGTGCATGTCATAATTTGCCACATCCCTGCCCATGTGCTTCTTTATTACCGCACTCACGTTCTTGACCGCCTCGTTCGCTATTTTACCCAGTTTGCCGGTGGGTATGAACTTGCCCTCCGAGCGCGAGCTCGCGGGTGTTACCTCCGCAACTATTGGCATGATTATTCCGGGCGAGAGCACGTAGGAGCCAACAACCGCCAGGCCGTTGACGCGCCCCACGCTGAATCCCCTATTGGTGAAGACCTTGTAGTCCTTCCTGTATTCGAGCGCCTGCGAAATCACCTGTGCCTCTATCGGATTTGCCAGCCCCCTCCCTCCCAATACATCATCCCTTGCGACCATCTCATGTTTCTTCTCCATGGCAATGTCTCCGGCCGCCCTAACCAACCCACCAAGATCCCTGAGTACAAGCGTAAGCCTCTCCTTTCTCCCGCTCCTTTTTCTGGCCTCTTCCACTATCTCTTCTACCGCGCCCTTGTCAAATGGGGGTATCTTCCCATCCTTCTTTATCTCCTGTGCTATGAACTGGACTATCTTGTTTCTGTTAAATGAGTTGTCCGGCAAAGTGGAATCCATGTACACCTCATAACCATAGCCCCGTATCCTAGAACGGAGCGCCGGATGCATGTTCTGCAGGTCCTGCAGGTTCCCGGCGGCCACAAGCACGAAGTCGCACGGCACCGGCTCCGTCTTGACCAGCGCCCCGGAGCTCATCTCGCTCTGCCCGGTTATCGAGAATTTCTTTTCCTGCATCGCAGTTAGCAGATCCTGCTGTGCCTTAGGGTCAAGCCTCGATATTTCATCAATAAACAGGACCCCCTTGTTTGCCCTGTGTATTGCACCGCTTTCGACCCTCAGGTGCGCGGGTGTCCCAAGCCCGCCGCTCTGCAGCGGGTCGTGGCGCACGTCCCCGAACAATGCGCCTGCCTTGTTTCCTGTCGCGTCTATGAAAGGCGCGTGGTTCAATCCCGTGTTGTCCACAATCAGCTTCGGCTCGTTTGTATCCATCAGTCCTGGCATAGCTCCAACACGCCGCGTCAGTCCGCTTGTGAAGAGCGCCACGGATCCGAATACCATGACCCCGAGAAGCAGCGCCGCAATTATTATAAGCTGGTAGTTGTTTAGGAGCCCGCTGAAGGCGACCCCCAAAAGTATGATTACTATAAGCAGTACGATACCAGTGACCGCCGGGCTCCCTTTTCCTAGCGCTACCCTATTCTTCATCCTTTCCTTCTGCAGCAGCTGCCTCCCCTGCCCATCGCCCAATTTTTCCGCAGCCGCCGGATTCGGATAGGTCTTTATGGGCTTTATCACTGGCTGGTTTTCATCATTCATGTTCTTGTAGGCAAGGATATCCTCAAGCTCGGTGGCCGGCAGCAGCTCGGCCATGGCCTGCGCCAGCATGGTTTTTCCAACACCCGGCTCCCCTATGAGCAATACGTGCCTGCGCTGTTTCGCCGCCTTCTTTATTATTTTAACCGCATTCTCCTGGCCTACTACCTGGTCTATCAGTTTCGCAGGCACCTCCACCTCCTTGGTGGTCTTGAAATGCATCGTTTCCTTGCCACTGCCAGCCGGCACAACGCTGCCATCGCGCTTTTCCCGCTTTGCGCCGGTCTCTCTTCGTTTTCGTGAAGCCATGGTACCCCTAAATAATCAAACTATCAGTAGATATAATTAGCAAATCTATTAATTAATACCTTTAGGGATGGGGTTTCCTTGTGGTAAAACCGGCGTGCAGAAAGATTTTAATATCTGAAACCCGCTAAATATACTAGCTGGAAATCATTACGGTGTTAAATATAAAAGTCAACGAGATACGAACCCTTCCTGATGCTGCTCTGAAACAGAAATTGAACGAGTTAGCGCTAGAGTTGGGCATAGAAAAAAGGAAAATAGCCTCGACAGGCGTGGCTAGCAAGGTAGTGAAAACAAAGGAGATAAGGAGAACGATTGCAAGGATACAGACGATACTAAATGAGAGAGGTAAAAAGAGATAATGGCAGATACTTGTCCTAGGTGCGGCCTGCCGCTGGAACTTTGCGTTTGCAAGGTCCTTGACAGGGAAACCGAGTCGAAAATAAGGGTATATTCGAAGAAGGCAAAATTTGACAAATACATGACGGTAGTCGAAGGGATAAACCCGGATGAGATAGAGAGGACGACAAAGGAGCTAAAGCAGACCCTCGCATGCGGCGGAACATCAAGGGACGGCATGATAGAGCTGCAGGGCGAGCACAAGATGGCGGTGAAGAAGGCCCTTGCGAAGCTCGGTTACAAGGAAGCAAACATAGATGTGGCATAAGACCATGATTTTTATCTAGGCCAAGCGCAACGATAAATTAAATAATGGATAAATCTAATTCTTCATGGTAATCTATGGCAGTATTGGGAATAGAAAGCAGCGCGCATACTCTCGGTCTCGGCATAGTGAAGAATGGGAGTATCATCGCAAATGAAAAACTGATGTTTCCCATAGGGAACCAGGGCATCATCCCGGCCAGGGCGGCTGATTTCCATGCCGGCAATTCCTCAAAAATAATAAGGAGCATTTTCTCCTCGTCCGAGCTCAGTCCGAACGACATAGAGGCGGTCGGTTACACAAAAGGACCAGGTCTAGGACCATGTTTGAGAATAGGCCAATTAATGGCAAGGACATTTGCTGAGAAACACAAGATTCCTATATTTCCCGTAAATCACGCGGTGGCCCATATAGAAGTTACAAGACAGCTATCAAAGGTTAAGGACCCACTTGTCCTTTACGTAAGCGGAGGAAATTCGCAGATTCTTGCGTTGGACGACACACCGTTCAGGCACTACCATATCTACGGCGAGACTTTCGATATAGGCGTTGGGAATATGCTTGACAGTTTTGCACGGGAGGCAAAACTAACCCCGGCGTGGGGGTCGAGCGTTGCAAAGCTAGCAGAAGGCGGCAAATACATACAGATGCCATACACGGTGAAAGGCATGGATTTCACTTTCACCGGACTGTTGACACACGCATCAAAAGCATTGGAGAACAACAGCCATAAGGACATCGCGTATTCATTGCAGGAAACGGCATTTGCAATGCTGTGCGAGGCAACGGAGAGGGCGCTGCTGCTGACCAAAAAGAAGGACATACTGCTTTCAGGAGGTGTGGCGCAGAGCAGGAGGCTCGGCCAGATGATCGGGATTGTGGCAAAATCCCACAGAGCAAGGATTCATACCGTGGCAAACGAGTACAACGCCGACAATGGCGCTATGATCGCGCTCGTTGCTGAAAGCATGATGAAGAGCGGGCAGCATTACAGGAGCAGGGACTGCGACATAAACCAGAAGTACAGGATAGACAGTGTAAAAGTTAGTTGGTAAAATGAAAATGATATCGGAAGGAGCGGAAGCGAAGATATACACAATTAAAGTGCTCGGGTTTGATGCCGTTGTAAAGGACAGGATAAGCAAAAGGTACAGGGAGAAAGCCCTGGACTCCGTCATACGGGCGCAGCGGACAAAGACCGAGGCCAAGATACTGGCCAGGGCGTCCGAGAGTGGCATAAGGGTGCCCAAAGTCCTGATGTTGAAAAACAACAAGATAATAATGGAAAGCCTGAACGGCACAATGCTCAACGCCCTCCCGGCCAAAAGTAAAATCCCCACCAGCATAATATCGCAATGTGCAAGGCAGCTGGCAGTCCTCCACGGCGCCGGCATAGTCCATGGTGATTTCACACCCGCAAATATTCTTGTCGATAAAAATAGCAACACCTGGATCATAGACTTCGGCCTCGGCGAGGTTACAAATTCGGACGAGGAAAGGGCGCTCGACCTTCTTTTGATGAAGAGATCCATAGACAGGGGGCTCTACGGGCACTTTGAAAGGGAATACCTTGCGGCACCCGGCGGCGCCGGCAAGGCGGTGCTCAGGCAACTTTCAGAGATAGAAAAGCGCGGAAGGTACCAGACAAGGACCCTTCTTTCAAAATCCTGAAGTACCAGTAAGCGATGCCTCCAGTATAGCCTCCTCCTCCGGCATCGATTCCGTGGAAACCCTTGAGTATGAGAGCAGCAGGAACGCTATGAAGGTCAGCACCGCAAAGGCGGCAATATAAATTGCGCTGTATAAAGTGTATTGGTACCCAAATACGCCCACGCCCACCATGCTGACTAGCGCGCTTAGCTTGAAGCTGCTCCCGCTGCTGACCAGTATGCTTATTGCAGTTCCTATTGCGAGGAGGGCAAGGATCGCCTCCGCGATCAAAAGCTCCCTGGCAATGTCGAGCTGGGTAATGAAAAGCGGCAGGCCTATCTTTTGTATTGAGTTCACAAGCAGCAAAACTGAATTGTATGAGTAATAGAAGAATACTATGAACGCCGCCATGTAGAGTATTGAGGCTATCATGCCCAGGTAGTTGTACTTTACGACCTGCCCGCGCCTGACCGCTTCAGGTATCTTGTCAACGTCATCAAGACAGTAGTACTTGCCGCCCACTTCAAGTATGTCTTCGTAGCAGAAAGCCCTTTTGCAGTAGTCGCATATCGCATACGCCCTCCTCCACGGGTGTAGTTCACAGCTCATATGCTGTGCGATCTTCCTGGAGTCCATATGCTCCCTCTTCTTGAGCACCGTCTTCTTCGCGTTTTCCTTGGCGAATTGTTCATCTCCTGTGAATTCTGCCGCCTCCGACACATAGTCCACTGCTTCTGTCGTGGCTTCTGGCGCAACATAATATGACTCGCTTTCGGATACGGCTGTCGGTTCAACCGGCCTGGCGGGCTCGGCCCTAGGCACTCCGGGCTTTTCCTCCTTCTGTACAGGTTTCTGGATTTCTGGGGGAGGCTGCCGTTTTTCCTGTTTTGGTTGGGGCTCCTGCCGCTGCTTCTGGCTGAAGAATCCAGGTTTTTCCGCCTTTTCCACAGGACTGCCCTGCTGCTGCGGAGCCTGTATCGCCGCCTTCTTGTCCTTTTTGGATGCCCCCTTGTCCTCTTCCCTCACCTTAAAGATCAGGAGGTCGTCAGGGTTCATAGCCATGAATTACTGCCTTTTCGCTCGCTCAATAGCCTGCCTTTTCTTCTTTTCGAATATACCCCTGTGCTTTGCACAGCTGATGCAGTACCAGACCTTCCTCCTTTCGAAGAACCTGACGTCATTTGTGTTCTGCATCCCGGTATTGAAGCTAATGGCCTTTTCGAACATGACTCCCTTGTTTCTAGGCACGTTTCTGCCGCAAGACTCGCATCTCACTAATGTCTCTTTTCCTCTCAATTTGTACACCTGCTGAATATTATTTGAATAATATAGATTAATAAGCATTCGGGGGAATAAATATTAATAGTAGTTACTGCTTACGTTAAAAAGTGAATATATGCACATCTGTGTTATAGGAGAGAACCAGCCCGCCTGCGCAGCGGCGTCAAACCACCTTAGCAGGAATGGCCATACTGTGACACTGGGCGAGAATGAAGATGTAGAGACAAAATCCCTGCTCTCCGAAATAAAGGGCAACCTCAGGTCCAGTGACATGATAGTTGTGCTCTCCAGCAATGCAAAGGCCTTTGCCATATCCGCCAACAAGATGGATGGAGTCAATGCCGTTGCGTGCAGGGACCATGAGGACGCCCTGGATGCAGTATCATCCGCCGATGCGAATGTTGCCGTGATAAATTCCAACGCAGACAGGAGGATGCTAATTAGCATATTGGACGGCTTGACCAGCGGGGCAAGGCCAGAAAGAAGATCAGAGAAAACAGCAGATGCCCCGAAATTCAGGGAAAGGGCGCAGGCGCCAGCCCAGAGACAAGGACCGTCAATACTTTCCGGGATAAAGGACGCAGCCAGCAATGCCGCATCAGGGGTGAAGGATGCAGCCGGCGGCATAAAGTCAGGAATAACCAAACCAGGCAACACCATGAGGAACACCAACGAGACGATAGGCAGCATAAGGTCGAAAGGGCTTATGAAGCACATCAAGGAGACGTTTGGCATAGAAGATTGAGATGTACACTAACTGCAACGAGATTTTTAGGATTACGATTCCAGCCGTCAGGATAGCGGTTGCGAAATCCCTCAACAAGAAGTATAATATGAATCAATCCGACATTGCGAGGAGGCTCGGGACAACCCAGGCGGCGATAAGCAAGTACCTCAGCGGTGAATATTCGGAAAATATAGCAAAAGTCGAAAGGATCGTGGAGGGAGAAAGTGCCCTCAAGGAAATAACCACGATGGTAGTTTCAAAGAAGGACAAAAAGGGCATCACCAGGAGCATAGACCGTTTTGCATCCAGCGGCTATCTTGTCAAGGAGACGCTGAAGATAATCTAATCGTTCTCTAGGTGGATTCCATGGCTTGAGAAGAAAATACCCGAGAGGGCAGCCCCACATCTCATTTATAGGCCGGATGAGATTATAGTAAAAATTAACAGAAGTCAGAGCAAACAGTATTTCAATATTATGGAACTTATTCCACAACAAAAGATATTTAAACATTGCTACCCAATTTTGAGTATAAGGTGTATACAATGCGCGGAGGAAATGACGGCTAAGTAGTTTCTACTAGAGTCCACTATATTGTAATTTGTAATGTTTTGTCTGCCTTTCAATTCATATTTGTCATGTTACGTGTAGTCTTTTAAATTAAACCGTTCATCCCTGCCTTTTATGTTTATTTTCCTACCAGTTTCTTCGTAATTTATTTTCTCCTCCTGTTTGTGACCATAACTTTGAACTAATATATGATGCTGTTTAGAGTGCACATAATCATATTTTCTATAGCAAAAAGAGCCAAGAATTATAGATGTCACAACAAGCGTTTTGATTTTTATACCGAGGTCCAATTGTACTAATTTTTCTACAGCTAAGTCCAAGTCGTTATTACTATACACTGGCATAAAAAGTAAACTTCCATCGGGATTGCCTATATCCCCTGTCAGACAGTATTTATCTGTTAGGTAAGTTGTTTCTTCTATTATATTCATCAGAGAAGAAACCCGATTTTTTCGAAACTGTTCTTCATCAACTAGTTCTTTGAATATCATCCCCATGTACCTTATAGGAGCATTTTGTAAAGTGATAGTTATACGCCTTAAAACACCTCTCTCTTTTAGCTTGTAATAAGTATATCTTGAACTTCCAGGGTCGAATCCATGTTTTTTGTCTATCTCCGTAAAATCCAAAATTCCGTTGTTATTTAGTTCCTTTAAAAT
>DAIDAE010000010.1 GCA_027310755.1 Candidatus Micrarchaeaceae archaeon | reverse complement strand
ATATAGTATGTCCTATATTATTGTGGCGTCATGAAGTCTTATGGATG
Source organism: Candidatus Micrarchaeaceae archaeon (assembly GCA_027310755.1). Taxonomy (GTDB): domain Archaea; phylum Micrarchaeota; class Micrarchaeia; order Micrarchaeales; family Micrarchaeaceae; genus JAJZYD01. The sequence goes on along the minus strand of DAIDAE010000010.1, from coordinate 32,180 downwards.
CGATATGAGGGGTATGCTCACATTCCAGATACTGTGGCTGCTCTCCAAAAGGCCGATGCACGGTGAACAGATAGCCGAGGAAATGGAGAAACGGCGCGGGGACAAGCCAAAGGCCGGCACGATCTATCCGGCCTTGAAGGAGATGAAGGAAAGGGAACTTATAGACGGCAGGAGAAATGGAAAAATTATTGTGTATTCAATAACTCCGGATGGCAGGCGATCCCTGAAGAGCGCGATGGCTTATTTTGTAAGATCCTTTGGGGACATGATAGAAGGCTGATACTTTTATTTAAGCACTTTTGGGAGCCGCACCCCTTTCTGGCCCTTGTACTGCCCGGAGTAAGCGCTCATCACCTTGCTGCTCGTCTTTGCGAATATGATATGCGCAAACCTCTGCATTGGAAGCAGTTTTATCTTGTAGGGACAGTTGTTTATCACCTCCAAGGTTATGTTTCCGGCAAAGCCCGCATCTATTATGGTGGGCGGGACGGAAAGGCCGTGCCTGGCCCACGAGCTCCTCAATTCGACGAATCCCATGAGGTCGTCGGGAAGCTCGAGGTTCTCGTAAGTGGTGAGGAGCACCTGCTCCCTTGCATCAAGTACCATCTCCTTGAGACCCTTCTCTATTACAAAGCTGCTTGCTATGTGCTCTTCGTTTGACGGGTCCATTATAAATCCGTCTTTCTTATTCACGTGCCTTCCAACTTCGTTATCCAGCCTCAGGTCAACGCCGTTCTCTCTTATCAATTCGTCCACGAAGGGTTCTATAACAAGCCTTTTCCCGTTTATCGCAGCCTTTAGGTCGAAGTCCGAAAGTATCATGATAATCCCCGTTAAATATGACTAGATAGATTTAATACATTTCTTGCTACACGCCATTTATATGGCTGGAAGGTACTGCGCCAGCCCCAGTGCCAGGGCGCCAATCACCATTATCGCAAGGCCGAGCAATTGGGCCGTAGTCAGCTTGTCCAGGTATATTCTCCTGGACGCCAAGGCGACCACTATTGGCGTGAGGGCTATCACCGCGCTCCCAACGGAAAGCAACTTAGAGAATACTAGGAAAGTGAATATGAGGCTGCCTATCCCTACGGAAATGCCTACCGCAGCTATGTAGCCGTTTATGACTTTTGGGGAAGGCGACCTGCTGAGCGTGGCGCTCCTGGTCATGAATGCATATGCGGCTGAGGATGCGAGGGCGAAGAGCGTGGCGATCATGCCCTCCGGTATGTAGCTGCCGGAAACGCCTATGGCATAGCCCAACATTATCCACAGTGCGGCCCAGCACAGGAAACCGAAGAGCGCGTAGAGCAGTTTTTTGTTTATCCTTAATTTTTCCGTAGTTATTATGAGCAGCGAACCGGCAAAAATTAGGATTATTCCAGTAGACTGCGTGCCATTTAGGGCGTTCCCGAAAAGGAAGACGCCGGAGAGCACCAGCACTGCCTTGAAGAACTCGGAAAGCGACATGGTGTTGGTGGTCTGCTCCGTGGCCAGGGACTTGTACAGGAAAACAAACCCTATGCCGTAGAATATCCCGGAGATTGCGGAAAGCACGGCGGAATATACAGTTATAGCCTGGCCGTGGATGAAGAAAGACAGGATGACAAACGGAGCCAGGCTGACTCCAGACACGAGCGCCGCGGCCCTGGCATAGCCGAATCTGAGCACTATCTTCTTTGCGAATGTATCGCCTATGCTGTATGTGACGAGCACGAGGAACGCAAGAAGTATGCCGGTGCCGTAGTCCAACATATGCTTACCTGAGCTCAATGCACCTTTTTAAATTGAACGCTATTCTAAATGGTAGCACATGTGTGGCGCAGCATGAGATAGCCTGGCAGTTGACGTGTTCCCTGGCCGGCGGGCCCGTCCTTGACGATACATTTTTAAATAGTAGTAGTTATTATGAATCGGTAATACTATGGTAGAAGCGTATTGCGTTAAGTGCAAGGCAAAAAGGGAAATGAAGGGCGCGAAGGAGGTTACCATGAAGAATGGAAAGACGGCCATGACCGGTGCCTGCCCAAACTGCGGCACAAAGATGTTCAGAATCGGCGGCAAATAGGCCATTTGTCCATCCCAACAGATCTTCGCAATGGGTTAGCCTGTGCGTCAGCCGGACCTGTCGCGGATCACCTGCACGGGCATGCCAGCTGATTTTCTTATTTGGAGCTGCCGGGGCCCTGTATGCTCACGACAGTTATCTTGAATACCAATATATGGCCAGCCAGGGGGCTGTTGAAATTGACCTTGGCCGTGGCGTTTGCCGGATTGATATACATCACGATGCCGGTGGCGGGCTGGCCGCCGAGGACGCCATGGAGCGTCTCCCCCCCGGTTACCGTGCCGTTTATATCGTTGGTGGGGATTTCGAGTATGAGCTTCGGATTTACAGGACCGTAAGCCTCATTCACTGGGATCGTGACGTTCTTCGTCTGATTGATTTTCATCCCGATTACGGCCTGGGCGAAGCCCGGGATTACCTGGTTCGCGCCTACGGTGAAATTGAACGGTGTCTGCCCCACATTCGTGTTGAATACCGTCCCATTTGTATAGGATCCAGTATAGTACACGCTGACAGTATCGCCGGATTGGGCCGTGGGGGCTAACGACCCGCTGACTGCCAGATATGCGCCACCGGCAACCAAGACCACCACAATCAATATGAGCGCTGGCCTGCTTATCTTTTTGAAGTTCATGGAGTGCTACCTTTGCTTATTAGCAACTGTAATGGAGGAATACAACATTATAAACCTTTCTGGCTACTTATGAACTTCATCGACCTTGCGTGGGATCTCGCTTGTCAAGCATCACCCAATGCAAGGATGCGCCACAGGCGCGCCCCTAACAGACGATTTCAGAGGAAACGAATTTAACCTACCGCTTTCTTTACAAGTGCTGCAACCTTTGCTTCTTCTGCAGCGGTCAACTTCTTCAGTGCAAACGTAACAGGCCACATATCGCCTTCGTCAAGCTTCGACTGAGGCAGCGTTTTTGCAACTTGCTCTAAACACTCTAAAAGCTCTCTGAATTCGAACCTGATTTCTCTGTTTTTTGCTAACTTGGAGCTTGGCGCCCGAATAGCTTCGAACCTGCGGTTCTCGTCGAAATTTTGAAGCGCCCGAAGCAGGGATTGAACCTGCGACCTACTGGTTAACAGCCAGTCGCTCTACCACTGAGCTATTCGGGCTTGAAAAAAGGAAATGCCTCTGCGAGATATATTATTCTCACATACAAATAAGAAGATTCGCCAAAGGTGTCGGTGGGCTCTATCCTGTCCTCCGTGTAGTTATACCTGAAAAAGCTATAGTCCTTCTCGAGCTTCACCTTTGCATAGCTGAATGTCTTTATATCGTCGGAATCGAGGATGTGGAAAGTTGAGATGTATGCGTCGCCACCGTATTTGAAGGCAAAGACTTTCCCCACGCCGCCTTCGGCGTGCTGCATCATTACGCCCTTGAGCAGCTTGTCGAAGTCGACTATCCCAACTTGGTTTATTTTCAACTTCCCTTGCTTCACTTCATGCGGGGCCTTTTCAAACTCTATTATAGGGAAAAGATGCGTGTTCGGTTGCGGATTCCTAATCACAGACGTATCGGTAAACCCGCATGTGCCTTTCTCCGTCATCGTATGCGGCCTGAAGATTATGTATTTGCCTATTTTGCTCTCATTTACATAGAGGGTCATCTGCGGGTCGCCGATCTTGATGCTCTGGGAGAACAGGGTGTAGTGGTCTCCCTCCCTGAATGCGTATATGGGCCTGACCCCGTCGAAGGAGGTTGCGTTCAGCGCAAGGTCATCCAGGCGCTTGAGCCGCACCGGATAGACCGTCCTCTTTGTGCCCTTGCTGTTTTTTTGGCCATCCGCTTTCTTCATAAGATCACAACAGGTTTACCAGATACCGACGCCTATGCCCATGCCAATATCATGGCCATCAGCCGCCCATTAGCGTATGCCGGCCAGCGCAAGAAGCTTGCTTATCAAGTACATTACAGCGTAGACCGGCTGATATATTATGGGAAATGCCACCGCCCCCTGGCCGACCGCCCTGTAATCGTTGATCAGGGACTCCTGGATAACCAAGGTGACATTGCTCCTCTTGTACACCAGCGGGCTGGATCCGGAGCTTACATTCAGCTGCGCCCTGTACGTACCTGGCTCATTCTCATACACAGGGTATGCAAAAGTCTCGGTGGTGTGGTGCAGCGCTATTACCGGCCTGGTGGCGTTCCACGCCGGGAGGCCGGCCATCGCTATCATGAACGGGCTGTCGGAGACCCCGGTGTTGTTTATCGTGACGTATATGCTTGCCGGCTGGCCTGGGCCGGTGCTTATGTTGGTGGGGCTTATCTGGAGGTTGAACACATCGGGAGTCACATTTATCAGCGCCTGGAACTGCACCGCTCCGAGGTGAGAGTAATTGCCCAGGTTTATTGCAGTGAGATTGAAGGTATAGGTGCCGTTCTGCGCATTTGGGGAAGGGTCTATCTTCACGGAAAGGTCCGCACCGTTAAGCGATGAGTTCTCGACTATCCACCCCTGGGGCACGCCAGTGGCCACAAGCTTGTTCCATCCTCTTGAGAAGGTTACGCCAGTGGCATTTGTGGTGGTTGCGGATATGGTGATGTAAAATGTCTGGCCTGGTCCGACTTTTCCCAAAAGAACGCTGCCGCCCTGGGTCACCGTTGCATTGAAAGGCTCAAGTATGGTAACCGAGCTTGCCGCTGCTGTAGAGACCATGAGCGCAAACGCAGCCATGAACAGAAGGGTATTCCTCAGGCAGATCACGATTACCATAGGCAATTAGGTTTTTTATACATTATCTATCAGTGTGGCCGGTCAGGAGGACCTTGCCGTGAACTGCACCGCCCTTTCTATAGTGTAGTATGTTGCGGGCAGGCCAGTACTGGTGTAGTTCAGCCATACATAGCCCGAGTACGGCTGCCCGAGATTTTGGGCAGATATTCCACCTGAGCCATAGCAGTTTATCTGCAGGGTCTCGGATTGGTCACCATACATCACCAACCCGTTCTGGAGCTGGGCATTTGGATAGAAGGATGGCGCCGAGGAATAACTCAATATCCTGACATTGCCGTATGCAGGGGCATCGCCAGTCACGTTTATCCCGCTCGAGCACGCCATGCCTATGACATTGACGGAGCTGCTCAGCGCCTGGGTCAAGGTGAGGGTGAGGAGGCCGTTGGCATTGAATACAAACGCGCCGCAGGAGAACGATGCCGCGGTGGAGCAGGTGGGCTGGGCGAGGCTGTTGCCGAAGATGCCCAGTCTGCCCACTACATAAATAGATATAGCGACGAGGAGTATGGCCACGCCGTATGATACTAGGAAGTCGACAGCAGCCTGCTGCTTGTGTTTTTTGCCAGTCAGCATCTAACCATTCCAACATTAATGCCAGGCCAAGCAATTTAGTCTTTCTCTTCGTCCCCTCCCTTGCCGACGTTGACGCGCACGCCGGTGGAGTCCCTGGTTATCTTAATATCAAGGTCTTTCTTGCCGAATATCTCCAGGAGCTCGTCGTACGTGTAGGCGCCTATCTCATTGTTGTTTGCCGCGCCCTTGCTCTTCAGGACCTGGTTCCTTCTCTGCTTCAGTATCTGCTTGTCAGACTCCTTGAACACAAGGGAAAGTTTCGGGACCTCCTCGGATTCAAAGAGCGACTCCATGTCCACATCGAGCTGCTTATATCCCGCATCCTGCAGGATGAAATGGAGCACAGCTGCGAATTCGTCCTGGACCTTCTTTACCAGCGCGTCCACGTTCTCCTTGGTTCCAGCAACCACGAATTCGTCGCTGTTCAGGAACCCGACGAATGCGTTGTTTGATTTTATGTCGTCCTGCAATAACTGGGATATCAGCCTGAGCAGGACAACCGCGGCGCGCTCCCCGAATTTTCTTGCGTAAGTGCCAAGATTGTCTATCCTGAGCGTGCCTATCTTATAGCTCTCGCCCTGCTTTATCGAGCTTTCTATCTGCGCTGATATCCTCTCCTCGTCTGGCAGATCGACCAGCGCATCGAAGCGCTTGCCCTTCTTCCTGAGGAAAAGCGTTACGAGGTTCTTCAGTTCGCTCGGGTCAAAAGGTTTCTTTATATAATAGTCAGCGCCGTATTTTATGCCCTTGAACCTGTTGCTCGTCGGATCCATGGCGCTCACCAGTATGACTATCGTGCCGCTGAGCTGCGGATCGGCCTTTATAGTATTGCAGATGTCCAGCCCGTCCTTGTGCGGAAGCATCAGGTCCAATATCACGAGATCCGGTTTCTTTTCCCGCACCGCGGCTATCGCCTCGCCTCCGTCATATATCTGCCCTATCTCAAATCCCTTCCCTATCGAGAGGCTCATCAACCTGTTTATGTTCTTGTCGTCCTCCACAATGAGTACCTTCCTTATCTCGCCGGGACCCTGCAGTATGTAATAGGTGAGAATCCCGCCGCTGCTTCTCGAAGCTATCGCCTTATTCATCTCGAGATCGGAAAGCGCGCCTTTCAGCCTGTCCTCCGGTATGCCGCGGCTCATGGCCAACTCGCTAAGCTCCTCGTAAGAAATCTGCTGCCTGTCATTCATCATTTCCATAAGGTCGTTCTGTAAACCGGCGCTGTCGTCCGCCATAGTCGTCACCGGTACTGAATCGCATAAAGTATTAATATCCCTTTCTTATTTTTCCAGTAAGGAGAAGTTACACAAGATGAATCCCGGAGGGTAGATAAATCTTTATAAGCCTTCTTTTCGCATAGCTAATCGTACAGAGCTACTGATTTGATGGCAGATTTCAGGCCGAGGAGGCCAGGAAAACACGGGAACAAGCTTACCTTGAGGCTGGTGGAGGCAGTAGTGGTTCTCCTCTTCCTGTACGCCATAGCCACGTGGGCTGTGGGAGCGTTTTCTATCATCCAGGTGAACTCGTCGACAAACGTGACTTTCACAAACGCCACGGCGCTGTTCACGCTTTCCGGAAGTGAATATGCAGCGAGCGTAGTGGATTCGACCCCGTCGTCCGCCCAGCTCTCGATTACAAGGGTCCCGGCGTTCCAGAACCCGACCTTTTACGTGACAATGTACATGGATAACACGACAAACTTTAACGGCACGATGGGAAGATACGCCAACATGCAGCTCAAGCTCCTCTCCACGGGATCCAAGAGCGCGGATGTGCAGATAACACCCATACCCAGCACCATAGTGCTTAACCCCACGGCTTCAAGGATAACGGTTGCAGGTTCGACCCTGACCCCGGTGGCCGTTGGCGGCAATGTAAACGTGACAACGGTGCCAACAACTTCGATAGGGGTCACATCTACGATAACGACCTCAGCCACGACATCGATACCTGGACAGGCTGGAGGTTACTTGAAAGCCCAGAGCATACTCGCATCCTCGGAATATTTCAGCCTGATGAATAACTATACCGTGCTATACAAGGACACGGTAAACTGCACTGCGCCGAGCTACAACCTGACGTTCACGGCCTACAACCATTTCGCGCCCTCGGGACCTTCCGCTTATTCCAACGTCAGCATGGTAACGCCGTACTCCGCGGCGATCAACATAACAAACAGCAGCGTGCACACATACTATGCCACGTACAAGACGTTTTCGCACAGCACCCTGACAACCGGGGCGGCAATGGTAATAACGATCAATGTGACCTCTGGCCTCATAGCCAATGTAACATTTGAAGGTGCCTTCTACGGCCAGACGGATGCGAAGCTGAGCAGCGGCTATGTGACCGCGAAGGGGCTGGGGGCGTGCGGCATATTGGTCGCATAGGCGCAATGGCACATCCCAAACGGCGATGCAGCATGGTAAACTATTTAGTTTTTTAAAAACCAGTAGGGCATAGCATGGTGCACAAAAAGTCCCAGTCTGCGATGGAATACCTTATGACATACGGCTGGGCGATACTCATTATTGCAGTGGTACTTGGTGCTCTTTTCCAATTAGGCGTATTCAGCGGGATAGGAACGCCGAAGGCACAGGCGGGAAATTGTCAGGTTGTTAAAGCAGGAACAGGAATAACACAAACAGTGTCGCTTGCAGGGGAATGCCAAGGGCAGGAGCCGGAATACGTTGCCAGTCTCGGGGCACCACCTTCATACGTTCTGATCTCTGGCGATCAATACCTCCCAACCGCACCTGCTGCAAGCAGAAGCATAACCGTATGGATTGACCTAACCACGGTTCCGCATGGTACTGGCCCGAATATTTGGGGCGGAACGATTTTTGCACAGCCGATTAGCGGCAGCGGCAATTTAGACATATGCGGAGCATTCAACCTCCTGATAGACAACTGGAACAATCCATTTTTGCACAAATGCTACAATGATCTTGCAGGATCGATATCCTCAGTTGAAAACACATGGGAATTCGTTGCCACGGTATATAACAATGCCTCGGATACTGTAACGTTCTATATAGATGGTCAGGCAAACACACAAACCAATAACGGTATGCGGCAGGCTACCCAGAACCTAACCATAGGCGGCTGGGACGATTATGCAAATACCATAACCGGATATATCTCGAATTTCCAGGTCTACAACACCTCGCTTTCATCTGCCGAAGTAAATGCTCTCTATATGGAGGGTATAGGTGGCGCGCCCATCAAGCCACAGAACCTGGTTGGATGGTGGCCCCTAAATGGAGATACTAAAGATTATTCAGGTAACAATGCCAATGGACAAGCCACAAACATAATATTCAGCAGTTCCTGGACAAGCGGATATACCGCCCCATGATCAATGATTTTGTGGTGTTTGCCAGCTGTTTCCCTGACTCTCCGGACTCCTGTCTCTCCTTTTCCTCGGATTTATCGGAAGCACAAAGAAGAAAGTGCTGCCCTTGCCTGGCGCCGAGGTAATGTCCAGCTTCCCCCCATGCAGCTTGACAAGGTCTTTTGTTATCGCAAGTCCCAGGCCGGTCCCAGCCCCGGGCTGCTGCACAAGATTGTTGGCGCTGTCCTTCTTGATTTCATAGAATTTTCCCCGGCGCTTGAGCTTGTTCCTGTCCTCGTCCTTCATGCCTATTCCGGTGTCAATCACGCTGCACAATATTGTCCCTTTTGTACGTGGCTCTATCTTCACGGTTATGCCTCCCGCGCTTGTGAACTTTATCGCATTACCTATCAGATTCACAAATACCTGTATCAGCCTGTTGGGATCCGCGATTATCTTTTCTGGGGCATTCCACGCAACCTCCCACTTGAAGTACAGTCCCTTGTTCCTTGCGGATTCCTCAAGCGCCTTTATGCTAGCGTTGTTCCCCAGCGTCTTGAGGTCCACGTCCCTGAGGTCGAGCTTTATCTTCTCGGCTTCGAGCTTCGCCGCGTCGAGGACCTGCTGGATTATGAGCATAAGCCTGTCGGCCTCATCGAGCGTTGTCTTTATGTATTCCTTTTGCTCGTCGTTGAGCGGGCCGAACTCGCCGTCGTAAAGGAGCTTGGAGTATCCCTTTATGCTTGTCAGCGGGGACTTCAGCTCGTGCGAGATGTTGTAAATGAATTGTGATTTCAGGTTGCCCTCCTTCTTCATGCTGTCGAGTTGCCTTGAAAGGTCCCTGTTATCGTTCCTCTGTTCCTCCAGCGCCCTTTTTGACTTTAGCTCCTTGAGGATGATAAGGTACTCCACCTCGTTCTCTTGCGAGACCGAATGCAGCGGTCTTATGAAATGGATCGCTGGGATTATTTCGTCGTTCTTCCCTATTATGTCAACCATTATGTTGTCGACCCTACCGACGTTCCTTGCATAATTTATATCCTTATCTAGGGCGCCCTGGTCCTTGTACAGGGATTTGATGTCCTTGCCCAGCATGTCCTCCTTCTTGAAGCCAAGCACTGTCTCTGCCGGCAAATTGCAGTCCCTTATGTAGCCGAGGTTGTCTATCCCGAGCACTATGTCGCTGCTGCTCTCCATGAACGCCTTTAGGTCGTTACGCATGTTCTCGATGTATTTCTCTGCGTCGGCGCGCATCAACAAAAATAGATAGCCGTCAAAGAACCTCTTCGCCGTGTAATGCATGTAGGACTTGCCGATATTGCTGAGTTCAAAGGTGAGGGAGCCGGATGCGATGTCGGATTCCTTTGCAAGGGACTTCCTGAAGGAGTCGTCAAGCGGGTTTCTCTCCGCCTTGCTTAGCATGTCGGTGAAGCTGCCGTTCGCCAATACGGATTTTGGATATCCAAAGACATACTCCGCGTTTGACGAGACATTGGATATCCTGAAGTCGGAGTCTGTTATCACGACGCAGATGGAATTATTCCTCTGTATCATGCCATTTATTGTGGTGTAGATGAATGCGTCGGTGATGTCGTTCGCCGCAAGATGCACAAGCCTGTCATTTATCTTGTTAACAACCACTTGAAAGACACGCGCGCCACCTCCTTTTGGCACCAGCGTCATCGAAGCGCCGCGCGAAAGGTCTACCAGCCTCTGAAAGCTAAGTCCCAGTAACTCGGTCGAGTCCCTTTTCTCCGGCACCGCCATCTCAAACTGTTTTACGGCGGCCTTGTTGGATTTTATTATCGATCCGGATTCTGAGATTATCAGCTGCGGGTTCTGGCTGTTGAAAGCCGCGTCAAAATATGTGGCAAGTTTTATGCTCCTCCCAACCTCCCCCTTGTACATCAGCACAAAGCCTATGAAGGATGCGCCGAGGGTTATGTTTTTTATAAGATCGTCGCCGAACTTGCTCTCCGTCTTGGAGAGCATCTCAAGCACAGACACCACTTTCCCGTCTGCTATCAGCGGCATGACTGCACAGCTCCTGAAGCCATTGTTTTTGAAATTTATGAGCTCCGGAAACGCGGAATATTCGCTGAGCTGGTTGTCTATGTACGTCTTTTTGGTATTATTTATGTAGCCGTACAGCGCATTGGAATCTGGGACGCTCTTCAGGTCGCCGAGTTTCACGCTCTCTATGCCAAAGGAGGAGGATACCGCCTTCGTAAAATTTGAAATCATGTCGCTTTCGCTTATGGAGCTCGCGGCTATTGGTATTACGTCAAGAAGGAATCTGCTTATTGTGATATCTTGTTGCTGCATATCCACCATGGTCGCAAAATGCTGGACAGAAAGCTAGCTGCACTTGAACGGTTATGAAAACACTGATAAGATTTATACTTGTTTCGTTGCGATGTATATATGGGTAAGTGCATGTGTATGCGGGTTGGGATGGATGAAAAGGGTGGAAAAGGTAATAGGGCTGGTTAGGAACGCCGGCAGGGATTTCACGCTGGCGGAAAGGTACCAAAAGAGGAAGGAGTACATAACCGCATCGATTTTGTACCGCAGGGCAATGGAAAAAACGCTCAGGGCGCTCTTCATCAGGCACGAGCATAAAGGGCCGCCCGCTAATGCGTCTGTGGGATACCTGATGGGGAAGACGAAACTGCCGAGCGAGATCCTTGTGGATCTGGACCCGGTGCGCGCGTCGTACAGGACGATAGAAAACGAGGTCATGGATGATGAGGAGAGCGTGGCCGGGATAGAAGAGAGCGAAATGATGCCGAAAGTCGAGGGCACGGAAAAGGGGGACGCAACGTTGATGCGCGAAACGGTGAGAAGGCTGCTCGGCTATGCCAACGCAAATATATAAAAGATTGAACGAATCCAACTTATCACCGTGATAAGATGCCCCTAACCGAGCTTTTCCCGAACGTCTACAGGATAGAGGGGAAAATTGCCACAAAAAACCTGGCGAAGGGGAAAAAAGTGTATGATGAGGAGCTTATTCCTGCGAGGGGGGCCGAGTACAGGTCGTGGACCCCGTACAGAAGCAAATTATCGGCCGCGATAAGCAATGGGATGAAGAATTTTGAGATAAAGGAGGGCGGGAGCGTACTGTATCTCGGCGCGTCTACAGGGACGACGGCAAGCCACGTGAGCGACATAGTTGGAAAAAACGGGAGGGTCTATTGCGTGGAGCTTTCTGAAAGATGCATGAGGGACCTAGTCAACGTGTGCGGCGCAAGGGGGAATATGCTGCCCATACTTGGCGATGCGCGCGATACCGAATCCTACAAGGACGTGATCGACACGTGTGACGTCATATACCAGGACGTATCGGCAAAAGAGCAGGCGGAGATACTAAAGAGGAACAGCCAGTTCCTGAAAAAGAAGGGATTTGCGTACTTCGCCATAAAATCCCAAAGCATAGACATATCAAGGCAGCCGAAGGACGTGTACAGGGAGGAGCTGGCGAAGCTGGAGGACACTTTTGAACTGGTGGAAAGCCTCTCGCTTGAGCCATACGATTCGGCGCACCTTTTTGTCGTGCTCAGAAAGAAATAAAGGCGTGGTTTGCCATGTTATAGGGTTGTTTCAATGAAATTCCCGAGCGTGAATATCAGTGCCTGTGCCAATTTGGCAAACCAGCTCAGTTCTGTGCAGAGGATCATGTGCGGTTACTGCGGCAGGCCGACTCTCGCAATGGGCGAACGTTGGGTGTGCTCGCATTGTGAACTTGCAATCAGCGGCACGGCGCTTTCGATAATACTTGGCGACAGAGATCGCGTCGCCGCCCTCCACAAGGTGAATGAGTACATGGATGCTAATGATTATCAGAATGCACAGGTTGAATACGACAAGATAGTGGCAAGGTACGCCACTCCAGAGCTGCTGTACAACTCCGGACTGATATACCTGCAATACTCGAATTTTCAGATAGAATCCATAAGGTATGACAGGCGGGGATTCATGGAGGAAAATGCAAAGTACAGGGAGAGCGGAAGCGCGCTCGATTCAAGGGCAAAGCTCATGTTCAACAGGGCATATTCAACATGTCAAAAAATCATCGGAAGCGCGACCGGCGCAAACGATTTCGCCGCATTCACGTGGTTCATGTCGGCCGTAAAACTGGGGAGGTTCAGGAACGCCGGGCAAATAAGGGAGATTCTCAAGGGATATAACAGCACCCATATGGCGAACTATGCCGAGATGGTGCTTGATGCGGAGTTGGGCAAATATGCTGAAACGGCGGCCCATGCGCTGGAATTGCTAAAAAGGGATAATTTCTCCGCGAATGCTCTTTATTACCTTTCGTGGGCGCTCTTCAAAACGGGAAGGGAAAGGGACTCGCTGCACCTGATCACCGCATTGGGCAAGCAGCTGCAGAGCAACAACATAATCGCATTGACAAACGAGATACAGGGGGCGATCAGGGTATAACCCGCTCTACTTTGATATGAAAATGAACTGCATTTTCTTCTTATCGTCCAATATGCAGTATCCAAACCTTTCAAACTGCACTATTTCGTGATCCTCAAGTTTTTCCACATAGCTTTCTGCATAACCGTTGATGGTCCTCAGGCTTTCCGGGTCTACGTTGCCGCCCTTATCCAGCAGGTTCCCGGGGACGAGGATGCTGCATTCCACATAGTTCCTATCTGAAACCCACTGCACAATCTTGCCGGTGGCCCCCGTGCTGGGCTCCACGGTTATCGAGGATCCTGTTTTTGAGACTACCTTCACATCAATTAGATCCTTGAGCCTGATGCCATCGCCGTCCTTGAGCCGGGCCGCATCGTCCGCCGGTATGAAAAATGTATCATTTGTACTGTACTCCCTATTGCCGAACTTGCCGGATCTCAGCAGTTTCATTTTTGCCTTTATCTCTTTTGCGCCCCTTACGGTTAATTTGACAGGTTCCGGGACAAAATAAAGGTGCCATGCAAATTCATCTATTATTTTCTTGTTCTCGGCAAGCAGCATCTCAAACGGAAGGGCGCTGTCGGCTTTTGTGATGCCGGTTTTAAGCGCTAGCTCCCTTATGGCTCCAGGTACTATGCCCCTTCTCCTCAGCGCAGACAGGGTCATCAGGCGGGGATCGTCCCATCCGCTTATTACCCCCTTTGATACCAATTCGCGTATTTCCCTCTTGTGTGTGGTATTGCCGATTATATTGAATCTGGAAAACGGATGTATCCTTGGGATTCGGAGTCCGAGCACTTTCAGGATCGTCGTGTCCAGCTCATCCCTCAATTCATACTCCTTGCTCCTCAGCACATGGGTTACTCCGTTTATCGAGTCCATTATCGGCGCTGCAAGGTCATAGGTGGGCCATACGGGGTATTTTGTGCCCTGCCTGTAGTGCCTTGTCTTTTTTATCCTGGCGATTGTCGGGTCCCTCATCGCCGTGTTCTGCGACTTCATGTCTCCCTTGAAGCGCAACACCGCTGCGCCGTCATCATATTTTCCTAAAAGCATCTTCTCGAATTCTGCCAGATTAACTTTTGGCTGCCTCTTCCTATGTTCACACTCCTCCATTGCAAGCCTTGCGCTCTTTATCGTCTCTTGAGAGCAGGAACATACGTATGCATTCCCATCCCTTATCAGTTTTTTTGCATATTCGTATATCTTCTCTAGGTTATCGCTTGCATAATACTCCGTGTCAAACTTGATGCCCAGCCACTCAAGGTCCCGTTTGTCCGCATCCACGTACTCCTGCTTTTCCTTTTCCGGGTTCGTGTCATCGAAATAAAGAAAAAGCTTCCCCTTGTATATTTTCCTGAATTCATCTTCCAGGAAAATGGGCTTTGCGTGGCCGACATGAAGATAGCCGCTTGGCTCCGGGGGCCATCTCGTTACAAATTCTCCGATCGTGGCGCCTTCGAGCTCCATATTCGGCTTTGCCGTTTTCTTTGCGGTGTCCCTTGCCTTATCGTCGAACTCCTTTTCGAACGGGGAATATTCGCTTTCGAGTTCGCTCTTCCCCATCTTGTTCACTGCGGCAACAACAGACTCCACCTCCTTCCTGACCTCAGGAACGGGCATCCCCTTTGCACTGGGAATTATCTTGCCAAGAACACTGCTTACATCCGCCTTGCCATAATCTATGGCGTTCTTGAGCGCATATTTTCTGATAAGTTTATCGAGATCCTTCGCTTTTGCCATTCTTACGCCTGCTTCAAAGTTAACTGGTTGTTGTATATGGTGCCGTTGCCCGCTATGATTGCATTCAGGTTGAACCTTATGGTTGCATTCAGCGGCATCAGGGGATAGACGTTGATGGAGTAGTTTCTTTGGGGAAGCGTCACCGCAACGGTCTGGCTGCCGAGAGCAAGATACACCTTGGATGGCAGCACTATTTCGGTGGAGGCATTCACGTAAGTCGCGTTACTGGAATTGAGGCGCCTGTTTATGTCCTGCTGCAGGGAATAGGCATTCATAGATGAGAGAAGCACCTGGTAGCTGCCGTTCATGCTCAGGTAGCTGCTTATCGAGCCATTTCCCTCAAGCGCCGCAAGCGCATTGGATGCTGCAGAAGAGAGATTCGAGTTTCTTAACACCAGAACGGCAGAGGATGAATACCCCGAAACGACGCCGTTGGCGGAGCCTGAGACAAAGTATGTCTTTGATGGTGCAGCTATGGTTGTTGTTACGGTGCTGGTCGTGGCGAAGCTCCCGACAGCGGCATAAGAGCTCACAAACGCTATGGCTACGAACAACGTGCCTAAAAAGTATATTAACTTCTTCTTTTTTTCGTCCAAAAAGAGCACCAGATTCCTACACGATATACTTCTTTTGAAAAGTTTTTATAGTTATGGCATCCAATATAGAACACTAGATTTTAAGGTAATCGGATGGCTTTCAAAGATGGAGATTTTGTAGAGATAGAATACACTGTGTGGGATGCGGCCAACAGTAGCATCATATCCACCACCAGCGCGGACAAGGCAAAAAAGGCATATGTATTCAACGAGAGGCTGCAATACGGGCCGGTCCTCGTGATTTTGGGCTCCGCTGGGGTGATAAAGGGCCTGGACAGGGAACTAAGGAACCTGAAGGTTGGTGACGAGAAAAAGTTCAACCTGAAGCCGGAGGAGGCATTTGGAAACAGGAGCGAGGATCTTGTAAGGGTGATGCCGCTCTCTGAATTCAGGGCAAGGGACATGAATCCGTATCCGGGAATGCAGGTGAACCTGGACAATGTTACCGCAATAGTGAAGAGCGTGAACTCCGGACGGGTAGTGGTGGATGCAAATCACCCATACGCCGGAAAGGATGTCACATATGAGGTAAAAGTGATCAGGCATCTTGCTAATGACAATGAAAAGGTAGAATCGCTGAGCAAAAGCTATGGCGTGAAGCCGACCCAGGTCACGGCAGCGACAGACAAGGTGGATATATTCTACAACAACGAAGTGAGCAAGAACGCAGACTACTTCATAGGAAGGGCGAACCTGATTGCCTCTGTCTTTGCACATATGAAGAACATCAAGGCAGTCAACGTGAAGGAGGAGTACTTGAGACCTGAAGAGAAGAAAGAGGATAAGAAATCTAATTGATTTGGTTGATTTACTGGTTTCCCGCAGCTCCCTATTGATCAGGACAGCCTGCCAAAGAACTCCTTACTTGGGCCGGATTGCAGACGCACGGTCTAATGTTTATTGATTGGAGCTTATTGCATCATAGCTGTTTATATTATCGTAAAAAGATTCGATAACTTTTTCACATTCTTTTTCCTCTCCAGCTGCCAGCAGAATCAGTTCGCCTTCTCTCTTGCCCATAAGCTCGCAAACCATGCCCATTTCGTCAGCAAGTCTGACCTCCAAGTTCGTCATAATCTTGGGCGCCTTTACCGACGCTGACAGTTCGTTTATCAAAGATGTGTGGGATTTATCAACTTTTGTTGCCAGTATCCTTCCTCCTTGTTTTATCAGGTCTGTGATGTCCCTTTCCCTGGAGTAAACGAACGCCCCTGTCATGTCAAATATCTGGACCGTTTGGAGGCTTTTGCTGCTTGACGCGTAGGACCCCCCGATCTTGTCAAATTTTTGGATCAGGACTCCAGAGGCAATTAGACCAGCAGAGGCCAGATAATAGACGCTTATGGGATTGCCAAGAATGACGTCTGCGAAAACAAAGGTCAGGAACGGTGCAAAGTAAAACAGATTGGTTATATATGTCGCTTTCAGGAGCTTGAGCACGTAGTAAAGCCCGTATGCGGATACAACGCTGTACAGTATTCCAGTGAATAGTATTGCCGACCACCCAGAACTATTTATTTGATATAGGGGCATTCCATTTGCCACGAACAAAGCGGAGTACACAACAAAGCCAGTCAGATTGTATATGAACAGCGCGCTCTCGGTTTCATGGATATAGCGCTTTATTATTGCGAACGATGCTGCCGTGGCAAGCGCCACGACCAGGGCCAGCATGATCCCTATCCATGCATTGCCAGACAACGTTATTCCTGCTGTTGGGTAAATCGCAATAAAGAGACCGATGAATCCGAGTGCAAGGGCCGAAAACTGGAATTTTGTAATCCTTTCGTTCAGTATGACGGGCAGGAATAAAAGCATTAGGATCGGATAGGCCCTGAATATTATAGAAGCTAGGGAAGCGCTGATAAAGTGCTCAGCATAAAGCATTCCAAAATCCGGTATTATGTAGCTGAGCGCCGCTACCAAAAGGATTATCCCCAGATTGCGCCTGTCTTTTATTACCTCTTTGAGCGATTTGAGCTTCCCGACTACAAATATGAGCAATAACGCACCCGCAACCGCTACCAGGTTCTCGAAGAACAGGAATTCGTACACATTAACGTTCTTTGCCAGGCTCAACATTACTGGCCAGAGTGCAGCTATCACCACCCCTATTACGAGATAACCATTGGCCAGTTTCTTTATCTCCATCCGATCATTTCACATTTTTATGCAAGCAATTTAAATAGATTGAAAAATAACTATTTATAGATAAATATTCGTTATAACGGGATTCAATGTCGTATATAAACTATGAGTTCCATAGCACATTCAATGATAACTATTCCGTGCCCACCAGAAGGATAATGAGAATGTTATCGGAGAATTCAAGGACTTCGCTTACAAAGCTGGCGTCCGAGCTTAAGCTTTCCAGGCGAACGGTCAAAGAAAGATTGGGCAATATAGAGAGGTCCCTTGGCGTACGCTATACCCTGGAGCTTAATGAGGAGCTTCTTGGCGCATCCATACCGCATATCGCCGTATTGAAGTTTGAGAAAAAGCCCGACTATGAATATATGGCCAAATTGCTTAAGAAGTCCTACATACCGCAGCTGGCCTTCTCAGTCAAAGGGGCAAACATCGTATACATATATGCTATCTCCGCCTCGAGAAAGGACTACGCTTATTGGGACAATACCATGTCTGTGCTGTTATCAGACTATGGCGTTGATTGGTACTCGTCTGAAATTATCCACAAGCAGCTTGGCTTTGTTCCCATAAGGAGCGAGTTCATAGGAAAATTAGACATTGACCACAGAATGAAGGAACTGCTCCTTGCCCTAAACGAAAACAGCCGCGCATCGGTCCAGGAGCTATCAAGGGCCGTAGGCAAGCACTTCAATACCGTGGCTTACACTCTCCAAAAACTCCAGAAGAGCGGGCTCATAAAACGGTTCACTCTGACGATGGACAAACAAAAGGGCATTACGCCGATTGCATTTCTGTTAAAATACGTCCCAAAAAAGAATTTTGAGCACGATGCTGCAAAGACAAGGCTTGCCATAAAATCCGACGATAGATATTCTATTGTGAGCAGATATAATTTGACTGCGCCTTTGATAGGAAGCTGGGACTATTTTGGTATATGCTCGTTTGACAGCTATAAAACAGGATATGAGCATTGCCTTTCTTATTTTAAACAGGTGGCAGGAAGGCACGAATAGAGATAGGAGTGGAGGACTTCATAAAGACTGTAAATTTCAGGGCAATAAAGAACGGGTCCATTTTTATAACAAAGGATCTGCCTGTCGGTTTTAGCGAACTCAAGGACGAGATAGGTGGTGGAGATTTGATAGGGATTGATGATGAAATAGAGCATATGTTGAAAAAATCGGATTTTGGGATGTGGATGAAAGACCGCATGGTTCATTCTGATGACATCTATAGGGCGATCTGCTCCAAGAAACTCTATGAGCATGCATTGCACGTTGGGGGCTATTCGATTCCCAAGACTGCCGCAAGCCTTTTAACAAGAAATAACTTTGTAGAGCCAGAAGCCATCAGTTTAAGCCGCTTGAAAAGCGGCAAGCGCATTAACACGATGCTGCTGACTTGGACACAGAGGGTAAAAATGTATAAGAAACTGGTTCGTTGTTATCCTGGAAACGGATTGGCGCTCCTTCTGTCATGCAGCAAGAACATGAGTATAGTAATTCCGGAGGAGCTCACGCTCAGGGGTTAAAGGGTTGAGGCGTATGGGTTGCATACGCCCCGGGTGGATGAGAATAGGGTTGTTACAGAATAAGTGTAATCCTATTCCGCGCAAAACGCGCAGTCAAAATATTAGTGTATCATGTATTTATAGCTTTCGCTTATTGGACGAATAACGATTATTAGTTCGTCAATAAGCTTATTTGAACAACCACCCTTGCCCAGTCCGGTAATGAAGGTATAAATATATTTCGAATAGAAATACTTTAGAACGGCTGTTTCTATGACAAAGAGATCGCATGGGTTATTCTCAGGAAGGACAAGGCACCTCGCTAGGCATCACAAGCCTTCCGAACTGGGGGTCAACGACTTCATCAAGGACATTAAGGCGGGGGACAAAGTGGCGATCGTGCCCAAGGGCAACTTCAGGGACATTCCCCATCCAAGATACAGGGGAAGAATAGGTATCGTACAGGAGAGAAGGGGGGGCGCGGCTGTGGTAAAGGTAAAGATAATGAGCGCGTACAGGACGCTCATTGTGCCAATAATACACCTGGAAAAGGCAAGGACCACCTGATTTATGTGGGCCGGCTAGAGTCCAACCAATGACAGCACTGTGAAGAAGTGCGGTGCGACCTGAACCCAAACAAATGGCGAATATCAGATCTCCAGGTTCTGGAAGGTACGCAGTTCCGCTTGCCTCTGGAGTATATTGTTCCTGAGAGGCTGCAGCCTTCTCCTCTGGACTTTAAGGGAATTTATCCTCTTGTCGCGCTCTGTCCTGAGCTTCTTCTGGCGCATTGCATCCCTGGCCTTCTCTATCCTCTTTGAGTATGACTTCCTCAGCCTTGCCTCCTGTTTCTCTAGCCTTCTCACAGACTTGGCATATTTCCTTTCCATGGGCCTCAGCGCCCTGTTTATCCTCCTTGTCTCTGCAGTTGACCACTGCCTGACGTCCCTTCTTACTACCTCTCCCAGGTTCCGCGCCTTGGCAAAATTCTTTGCGGAGCCATCCTGCGGGAATGCTATGCGCTTGGCCAGCGCCTCTATGTCGTTGGCGTGCCTGCGCTTTGCCAGTGTGTAAACCGCGAACCTGTCGAAGCGCGCCTTCTTCTTATTGGCCTGGACGACGCCCCTCAACCTCTGGATGCCCTGGTCGGAGCTCCCTATCTCAACCAGTCGGCCCCTGCTGTAAAGCGAATAGATGGTCGGATTCCTCCTTATCCTCCTGTCTAGAATGCCAACCAGTCTGTCAGTATAAAGTTTGTTCTGTGAAACGGATATCGGAAATGACTCTATCCTCCATGTCACCAGCGCGTCGTTCTTCAGCCGAGCGCCCCTCTTTGCATTGTCATCTGCCATATAAAACGCTACAAAAGTGAACTTTATAAGGCTTTTGTTCGTCTGCAAAACAAGCGGAATTCAGCGCCTTCCCCTGTAGCCGCCCTCCTCCCTTTTCACGTATGGCTTTGTGAACATGTAGAACCTTCCCGCGCCCTGAAGCTCCTCTATGACCCTGTCGGTGAGAAGCTTGACCGGGTCCTGCATTAACGAAACCCTGTCCGTTATGTCCTTGAAGTTCTCGAACTTTTTCTCCGTCCTCGCCTTCAGTATCGCATCCATGTGCTTTTTCCCAATCCCGGGGAGCAGTTCCAGGGAGTGCTCCCTTATATTCAATGGCCCGGCGTTGTTGAAGACGTCCACGAAGTGCTGTTCCCTCTCCTTCACTATCCTCGAGATCATGGACGGCAGCTCAGACCTTGCATGCTCCGTCAATTCATCGTATGTGATCCTGCTCTTTATCAGCGAAATCTTTTCCCTCTCCGCCTTGCCTATGTACACCCGTTCGGCCGGATTCATTGACGCGCCTGGCTTCGGCACGGCCTCGAGAAGCGTGAACCATTCCTCTCCAATAAGCTGGGCTAGAGGCTCTCCTCTCCCAGATCCAGACTTGCCAGTGGATAAGAAGTCGAGCACAAGCGCATATTCCTCTCTTTTCTCCTCTCCAGGCATTTTGATTCCTTTTTGGTTATTTTATCATCGATCATCCAAAAGCACTATGCATTCTCTTTTACCGATGCCAATATCTTCACCAGCTCCGCATCCTCGAATGTCCTGTTCTCGTGTGCCAGTATCTGCTTCAGTGTCATAATGTTCTTAGGCATTATGTCCAATACCTTCAGGACCGCCTTGTCGCTGAGGCCCGCCTCCTTAAGCGACTTCTTGAGCTTCTCCGTGTTTGCCTTGGTACCCGTTGCGAACTTCTTGACATGCTCATAGGCGAGCTGCTGCTCGTACGTAAGCTCCTTGTCCTTCTTCCTCTGCTCGAGGATCTCCAGTACCTCGTTGAGCGAGGCCTGCTCTCCTCCCTGCACTCCTTTTCCTATCATAAACACTACCTTTTGATAATCGGATAATATTGCGACGTGTGGATTAATAAGGGTTTGCTAGGGTATTTGCCATCTTAAAAGCCTTACTTCCGCTAAACCGCAAAACCGCGGATCTTGGGACAAGATATTTAAGCTTAGGTTTGGATATAAAAACAGGCGATAGGCATGAAGATTTCTGACATATACAGCATGGATATCTACAGTGATGGCGGTCAATTCCTCGGCGAGGTCCGTGATGCGATAGTGGATCTCGAAAGGGGCGAAGTGAGCAGGCTCCTGATGGAAGAGTGGAAGAACTCAGACAGGGACGAGACGAAGAGGCTCCTGCAGAACAAGAGCGTATTGTTCAGGAACATAAAGAACGTGGGCGACGTTGTGCTGGTTTCAATCATAGGACAGGCGCACAAGCCGGCGGACAGCGGGGCGAGCCCGGAAGTAAATGACCTGGCTGGCAAGAGATTCTAAACTTTTATTTTTTATTTATCTTATTTTTCTGGTTCTTTGTTAGGGAAGCTTAAAATATCAGTATGGGCTTAATCCCTAACTGTGATAGCATGCCCGGAGGAAAACTTATTGTCATAGACGGGGCTGATGGCGCGGGCAAGCGAACGCAGTCGCTGCTTTTGCAGAAAGAGCTTTTGAGGAGAGGGTTTCCGACAAATTATGAGGAGGAGCCAACCGGCGACGGGCTCGGACTCCAGATAAAGGAGGATCTTAAAAGGCGGGGCGAGCATCTGGATCCCAGGACGCAACAGTTCTTGTTTACAGCTGACAGGTCACAGCATTTCGCCAAGAGGATAGAGCCGGCGTTAAAAGATGGGACAAATGTGATAATGGACCGCTCATTCCCCTCCAGTATCGCCTATGCAATGGCACTTGGCGTGGACGCGAAGGGGGTGGATGCGATAACCATTGCAAATTTGAGGGCTTTCACCATGCCGAACGTGATTCTGCTTTTGGATGTGCCTGTAGATGAAGCCGCGTTGAGGAGGAGGATAAGGGGAAGACCTGAGGACAGGCATGAGGCAGACATAAATCTCCAGCAGGCGGTGAGGAATGCTTATCATGAATTGCATGAAAAATTCAAAAACGACGGATGGTATCTCATAGACGCATCAAAAACAGTGGAAGAAATCCGAAAGGAGATAATCAGAATAATCGAAAAAGAGATTCCGGAATTTGCGGTAGAAAAGTAATGATTAATAAGTAGTGGCTTCTGATTTTATTCGGGCTCCCTTCGTCTAGCCTGGCCAAGGACACGGGGCTTTCAACCCCGTAACTCGGGTTCAAATCCCGAAGGGAGCACTGTAATTGAGGGATATGTATTATAGCTTCGATTTCCAACAGATTGCCCGCATGCAAAAAGCGCTGGTGATAGTTTTTATATATGAAACCGGGAACATCTTAGTTTTCCCTTGTGCCCAGTTTTTCAGCAGAATAGAATTAAATAGCCATTAATTTAAGCAATCTGTATATCACAGGAAGCGTGATTCAATGAAAAAGGAGGAAACAAGGACGGTCTCGGTCGAGATTGGGGAAGGGCTTTGGAATGCATTGAGGGTGGAGGCAGAACGCACAGGTTCTACAATACCAAATATGTTAAGGAAAGCGGCAGAGGAAATTGCACAACGCTTCAACAGCGGCAAATAATAGGCAATATTGCCGGGAGGAAGCCCGGATTCTGCATTATGGCCGCCCATCCAAACGGGCCTGCGGTGCGCGTCTTCCCCTCGCAAATGAGAGTATTGCCGCAAATATCAGCAATACAAGGGAATACAGCAATGCAACTTGTATGCCGCCCACAAATGCAGAGTCTATGCCACCTATGAGCTTGCTGGTCCCCACAAACACCTGAAATGCGATACTCCGCGGTACTGACGTCGCAGCTATGTAAATTACTACAGCGAAACTTGTCAGGCCCCCGACATTTTGCATCGTCCTGAGAAGGCCGTTCACGCTGCCGTACGCGCCCTGCGCCGCATTTTTCATCACGGCAGAATTATTCGATGGGAAAAACATTGCGGTGCCAATGCCTGCAACGGATGATGCAAGAATTATGGTCGCCCATGAGAAATTGGCCGGATTTGGACTTATTGTCAGGTAAATCAACACCGCTGCGGCAAGGAAGCATATGCCTATGGTAGCCACTATCCTCGCACCGATCCTGTCCGAGAGCCTGCCCATGATTGGCGAGAGCAAAAAGCCTATGACTGCGCCGGGGGAAAGAAGCAGGGCCGCGTTCAGCGGCGTAAGGCCGACTATGCCCTGCAGATACAAAGTTATCATGAAGAAAACGGAGAAGTATCCCAAAGAGACAAAGAAGGCTGCAAGGATGGAAAAGGCAAGAACCCTGCTCTTGAATACGGATAGATCTATAAGCGCGTCCTTTGTGTGCCGTTCTCTCCAGAGCAGGAGTATTATCATGACCACACCCAACGCTATCAGGACTGCGTCTGTCCACGAAAATCCTACAGCAGCAACATTTACCGCATCGTAGGAGATGAGCAGCAGGGCGACACCGAGCAGTAGCATGCCAAACAGGTCTATGCGCCTGCTCGTGATGCTGCTATCCTTCACATATTTGAAGCCGAGGATCATTGCTATGATCCCGATGGGGACATTTATGTAAAATATGTATCTCCACCCAAGAAGCGTTGTGAGCGCGCCGCCCAGAACTATGCCGAGGATTGCGCCTATCCCCCATCCGGACGACATGAAACCATATGCCCGGCCGAGTTTTTCCCTTGGGAAAGTATCTGCGACTATCGCGCCGGAGTTTGCAACGACCATGGCCGCACCTATGCCCTGGATTACCCTAAACCCTATAAGCGATATTATGTTTGGGGCCGCGCCGCAAAGCGCAGATGCGGCAGTAAAAACTACGAAGCCGTAGTTGAACATCTTCGCCCTGCCAAAAGTATCCCCGACCTTCCCCAACTGGGTGGTCAGTACAGCGGTCACCAGCATGTAAGCCAATATCGTCCACAACGACGTGGAGACATTGGTATTCAGCGACTGCGTGAGCGTGGGGAATGCGAGCAGCACTACCGATGAATCTGCCGATGCCATTACCACGGCTATGACCAGCACTGCTAGTATTTTATTGTTGTTGTCGCTCAGGAAACCGCCTGGGTAAACGCATTGAAGATTGTGTTTCAAATTTAAGATTTATAAAGGTAGGCGGTGGGACAGGCTCCAGAAATTCACTCTCCCTCGGGCATCTCTGGCGGTACTGTGCCGCCTATTTCATCCCAATACGCTTTTTCCGCTGATTCTTCCTTCCAGCCGTATTCCAGCTCTGCTTTTCTCTTGCGCTCCCTGTCCCATCTTTTATTTAGCAGATACAGAATCAGGAAAAAAATGAGTGATCCCATGAAGAAGTAACGGTCGCTAGGTTTTCCAGCTACGGCGGTGGCGATAAGTATGAGACAAAGAACCCCGATAGCAATCTTGTCAACCGTTTCCAATGGATCGCGACAGGCTACTTCCCGAACCTTTTCATGAAATACTTTCTAAACAGAATTTGGTTTTATTTCTTGAGCCACCAGAGGGCTATGCCAATCAGAAGGACCCCCAGAAGCAGGAGGATTGTGTCCGTTTCAAGCTGGGTCGCGAATACCCGGCCAATTTGTATTGCAAGAATGGCAAGCAGGTATCCTCCGATTATGGCGCACACGAAGCCTATCACAAGCAGAAAGTAAAACACCATTGTAGATATTGACATACCTTAATATGGATGCTCACTTTTTAAATTTTAATGTCTGTGTGGGTCCATGGAGAAAGTGGACCTTTTTCAGTTTGAAGTGCTCTGCGATCGAGAAGGGGTTGCCGTTCAGGAACGTTACAATCGAGGGGGTTATTAATATTTCGCTGTAATTATTTGTCATGGCGCTTCGAAAGAATGGGCAGTCTACCATTGAGTATCTTACGACATTTATCTGGGCGATACTGCTTATTGCAATAGTGACGGCGGTCTTATTCTACTTGCGGATTTCGTTTGCCCCGAATACGGCAAGCCCAGGATCGTGCCAGATTGTCAGAACGTACGGTGCCTATAGCAACAGGCTCGTTTATGAAGAGGGTATTTGCAACAATTATCCGCCAAAGAGCGTTCAAGACCTTGGTGAAGCGCTTGGGCTGTTTGGCGGAGGAGGGGGCGGAAAGGGAGGTGGAGGGGTTTCCTACCCAACCTATATAATCGTACCGGGGCCCATCTACTTTAATTCAAATAGCTTCACTGTCTCAACATGGCTCTATTACGTTGGACCGACGGCTGCCCACTGTGAGGGCGTTTTTGGTCCGCCGCCCGAACCGGCGACGGGATTTGAGCTTTTTGCTTATGGCGGCAATAACGGGGCTTGCGGACCGCTATGGATCAATGGATCATATGTAAAATGGCCTTCTACGGACCTCAATAATTCTTTTGTGGGAAACAGTTGGCAATTTGTGGTTGCAACATATAACGGAAGCAGCGGAACTGCCACCGTATACGTTAACGGGTCCGTATTCGCCACAGCGGCCGTAGCGCCGAAGACATTCTTACCTATAAATTCACTCATGATAGATGCCGATCAATGGACAAATGGGGACATATACCCGTTCAATGGTTTCATGACCAATGTACAGCTCTATAATACGAGCTTCACCCAGGCCGAGGTGCAAAATCTATACGTGGAGGGCATAGGAGGGGCGCCAGTGGACCTGCCGTACCTGATAGGGTGGTGGCAGCTTAATGGCAATACGAATGACTACAGCGGCAATGGCAATAATGGCGAAGCCGTAAATGTTATCTGGTACAGCCCGTATCCGTCCGTCCCTCCATAATCCTGTTTGTATGGAAAAAGGATGGTGTTTGCCGCAGCATGCCTTATCTGTTTAAATATAGGGTGCATACGTCGTTGCTGCTGCAACCGCAAGCCCTTGACTGATAGGCAATAAGATAAAGCGGGCAGGCGAAGACAGAAGGCATTGTGCTCCCGGCGCTTGCGGTCGCATTGGTTACGCTCTCCCCCCCTATTCCAGTACTAATGCCACCCCGGGTGACATTCGCACCTGCAGTAACGAGGGTATTGCCATAGATGCCGTAACTGCCATAGACGCTATTATACCATTGGTAATATTGCATGGAATTGGCGCTGTTTATGCATGCACTTTGCTGCGGCAAGTTTTGGCAAGGGTATATTGGCACCAATATGCACTGGGAAGACGCCTGGCACGAAGCGAATGATGAGTTCACTTCTTTGGGCAGGTTGCTGGGGTTTGACGCATTGACGACAACACTGGAATTGGTGGTCGTGTTTTCAGTGGCATTGGTCGTATTTATTGAATTTGGAGGAACCACCCGGCATGGAGGACACGGAGAGCCCAACTTGCACATGTATGGACATGGCCTAATTATCGGAGACGCGGTTATATTCACGGTCGCACCGCCCGACGTCTCACAATCGACGAGCCTGCCCCCAGAATTGCAGACCAACCTCGCCGCCGCAACAGAAAGTCCGCGGAGGGCCCGGCTGGTATTTATCTGTGAAGATAGGTTCTGGATGACACTTTCAGCATTTGATACATTTGTGATGAAAGTTAGCTTTTCCCTGTCTCTTATGGCTATTGCAGACTCTGAGCCCGGAACAACCATTATTTTGCCATCGGAAGAGACATTCAGGTTCTCGCCAGCCTGTATCTGGGCCGCTGTCGAATTTGTGAAGTTTCCGTCCGCACCCATGCTTACGGAGATTTCAGCCTCCGCACGACCATGCGCCTTCACTGTAATTATGCCATTCGTGGCTATGCTCAGATTCGTTCCGTTGTACGCGTTCAACTCTAGGACAGGAAGCAATATTATCCTCCCATTTCCGGTCATGTGCAGCGATCTGGCAAGGTTTACATCGATATTTATCCACGAGGTGGAGTTGCCGGGATTTTCAGCTACACTGAAATTGCCAAATATCTTCAGTTTACTGCTGGGCACAAAGACACTAACCGAGGCGTTGTTCACCACCGCAGATACGTTCGACACGTCTAACACAAATTCATCGTAATTGCCAGTTGGAATATTTGCGACGCCGAGCGCGGCGGATATGTTCCTTAGCATTACCAGGTCGAAGGATTTTGGCGTATTCAGCACGGTGTACCATTTTCCTGTACTGGTGCTGTGAACCTCTACGCTGTTTATGGTCACATTCACGGCTTTGATGGTAGATACAGTAGGGGCATCAGATATGCTGAAGATAGCCGAGCTTGAAGGCGCCTGGGCGCCGAGGCCAGAGCCTGGCTGGGAAGTTCCAGTGCCAAATTCGTAGAGCAATCCAACTATGACCATTGCCAATACAATGCCTGCTGCTATTTTAAACGAGGGACTGGATAAACCGTTATAGCCTGGGGCCCTTTGCCCTATGACTCGACGCCTTGCCATGTAGTCAGGATTGACCTCATAATATTTTTGCTTCACTATGAACTCGTTGGGTATCTGCCTTATGGCTCCGATTGCAAGAAGCTCCTTTATGTGCTGGTTTATCGTAGATGGAGCCAGGTTTAGCGTTCCGGAAAGCTCCGTAAGCGTCATTTCCTTCTCTTTAAGGAGCTCTATGATTTTGCTCTTAGTGCCGCTTGGCATATTCCCACAAGTAGTGATTTGAAATAATAGATTTATATATGATTTGGGAGGATTAGCTTTATTTCGGTTTATTTCGGTTTTGGTTTTAACTCGACGGTATGGATGTTTGTATACCACATCCTTCTTATGCCACTGGAATATTATGGATTCTGTTTTGTTTATGGTTTTGGTGGATATGGCTTTAGGCCTGTTCCGAGATGTAAAGGAGGAGCGCCTTGTTCATGAGCAGCTTGTTCTTTGCCTGATCCCAGACTATGCTCTTTGGCCCATCGATCACATCGTTGGTTATTTCCTCTCCCCTGTGCGCAGGGAGGCAGTGCATCACCATCACGGTCTCCTTGGCCATTGAAACGACCTTGCCATTGACCTGATATGGCGCGAAGTCCTTCTTCCTTTTCTCGGCTTCCGCTTCCTGACCCATGCTCACGAAGGTATCGGTGTATATTATGTCGGCGTCCTCCAGCCCTTCCGTGAGCGAGTTGCCCACGACAACCTTTGAATACTCCATGGCCTTGCTGAGATACTTTGGATTTGGAGGGTACTCCTTGGGTCCTACAAGGGATATCTCCGCGCCGAGCTTTGACGCGGTCAGCATGAGCGAATTTGCGGTGTTGTTCGCGACATCGCCCACTATGGCTATTTTCAGCCCCTTGAACCTTTTCTTGTGCTTAAGTATAGTATAGACATCAGCAAGGGCCTGGGTGGGGTGCTCGAGGTCCGTGAGCGCGTTTATCACCGGAACCTGGGAGTTTTGAGCCATTTCGAGGAGATCGTTATGGCTGTAAAGCCTTGCCGCTATGAAGTCTGAGTACCTGCCAAGCATCCTTGCGGTATCTCCCAGGGTTTCTCCCCTGGAGCGCTGTGTGGTGCTCGGATCTAGATATATGGAACTGCCACCGAGCTGCGCCATGGCAACCTCGAAGGATAGCCTGGTCCTGGTGGAGGGCTTTTCGAAATATAGGACAAGTACGGATTTTGTCTTTAGGGCAAGCTCTTCGCCGCCCTTGTCTATGGCCTGGCCTATTTCCAGCACCCTATCAAACGCGCTTCGTGAAAAATCGTCGGAGCTTAGGAAGTTCATTGCAATGCCTCAACCGAATATGGCGCCAAAGCCGGCATTTGCGCGGGATTCCTCGTCGTCCTTCAGCGCTATGAATTTCTTTTCTATATCCGGGGAGGCGCGCTTTACGGATTTGAACTCTTTCTTGAACCTCTCCTCGGCAAGATCCAGGAACTCGTCCGTGGCCTTGATAAAAAGATAACTTTTTTCGTCTTCTATGCCTATGGACCTGCCCTCGCGGAGGTCACAGTCCTGCCTTGCAAATATCACGTTTGCGTATTTGTCATCCCTGAGCTTCTTCGATGCCGAGCTTGCCGCTTCCTCCTTTGCCTTCAACGCGGACCTCTGCTCCTCAGTCATCGCAGCCCTATCCTTGTCGCTGACCTCCGGAAGCTTTGGTATCAAGTTAGGGTCGAGATACGGGTCGTAGGTGAGCAGCTTCCTCAGTGCCTTTGCTTCAGATTCATCGCACTCATAGACACGCGCTGGCATATGGTCACTTGGTTATTCCACCAATTTCGCATTCACGCTGCCTTCCCGGCCCGCCCTGTTCGTTACCACCGCCTTGCCGAGCTCGGTATTGAGAAGTGTTCCCTTTGTGATGATGTTCTGCCTGGCAAAGTTCCTGTTGTCCCTCGATTCCGTGACATTAAGTATGCGGACCTTCTTGTACCCGCTCTTTGTGAGCAGGTTTACGAATGCGGCAGCCTTGAGAACCGTTGTGGATCGACCGCCACGGCGCCTGACCTGCTTGGTCGAATTGCTGGTCCTCTTCGCGTCGGCCAGCTTCGTCGCTGAGAAATAGTTGCCTACCTCCGCGCGCCTCTTGTCCCTGAACTTTATCTTCCTCTTACCGTTGCCGAACTTCTTTGTCTTCGACTTGGCGTGCACTTGTATTCCAAACTGGCTCATTATTATCAACTAAGCAAAAATAGCCCACATTATTTAAGGTCTAATGTAATATAAAAGTTTCGTTACGGGGCGAGATCGCTAGATAGCAGGGTTTTGTATATGGGCCCGGCCTCTGTGAGCGTGCTCTGCTTAAGTGCTATTGCCTTGCACCTGAACCTTCCGAATATTGTGCCGTTGTTATCCTTTAGGAATGCTGATATTTTTTCTGTTGATTCCTTGTCTGGATTCCTGCATCTCGCAATGGTGACGTGAGGGCTGAACGGCCTGCCCTTGGTTGTAAATCCGGTCTTTTCCATGCTCGGCAGGAGCTCCCCGTATAAGTGTGCTATCTCTGCGCCCGCATTCACTTTCGTGAATATGACGCTGGGCCTTTCATAGTTAAATGTGTCGACGCCCCCGACCTCTATGTTAAATTGGGAGCGGGTTATGCGGCCGATGGCGCGCTCGATGCCGGTAATCTGATCGCGGCTGGCCTTCTCAAAGAAGAAGAGGGTTATGTGCATCTGATCCGGCTTTACGGGCTTGATGGAAGCCGACCTTATCTGCTCTGACGTGCGTGCAATCTTCTCCCTAATATCGGATGGGAGCTCCAGGCACACAAATGCCCTGATCTCTTCCATAAACACCGTATTAAATATCTAACTTTAATATTTATCTGCCTAAGGTTAAGTGCTCATATGGACTATAGCGATGCGACCGTAATCATACCTATAAAGGACGAACCCGCAGCGGAGCAAGTCGCAAGGGAGGCTATAGCGAGACTGAAGGGATGCAAGGTCATAATCATATACAAGGGATCGGCGGAGTTTGGTTTCAGGCACAGGGACCTGAGACTTATCAAGCAGACGGGATCAGGGAAGGGCAATGCAGTCATTCAGGCAGCAAAGTACGTCAACACCGGAATAATCTGCTTCATAGACGGGGACGGGACATATGAAGTGGGGGATCTTAAGAAGATGATTGCAATGGTGCAGGACGGAACTGATATGGCGCTGGGGAACCGTATGCACAATATAAGCGAGAAGGCCATGCCAGGGTACATACAGTTCGGCAATAACGTACTGACCGCGACGGGCAACATCCTTTATGGCATGAAGATCCACGACTCGCAGACCGGATTGCGGGCGATGAGGACCGATGTCTTCAGGTCGCTCGGGCTGAAGGAGAACCATTTCGGAATAGAATCGGAGATGAACATAAAATGCAGAAAAAACCATTACAAGATAGCTGAAATGCCCACAAAGTACCACGTCCGTGTTGGGGTATCAAAGCAATTCAAGCTGGTGGACGGACTAAAGCTCTTTCTGCTAAATTTCAAGCTCCTTTTCGACTAAGAAATCCGATGGACTGCTTTATGAGGGTCCTAGAATAGCCTTTTAAAGATTGGCCTGCAAATTGAATCAGGAGGAAATGGGCACATTCATATCGCGGTTGCTTGCAACATATTACAACATCTTATTCCATCCGGGCAGCACAACAAAAAGCCCAATGAAAGTGGCAGACTCGTTCAAGCTCTATTACTCACTAACGTTGTTGCCCATTGTCGTCTATGTTATAGTAGGCCTCGTCTTCATTGGATCTGTGGCACAAAACTCGCAACTGAATTCGCTGATGCAGTTTATTTCAGGGATCTACTACCTATTCACAGGTAACTACAGCTATGGCGGAATGATCCTGGGCTCCAACGCCTACGCAACGGTGGCATACAGCGCGATGTTCTATCTTTGGATCTGGTATCCTCTACTGATGCTTATATACTCACTCGTGCTGCACGGTGTATGGAAAAACCTGGTCAACAAACTGAAACAGCCATTCGCAAACACCTTTGCGGCGGTCATGTACAGTCAGATACCATACGTATCGTTCATCTGGCTGCTATTGCTCCCTGTATTTTCCGGCGGGGCGCTAACCCTGCTGTATGATGCAGTGGTGGCAGGGTGGTCAATTGCGCTTTTTGTCGTTGCGCTTTCCGGGCAACAAAGAATCTCAAGACAGGATTCGTTCTACGTATTCTTTGCCACGGCCGTAGTAGGTATTGTCTTCCTACTCA